>JBBIKA010000183.1:0-8486 GCA_037445695.1 Chloroflexota bacterium
GCGGGGAAGGGGCCGGGGGATGGGGCCACGCCAGTTGCGAGCCCTACCGCCTTGCCACCAAAAGCCGCCGGGCCCTTAAAAGCACAATTCCCCGGCCCACCCACCGGGGAATTGTGCTGCTCAACCTTATGGAGGAGGAATCTTGCATCAGGTTTGGGCTGCCCCTACCCGCATCCTGATTCTGCTGTTATCATGCCACGGTGAGATTAACCTCACATGAAAAGAAGCTAAAGATTCGCTCAGAAGTGATGAGCTTCAGGGCGCGATGGTGAGCTGCATGTCGGTCGGAATGAACTGCCACCAACTGTTGCCGGGCTTGAGCGGGATGTCTTTGCCCGCCGCATCTACCAGGCGCAGCGGCGCGTGGCGTTCCGGCCGGAGCCATTTGCCTTCATAGACCTTGCCGTCGCGCACCACGCGCACCGGCCCCTCGCCCCAGAACTGGATCTCGATGGAACAGTTCTGGCACGCCTGCCCCTCTCCCTGCATCTGGGTGCCGTGCTCCAGAATCAACGTCTTGACGTGCGGCGCGGTGAAGATGACCACGTTGGCGGCCGTGAGCTGTTCGCCGGTCACCTTGTCAATGTGCGGCGTGCCGCCCATCTCGCGCTTCCAGCGACCGTCGGCCGCGTCGTAGGTCCACTTCACCCGAAAGCGCGGATAGGGGATGAGCACGCTGCTGGCGGCCGCGCCGCCGGCCGGCGCCGCCGGCGAGAAGACCCAGCCGGCCGCCGGCTGGGGCCGCCGGTTCAGTCCTTTCTTCGCCACCACCTCGGCCAGTTTGACGGTATTGGCGAACAGGTTGTCGGGTACGACGATGTTCGGATCGCGGAAGAAACCGATCCCGGCCTCCGTCTCGTTCAGCACCTGCCGGCCGATGTCCGAGGCCGCGAGCTTGTCGAGCACCGGCTGGACGCCGCCCGAATAGGCCAACACCGAGTCGAAGATGGCCGGCAGCTCCACATCTATCAGCCGGGCGCTGCGCACCGAGCCAACCCGTTCGGCATCCTGGCTATGGAAAAGCACCGTATAACGGGTTTCGCTGTACTCCACAGGGCTCTCCACCACGATGTCGGCCTTGTTCAGGCCCGATTGCGGATGAACGCTTTGTTGATTGGCGACCTTGATGGCCATCGGCCGGCGCTCGAGGATCTTGGGATCGGCGGGCTTCAGGCCGGTGAAGGGCGAAATATCCGGATCGCGGCCGGGCACGATGAGGCTGACATCCACCGTGGGGGTCGCCGTGGCCGCCGGGGTGGCCGTTGCGACGGGCGTCGCGGTGGCCGCGGGCGCGGCCGTAGGAACCGGTGTGGCGGTCGCCGGAGGAGCCTGTGTCGCGGTTGGCCGCGGGGTCCGCGTTGGAGTGGGGGTGGCGACGGGTTGCCGGCCCGTGCAGGCGGCGATCAGGCCGCCGAGCAGCACCAGCGCGAGCAAACCGCCGCAGATGAAGATGAAACGAGTTCGCACAGACATACTGATCTCCCGACGAATTTCAAAACATTTCCAGCTCGCGCCGGATGGATCCGCGACGCAAGCCGGCGACTGGCGTTACGGTTGGATCTGCAAGATGCCCTCGATGGGCCGGCCGTCTACCGTGGCGGCCGGTGCAAAGCCGAGCAACCTGGCAATGGTGGGCGCCACATCTATCAGCTTGACCGGTTCGCTGACGCCCGGTCGGATGCCCCGACCGGCCGCATAAAAGATCGCGTGCAACGCTGGTATCTCTGGATCATACCCGTGTTGGCCGAAATATTCAACTTTGCTGAACACGTTTTTAGCCCCGCGCGTATCGGCCAGCGCCCAGCCCGGCGCGGCCTGCACGAAGAGATCGCCACTGGCGGGAGAATCGAGCCCCAGTTCGCCAAGCCCGGCCCGATCCACCACGCGGGCAAAGGCCGGCCCTCCCGTTTGCGGATCAACGACGCCTCTGAGCAAGTCGCGAATCGTGGCGATCAGCCCGGCCGCCTCGGTCTCGGCAACGGTGCCGGCCTTCTCCCGGCCCCGCAGGTTGATGTAGATGTGTCCGGCTGCGCCCGACGTGAAGGCGATGGCTTTCGTATTGGGCACGTCCACATCGGTCTTGCCCTCGTACAGCTTCAGCAGGCCGGCCCGCTCCAGGAGCGCGTTCACGTTGATCTCCCCGCGGATCGGGGCCATGCCGTGATCGGAAACGATCAGGATCGTGGTCTGCGTCAGGTCCACGACCTCGAGCAACCGGCCCAGGTTATCGTCCACGATCTGAGCGGCCCGGCGCCGATACGCTTCGTATTGCCGCGCCTTTTCCGGCGTATAGCCCGGCTGGGCCGGATCCACCAGCAGGAACTGGTGTTGCGCCTCGTCTATCGGCGCCTGATAGGCGAACATCAGGTCGGGCGCATACGTCTCCCAGATCCAGCGCGCTACTTCGATCTGATACCGCGATTGCCGCCGGGCCATCTCCAGATAGTCTTCCGGCGTGATCCAGCCGTGCTCCAACGCGTAGTAGTCGGGCGAGGGCGGGAAGAAGCCGAAGCGCGCGTTGATGGCCCGCAACAGTTCGGCCGGCGCGGCCGAATTGTAGTTCACGGCGCTCTGGAATAGCTTGAAGTGGTCTAGATCGGGATCGGTGATCTTAAAATCCGCGCCGCTGACGATGCGCTGGTTGATGACGAACGAACCCCAGCCGCCGGCCGCGGTCAAGGTGGCGCAATCGGCCGTCACCGCGGCCTTTTCGCACAGGTAGAAGGTGTCGTAGTCGGCCCTGGCGTTGTCGCTCGTGTCCACCGCCAGCAGGAGCAACGTCGCGATGGTGTTGCCGCGGCTCACGATCGGCACCTTGCCCTGGCGGGCCGGGCTGAAGGAACGGGGCGCGTTCTCCCAGGCGGCCGCCGCCTCGAAGCGCACTTCGATCAGGTTGGAGTAGATGTCGCGCTTGCCGTAGCCCACCGTATAATCGGCCAGTTGTTTGGGCAGGTCGGGTTGGCCGCCGACGAAAAAGACGGCGGCCGTGCGCAGGCCGGCGCGCTGCGCGGTCTTCCAGACCGGCTCGGCCTGATCGAGGGGCATGGAGAAGCCGTCCTGATACCAGTAGAAGTCGTCCTTCGCCAGGTGAAAACGGTTCGAGACGATGCCGGTGCGCCGCGGCAGGCTGCCGGTCGCAATGCTGGTCTGCGCGGCGGCGGTCAGCGATGGGTTGATCGAGCGCGCGTAGGCCGCGCGGGCGCCGCCCTGTGCCAGCCGGGCCAGGTTGGGCATCGTGCCGTCCGCGATGTAGCCGGCGATCGTATCGGCCGGCGCGCCGTCAATCGAGAGGAGGATGACGCCCGGCCCCCGTCGCGCCGGGGTGGGGACCGATGTCGGCGCGGCCGGCGAAGGGGTAGCCGGCGCCGTCGTCGGCAAGGACGTCGCGGCAGTGGCCGTCGCCGACGGCCACGCGGTCGCCGGAGCGGGGGTTGCCGTGGCCGGCTGCACGCCGGTCGTGCAGCCGGCCAACCCCATCAGCAACAACATCAACCAACCAGCAACGATTCTTGGCCAATATAATCTGTACATGTTCATCCTTTCTGGGCACGCCGGAGATCCGGCAAGGCGGCTACGGGATCTCGATCAAGCCCTTTTCGATGGCGTAGCGTACCAGCTCGACCCGGCTATGCAGGTTGAGCTTGGCCATGATGTTTTCGCGGTGCCGGTTGACGGTCTTGACGCTGATCACGAGCTGATCGGCGATCTCCTGATTGCTGCGGCCCTGGGCGATGAGGACAAGCACCTCGCGCTCGCGATCGGTCAGGGCATCGAAGCTGCGGCCGGCATCGCCGCCGCGCGTCGCGCGCTGGAGGTAGTCTTGCACCAGGGCGCGCGCCACCGAGGGGAACAGAAAAACGCCGCCCCCCTGCACGGCATAGATGGCCGAGATTAGATCGTTGGGCGCGGCCCGCTTGGGCACATAGCCCGACGCACCTGCGGCCAACATCTCGAAGAAGTACTGGTCGTCCTCGTGCATGGTGAGCGCCAGCACGGCCACGTCGGGATGAGCGGCCTTGATGCCCCGGGTCGCCTCGATGCCGTTCATATCGGGCATCGAGATGTCCATCAGGACCACGTCGGGTTGGAGCTGGGCCACCAGTTGCAGCGCCTGGCTGCCGGTCTCCGCCTCGCCGACGATCTCCAGGCCCGCATCCGCGGCGAGCAACATGCGCAGCCCGGCGCGCACGACGGCATGATCATCGGCCAGCAAAACACGAATAGGGCTCATAGCGTCGCTCCTCATGCTGTTTTGTCGCACGAGCGCCGCGGCAACTCGACGACCACGCGCGTCCCCTGGCCGGCCGCCGAATGCAGCTCCCAGCGGCCGCCCACGAGCATCACGCGTTCGCGCATCCCGGCCAAGCCCAGGCCACGGCCGCTCGGATGGGGAGACACAGCCTCGGGCACGAAGCCGACGCCGTTGTCGTCGACCTCAAGGCGCACGACGTCGGCCTGCTGTTCGAGGGTCACGGTGACGCGCGTGGCCTGCGCGTGACGGCCGATGTTGTTGAGCGCTTCCTGCGCCACGCGATAGAGGACCGTCTCGCACTCCGAGGTCAAGCGCGGCATCTGCCGATCGGCCGTGAGGGCGATCTGTATCTCGGGATGCTGCACGGCGAACTGCTGCACCAGCGAGCGCAGCGCGGGGATCAGGCCCAGGTCGTCCAGCAAGGCCGGCCGCAGGTCCGACATGATGCGCCGGAGCTCGACGACCGCCTGATCGCTCATGGTGCGCAGATGATGGGCCAACCGGCCGGCGGCGGCCGTGTCGCCGCTCTCCAGGCTAGTTTCCATGGCGGCCAAACCCATGGCCAACGCGGTCAGCTTCTGGCCGGTCTCGTCGTGCAGCTCGCGCGCGATGCGCTGGCGCTCACGTTCCTGGGAGTTGATGAGCTGCTGGAAGAGGTCGGCCAACCGCGCCTCGCGTTCCTGGAGCGCGCGATAGAGCCGCGCGTTCTCGACAAAAGTGACGATCTGGCGGGCAAACGCCGACAGCAGATTCAGATCCTGGCCCACGAAAGGCCGCTCGCCGTGCGCCGCCGCGATCACCAGGCCGCCCACCATCTTGCCCTGTGCGACGAGCGGCACGCCGAGGGCCCGATAACGGCGGCCGGGCTCATTGACCAGCACGTTCCCATCGGCATCCAGCTCCTCGATCAGGACGACTTGATCGGCCTCATCTATCCCCACCGCCTGCTCGCTGGCGATCGTCCGGCCGGCCACGGCCTGGAGCGCCGGCGGCGGATCAGGGGCCACGGCCTGGGTGCGATAGCAGGTCTGAACGGGTTCCGCTTCGCCGGACGGCCGAGGGAAGAAGATGGCGGCGCACCAGGCGCTTGCGAAGCTGTTGACCACCTGATAGAGGGCATAGTGCAACACGCGCTCCAGTTCGATCGTCGAGCTGAGGGTGCGCGAGAGCTCGACCAGGGCCGAGAGCTCGTGCAGGGCCTGGCGCAACTGGAGGTTGAGGGTCTCTACCTCTTGCGTGCGCCGCGTTTGGGCTTCCAGCGCGGCGGCCTGGGCCTCGATGCGGGCCTTGTTCGCGCGGGCCAGGCGCATGCGGCTTTCGGCCTCGAAGGCCCGCAGCGCATTGCCGAGGGCAACCGCGATGGCGACGGCCGCGACTCCGCGCAAGATCTGCACCGGGAAGCCGAACAGGCGCACGAACAGCGCGGTGTTGAGCACGTGGGAGGGCGCGACGATGCTCGGCCGCACGAACAACTGGCCGACCACCCCATAGACGAAAAAGGCCAGCGCGGCCCATAACAAGCCCTGGCCATAGGCCGACATGCCGCGCAGATGGAAATCCCGGCGTTCGCGCAACAAGGCCCAGGTTGCCAACACCGAGCCCGTGATGCCCAGCAGGTAGCGCGCCAGCACATCGGCGGCCAGGATGAGGCTTTCGGCGTCGGGCCGCCGGCGCACGTAGACAACGCCCACCGCGGCCGCCCAGACGCCGAGGATCAAGGCCACCTGGAGCGGCCCGGCGCGCGGGAATTGCTCGGCGCGGGGCAAAAGGCGCGTGCCGAAGACAAGCAGGAAGCCGAACGAAGTGACCAGGATGCCCACCCGCACGGCTTCTTCGCCGAGTCCGGCCGTATGCCCCGTGGTGTGCGCCGCGACGATCTGGAACATCTCGAACCATTCGTGCGCGCTATGGACAAAGGCAAAGCACGCCAGGGGCCGGAGCGCGCGGGCGAAGCGAAACTCGCTGGTATGCCTCCCCTCCGACAGCAGAACCAGGCCCAGGGCGAAGAAGGCCAGCCCGTACAGGAAATAGATATAAATAATGTGGCGGGTCAGGAACGCCGAGAGCGCATCCATTGCAATAGATAGGCCATGCTGGCGCGCGTGCCCTCACGAAAATCGCCGGGGCCTTCGTATTCGCTGCAGACGCCGGCCGCATAGCCCGTCGCGGCCAGCGCAGAGAGCCACCGGGCCAGGGGAAGCTGGCCGCGGCCAGCCGGCACGAACTCGAACGCGGCCGGTGCGGCCGCCGCTTCCGGCCGCCAGATGCCGTCCTTCACGTGCACGTTGACGACGTAGGGCAGGACAGCCTCGAAATCGGCCTGCACCTGGTCGGCGGTATGGCCGGCCCAGGCGAAGTTGCCGGTGTCCAGCGTGATCCGCACATTGTCCGCGCCGACCTGGCGCACCAGGCGGGCCAACGCCGGCCCATCGTTGAGCAGCCGACCGTGATTTTCGACGGCCAGGACAACGCCCAGCGGCTCGGCCTGGCGGCCGGCTTCTTGCAGGCCCGCCACCAGCCACGGCCAGGCCGCGTCCAACGTCAGGCCGGGCCGGGCATCGCCGGCAAAGGCACGCACGACGCGCACGCCCAGCTCGTGCGCGGCCCGACACGCAACCATCAGCCGTTCCACCTCGTGGGCGCGCGCGGCCGGCTCGGGCTGGGCGAAGTCGCAATAGCCGCTCACCGCCGTGATCTCCAGCCCGGCGGCCGCGGCCCAGCCGCGCACCTGCGCCGCGCCGGCCGCATCCCACACCAGGCCCGGATGCACCCCCGGCCGGCCGTTGATCTCGATGCAATGGCCCCCGAACGCCGCGATATCCTCCATTGCCTGCGGCAAAGGCCGGCCGGCCCAACCCAAACTGACGGCGCCGATCTTCATCCCGCTCCTCCCCACGCCCGCCGGATTTTGTCCGCGGCCTCGACGACGCTATCCAGATCCGCCCGGTCGCCGAGCAGGGTGTTTTGCGCCAACCAGAAGGTGTGTTGCACGGCCCATTCGGCGTTGGGACAAGGGGGCAGTTCCGCCCGATCATGGCCCCGCGCGGCGCGCGCCACGGCCCGACGGATGGCGTTGTTGCGGTGGAGCGGGACGGTGTAGCCCACGCTCGCGGTCGCGATCCCTTCGGCCACCAACGCCTGCACGAATTCGTCGCGCGTGTGGCCGCCGAACGCCGCCGGGTCGTAGCGGCAGATGAACAGATGATGCGCGTGGGCGGTGACGCGCGGGTCGAACGGCAGCGGCGCGAGGCCGGGCACCTGCGCCAGGGCCTCGGCCAGATAGCGCGCGTTGGCGTCGCGGCGCGCGGCGTGCTCCGGCAGGCGCTCGAGCTGCGCCAGCAACACGGCCGCCTGCCACTCGGTCATGCGCAGGTTGCCGCCGATGATCTCATGTTGATACCAGGCGCCCCGGCGCACCCGGCCCACGTTGTGGAGCGACCAGCACAGTTCGGCCAACGCCTCGTCGTTCGTGACCACGATGCCGCCTTCGCCCGCGGAGATGTTCTTGCTCGATTGAAAGCTGAAGCAGCCCAGGTCGCCGATGGCGCCCACCCGTCGGCCGCGCCATGCCGCGCCCCACGCCTGGCACGCGTCCTCGACCACGCGCAGATTGTGGCGTCGGGCGATGGCCATGATGGCATCCATGTCCGCGGGCCGGCCGGCCAGATGCACCGGCACGATGGCCTTGGTGGCCGGGGTGATGGCGGCCTCGATCTGCGCCGCCGCGAGGTTGTACGAATTCAGGTCAATGTCCACGAACACGGGCGCGGCGCCCTGCTGGATCGCCGCGCTGGCGGTGGCGATGAACGTGTAAGGGGTGGTGATCACCTCGTCGCCGGGGCCGATGGCGAGCGCCTGTAGTGCCAGTTGCAGCGCCAGGGTGCCGTTCGGCACGCCAATGCCGAAGCGCGCGGCCTGGAACGCGGCGAACTGTTGCTCGAACTGCGCCACCTTTTCGCCGCCGATGCCCCAGCGGCCGGAGTGCAACACCTCCAACAGGTTGCGCTCTTCGCGCTGATCGTAGACCGGCCAGGCCGGAAAAGGGGCGGTGCGGACGGCCGTACCGCCGTCAATGGCGAGTCGGGTAGACATGATGGCTCTCTGCTCCTGCGTTCGGCTCCACAGCGCGTTCGGCTGCCCGATGAGGAACAAAGCAAGCACGGCGTCTCATGACGGCCGACCGCACGGCCATCAATGGCCGTGCTACCCAGCCGCGCCCGCTGAAGCGGGCTGG
>JBBIKA010000184.1:0-8423 GCA_037445695.1 Chloroflexota bacterium
GACGCACAGCGCGCCGGCGAACGCGATGACCGGTTTAATCTTTAACTTTCATAAATCGCAGCTAATGGGCCGGCGGCCGGGCGTCCGCCTGCGCGGACGCGGCCGCCGGTCGGCGCAGGCCGACATCGCGACCCGCGGCCTCTTCGCCCCGAATTCCCTGGCCTGGCCGCCAGAGCAGGCATTCGGCGGCCGGCCCGGTCGGCGCAGGCCGACCTCGCGGCGGGCCCGCCCCTTCGCCCCGAATTCATTCGGCGGCCGCGCGCAGATGCGCGATCCCCCGCCGCGCCGCGGTCTCGGGGTCGGGGAGCGGCAGAAACTCGCCGGAGACGAAGCCCTTGTAGCCGGTGGCGAAGAGCGCATCGAGGATCGCGGCGAAATCCAGATGCCCGGCGCCCGGGTGCCAGCGGTTCGAGTCGGCCACGTGAAAGTGGAAGATGCGCTCGCCCGCGGCGCGAATGCTCGCCTCGATGGACGGCTCCTCGATGTTCATGTGGAACGTGTCGAGCAGCAGCCCGAAATTGGCCGCGCCGACCCGCTCGATCAACGCCAGGCCGTCGGCCACGGTGTGGATCAGGTCGGTCTCGTAGCGGTTGAGCGGCTCCAGCGCATAGCGCACGCCGGCCGGCGCGGCCGCGGCTGCGCATTCCTGGAGCGCCTCGACCAGATACGACATGGACTGCTCGTGGCTTTGCCCCTTCGGCGTGATGCCTCGGATCAGCCCCAGGATCACCACCGCGTTGAAGCGGGCCGCGAGCGGGATGTGGCTCTTGATCCGCTCGATGGCTGCCCGACGCACGGCTTCGTCGGCCGCGGTGAACGAAAGCCCTTCTTCGCCCCAGGCTTGGCCGGTGCCGATCGCCGGCACGACCAGGCCGTGCGACTCGATCACATCGGCCAGCGCGTCCGCGTCCACCAGCCGCGGGTCGCGGATCGCCAGCTCGACGCCGTCGTAGCCCAGCGCGGCGATCTGCGCGATGTTGGTCGCGAAGTCGCCTTTGAAGGTGGCCGCGGCGAATTGGGCCGCGTGGGTGGAAAGGACGATGCTCAGTTTCATGCGTTTGCTTGCGGATTTCGGATGGCGGCGCGGGCGCTTCCAAGGCGAGACCACGGTCCAGCCGTCCAAAGCAGGGGCGCACATCGTGCGCCCCTGCTTGCGGCGCCGCCGATTGTCGGTCGGTCACCCTGCGACGTAGGTGACCTTGCACTCGCTCCGATCGGTCTGGAGCCGGATGATGTTCTCGGGCACTTCCTGAAGGCTGATCTTCTTGGTGATGATGCGGGTCATGTCCATGCCGGTGGCCATGCACTCGATCACGCGCGGGAAGTTGCCGTGGCCGGAATGGCCCTGCGCACCGATGATCTGGGCGCGACGCACCTGCAGCACCTCGCCGGTGACCGGCATCTTGGCCTCGGCGCGGGCCGTCACCACCACGCGGCTGTTCAGCGTGCGCCCCTCCCAGATGACGCGCTCGATGCCCGGGTAGACGACCGTCGGCAGACCGGTGGCTTCCATGAACAGGTCCGCGCCCATCCCCTCGGTGATCTCCAGGACGCGCTCAGCGAAGTCCTCCTTCAGCGGATTGATGGCGTAGTCGGCGCCGATCTGGAGTGCGAGTTGCCGGCGTTCCTCCTGCGGCTCGGAGATGATGACCTGCGACGCGCCGGCGCGCTTGAGGATGGCGCAGGCCGCCAGGCCGATCGGCCCGCCGCCCAGGATCACGACGCGATCGCCCGGCCGGATGCCGCCGCCTCGCTCGATCACCGCATTGTAGGCCACCGAGGTCGGCTCGACCAGGCTGCCGGCCAGAAAGATGTCGTCTCCTTTGTACACCTTGCGCAGCGGTTCGAGGCTCCAAATGGTGCGCGAGGGCAGGACCATGTATTTGGCGAACGCGCCGTGGACGTTGAAGCCGACCTCGTTCAGGCGCTCGCAGTGGTTGGGCTGGCCATCGGCGCACGGCCGGCACTGCGCGCACCAGAGCATCTCCTCGGACGTGACCGGCTCGCCGCCCTTGAACGGCTTGTTCGTCCGCTTGTCGATCGCGTTCTTGCCCGCTTCCACGACCACGCCCGAGAACTCATGTCCCAAGATGCAGGGGAAGCCGGTGAGCCCGGGATAGAAGATGTAGCCATCGGCGTCGGCCTGGGCCATGTGCACGTCCGACCCGCAGATACCGCACGCTTTCACCTCCAACAGCACTTCCTCCGGCCCGGGCGTGGGGATGTCGTATTCGCGGATCTCGATGCGGGGATTGCGCCACACCTGGCTGCCCAGATAGGTTTGGCGCCCCTCGATGTCCTTTGCTCCCAACTTAAACCCCGGCTTCGGCGCCCAGTCCGCAACCAGGGTCACACCTTGCATTTTGCCTTTCATGTCATCTCTCCTTGCCGATTGCGCCACGAATCGCACGAATTGCACGAATTGCACGAAACGCTTCGTTCTCCTTCGTGAAATTCGTGTAATTCGTGGCATAGAAGTCCACTAAACTTCCGTCCCTTGCCCGATGCGCGGCAGCGCGTAGACCGGCTTCCAACCGGGGCTCAGCGGCTCGCGCAGGAAGGGCTCCATTTCCGCAGCCGAACGCAACGTGACTTCCTCCACCGGCGGCACGACGCCGGGCGGGAAGGCAGCCAACACGTGATCGTTCCACAGCGTCAGATACTTGAGGATGGCAGCGACCGGCCGCTTGGCCTTCTGGGCCGAGCCATGCGTGGCCTTGCCCACCACGCCTTCCGGCGTGGCCGCGATCTCGATGGCGAAGTGCCCCTCGCCCTCCGACCAGCGGCTGGGCCGGCCGAAGGGGTCCACCGATTTGTCGAAGTGACCTTCGGGCAGATAGGCCTTGCCCTCGGTATCCACCGCATACTTCATGTCCACCATCTCCGGGTGGAGCAGCAGGCCGAGCGAGGTCTCCGACTCGTCGGCGTGCACGAAGTTGGTATCCCACTGGCCTCCGCGCTCGGTGGAGCGGAAGAACTCGCGCACGGCGCGATGCCAGTCCACCACGCGGAAGATGCCCGGAAGCTGATAGCGCTTCTGGAACTCCTGCACGGCCGATTCCAGCACCCAAAGCTGGCCGTGGTTGTTGACGATGAGCTGCTTGCGGAAGCCGTCGTTCCACAGGCCGAGCATCACGTCAATGATCATCTCGCGCACCACGTGCTCGCGCACGATCACGGTGCCGGGCATGCCGACGTGATGGTAGGGGTGCGCGCCGTAGTTCAGCGGCGGCAGCGCCAGGTTGACCGGCGCGCCGCGCTTCGCGGTATAGCGCCGCACCGCCTCGCAGATCTGGCTGACGTAGAGGGTGTCGGATGCGCTAGGCAGGTGCCGGCCGTGCAGCTCGGTGCAGCCGACCGGGATGAAGACGATGTCGTTCTTCTTGCGGTTCTCCTCCACCTGCCAGCGCACGGTGGTCTGGATGTACGAACCCGGTTTGCCCCACTCGACGGGCGACGGGATGCCGTATTCGGCCAGGATGGCGTCAATCTCCTCATCGCTGGCATCCCAGATCGCCTTCTTCATGCGTCCCACTTCGTTGTCTTCGAAGAACAGATCGGGCAGGTTGGTTGGAAGTAAACCCTGCGGTATGACGTGGTTGGACATACGTTGAACTCCTGTGAGATGTGATATCGTGTAGGGCAAGATTAATCTCGCCCCTGCTGTTGATATTGGATATGGCCGGATGCCCCACGCAGCTTCAACAAATCATCCACGAGTTTCTGTGTCGTTCAGATCGGCCAAGAGCTGAATGATCGCCTCGCGCAACAGCGGCAGATCGCGCTGCACCGTCGTCCAAACGCGCCGCAGATTGACGCCAAAGTAATCATGGACGAGAATATCGCGCATGCCTGCAATGGCACGCCACGGCACACCAGGGGCGTTCTTGCGCACTGAGGCCGGAATCTTTTTGACCGCTTCGCCGATGATCAGCAGTCAGCAGGGCGTGCAACGTTGCATAGACCTTCTCATCATCTGCAGCGAAAGCTTCAAACTCAACACCCTGGTTGAAACGTTCAGCCCTCTTGATGGCATCCCAAATATCGCCCAGATAGTCGCGATAAGAGCGCTACTGCTTCATATCGTAACGACTTCCTGCAAGACATGATGGCTGATGTGTGGCCTCAAAGAGCTCTTTTCAACCAGATCAACCCGAATACCCAGCAGATCTTGTAAGTACTCCCGCAGCTCGGCGAATTGGAATAAGGTGATCGTCTCGTCCTCGATCCCAACCAGAATGTCAATGTCGCTTTTCTTGCTTTGCGTGCCTCGTACCCAAGACCCGAAAACGCCTATAGAGCGGACACCATACCGTTTGTGAAGCATCGGTTGATGTGCTCGCAAAATGGCGCAGATACTATCCAGTTGTGAAGGCTCCGCAACCACCCGTTGGCTCGTCATATCTTGCCTCCTGATCAAAGCACGATCGCCTATCCGACATCGGAACCGGATATCCGATCCCCGATATCCTGCTATTGGACAAGAAAGTATGGCGTCAACACGCGCAGCGCGGCCGCGCGTGCCTTGGCGGCCAGTTCGTGCGGATCCCAGGCCCAATACTCGGGCCGGAACAACTCGATGGAGCACGGCCCGTCGTAGCCGATGCTCTGCAATCGCCGGCAGATCTCGTCCAGCGGGACGACGCCCGTGCCCGGCAAGACGCGCGTGGCATCGGTGATCGCTTCCTTCGGCGTGTCCTCCACGTCGTCCAGGTGAAAGGCGAAGATGCGCGCCGGATCGAGCGCCTCCAGCTCCTCCAGCAGCCCGCCGCCGGCGTAAAAGTGCGCGGCGTCCACCGTCAGGCCGACGTTGGCGCGGTCGGTCGCTGCCACGATCTCGGCCGCGGCGCGCGGAGTGCGCACGCTGCACCACCCGAAGCCGAGGAACTCGAACGAGAGGCGCACGTCGTATTCGCCCGCGATTGCGGCCAGGTCGCGCAACACCCGCACATACTCGGCCTTCACCTCGGCCCACGGCAGATTGCGGTCGGGGGTCGGGCTGGGCACCACGACCACCGTCGGGCAGCCGATGGCCCGGGCGATGTGGCTCAGCTCGCGGCAGCGCGCCCGGATCGCCGCGTATTCGTCCGTCGGCCGGAACGCGATGAACTCGATGGAGTTGATCGTCAGTGGCCGTACGCCCGCGTTCACGAACAACGCGTTGAGCTCGGCCGGCGTGTGATCGGCCAGATAGCGATCCACCTTCGCCGCCCACACCTCCAGCGCCCGAAAGCCGGCCGCTGCCGTCACCGCGACGTCGGTTTCGAGGTCTTGCGGCATGGTCGTGGCACCGTGAAAAGCGAGTAGCATGGAATTGCCTTTCTGGAAAGGGAAGTAGGGATTAGCGATTGGGGATTAGGAGGCCCGCCAATCCCCAATCCCTAATTCCCGATCCCCCATATCTAACCAACCTCCGCCAACCGCACCGGCCGGTTCTCCCGATACGATTTCCACGCCGCGTAGCCCATGACCACCGAGATGCGGCCGTCGTGGCCGGTGACGGGCGGCCGGCGATCCTCTTGCACGCAGGCGATGAACTCGCGCACTTCGTTGACGTAGGTCTCCGGGTAGCGCTGCATGAAGAAACGCGGGGGCAAGGCCGCGTGCATGCCGGTGCGGTCGCCGACGATCACGGTATCCACCGCTTCGTTCTCGGCCTGCGCCACCCCTTCGGAGCAGAAGACCTCCAGCCGTTGATCGTAGCCGTAGACCGCCTGGCGGCTATTGTCAATCACGCCCAGCGCGCCGTTGGCGAAACGCAGCGTCACGATGTCGGTGTCCACGTCGCCGGCTTCGGCCAGCCAGGGCGCCACCAGCACATTGCCCATGGCGTAGACCTCTTCGACCTCGCCGACCACGAAACGGGCCATGTCGAAGTCGTGGATCGTCATGTCGAGATACATGCCACCCGACGCCCTGGCGTATTCCACCGAGGGCGGTTCGGGATCGCGGCTGGCGATGCGCAGGATGCACGGCCGGCCCAGCGCGCCCGACGCGACCAGGTCGCGCACGCGGCGGAAGGCCGGGTCGAAACGCCGGTTGAAGCCGACCTGCAGCTTGACGCCTGCCTGCTCGACCGCGGCCAACGCGACGTCTATATCGGGCAGGTTGAGCGCCAGCGGCTTTTCGCAGAAGATGTGCTTGCCGGCCTGGGCCGCATCGCGCACGATGAACCAGTGCGTGTCGGTGCTGGTCGCGATCAGCACGGCAGGGATCGTCGGATCATCCAACAACTCGCGGTAATCCCGCACCGCGCGCGGAATGCCCAGCTCATCGGCCAGCGCCTGCGCCACCTCCAGGCGGATGTCGCACACCGCCACCAGGTTGGCCTCGGGTATCCTGCGCACCAGGTTGCGCACGTGCACGCTGCCCATGCGGCCGGTGCCGATCACGGCAATGTTCAAGCGATTCATATCGTATCCTCGGCGAGACCCACCCTCCGCCGGAGGGCGGATCGAGATGCGCGTTACGGCCTCATCACGATCTTCATCGCGCGCTTCGGCCCGTGCGCCAGGGTCACCGGATCCAGGCCCAGATCGCGAAACGCCTCCACACCTTGCTCCAGGGGGATGACCTTCGTGAAGAACGGCTTCATGTTGATCCGGTTTTCCTGGAAGATGCGGATTGCGGGCACCATGGTGTTCTGGCCCAGATAGAGCCCCAGGATTTTCGTTGCCCAGCGGGTGATCTCGTTGGGCACCACGTCAATGTGCACACTGGAATCCATGCCGAACGGCAACACCTTGCCGCCCGGCGTCACGCACTGGAGCGCCTGCGCCAGCCCGTTGCCGGTCGCCTCGATCACGATGTCGGCCTTGCGGCCGTAGGTAAACTCGGTGATCTTCTCGCCCACATCCACCTCGTTCGGGTTCCAGACCGTCAGGCCGCATTCCTTCGCGATGTTGATGCGGAACGGGTCAATCTCGGTCACCGCCACCTTGGCCGCGATGTTCTTGGCCAGATGGCCGAAGAGATAGCCGATCGGCCCGAAGCCGATGACGAGCACGTAGTCGTAGGGCAACATCAGCAGCGTGTTCATGCCGTTGACGACGGTCGCCAGCGTCTCGACCTGGGTGCCCAGGATGTCGTCTATCTCGTCGGGCAAGACGTAGCATTGCTTCTCCGGCACCAGGCAGTATTCCGCCATGCCGCCGTCGCGCATCACGCCGAGCGCGTTGAACTTGATTTCGACGCACTGGCTGCTCATGCCCATCCGGCAGAAGGAGCAAAAGCCACAGCGGATGTTGTTGTCAACGGCCACGCGGTCGCCGATCTTGACGTGGGTCACATGGGAGCCGACTTCGACCACCTCGCCGCAAAACTCGTGGCCGAGGATCGTGTTTTCCTTGTAGTGATGCTTGCCCTCCATGATCTTAACGTCCGAACCGCAGATGCCCACGGCCCGCACCTTCAACAACACATCATCAGGATTCTTGACCTGCGGGATCGGCACCTCAGTCAGCTCAAGCTTGCCCGGGTGGCGAAAGACCAGCGCTTTCATTTTGGACATAGGTTTTGACCTCTCCACGGTAAAATTGGAATAGTTTTTGTGGGCCGGCCGGGCCGACCCCCTAAACTCCACGTACTTTTTTGAACAACGCCCACGTGCCAGGCACTTTGAAAGTGCCTGGCACGTCTATTTCAGGTTAGCGGCCCGCGGCCCACGCCGCGAGCACGTCCACTGCGGCCGGCCTGACGTGCGCCGGCGCCGGGATGGACCGATGGCCGAGCACCACCTCGATCGCGGCCTCGGCGTACTGCTCGGACGGCGTAGTAGCCCAGGCAAGCCCGGTCGCGTCCGCCTGCGAGGCGGCCGGCCCGATGGGGCGCCACGGCGTATCCGGCGCCATCCCCTGAGCCGCCAGGAACGCGGGCCGCAGCTCCTGGTGCGCGGGGCACTGATACTCGACGTGGTGCGCCCACTCGTGGATCAGCGCGCTTTGCAACATGGCGGCCGTCCCCGGCACGCGCACGGTCACCGCGGCCCGCCGCGGGTCGTAGGCCGCCCGATCGGCCAGGTCGAACGATGCCGTCAGCAGCACATCGCCGAAGCAGTCCGTGCGACCGGCAAAGGCAACCAGGAAGCGCGCCCACGTTTCCTGAGCCAACGCCCGCAAATCGTCGGCCACCGAGTCGTCGGCGATCAGCCGCGGCAGCGGCCTGGCCGGCGGCGCATCCGGTCGGACACAGGCCGTCAGCGCCGGGCCGATCAGAGCCGCCGACGCCAGCAGGAGCGCCGCAAGACGTACAAGTGGTGTGCGGCACATCTGTCCGTCAGTCGTAGGGCCGAATCATGAATGTTAAGAATTTATTCCGGTAATCGAGCCGCGCTCGCCGCGATGTCGGCCCGCCCGGACATGATGTCCGGGCTACCCGGCTGCGCCCGCTGAAGCGGGCTGGGCGTCCCGGCGGCGTCGGATCTA
>JBBIKA010000185.1:0-2932 GCA_037445695.1 Chloroflexota bacterium
CCCACTCCAGCGCGATGGCATCGCGCGGCACTTCGGGCACCAGCTCCGGGTGTTCCATGATGATGTCGCCCCAGAACTGCATGGTGCGGCCGCGCGCCTTCACCTCGCGGTAGATCTTCAGCAGGAAGTCGAGATAGACGCGTCCCGCGCCCAGCCTGGCGACGGCCTCTCGGCTGCGGCCCTGGCCCAGGTCAATGGTCTCGTCGCACCCCACGTTGAACTGCCGGCTGGAGAAGTGCGGCAGCAGCTCGTCGAACATGCTCCGCACCAGCTCGATGCTGCCGGGATCGAGCGGACAGAGGCTCAGCGGGACGTCGTAGTGGCCCCAGCGCGTGTCGCAGCCGTCGGGCGCCTCGGCCAGATGCCGATAACGGTCGTGAATCAGCCAGCGGGTCATGTGGCCGAAGGCGTTTTGATTGGGTACCAACTCGATGAACCGCTCCCGGCAATACGCATCCAGCGCCAGGATCTCCTCGCCGGTCATCGGCGACGCGTCGGCCCACACCTCGGGGTGATGGCGATAGGCGAAGGTGTGTTCGGTGTAGAGCTGAAGCTGGTTGATCTTCCACGACGCCAGGAGGTCCACCAGTTCCAGCAGCGTCTCCATGGTAGGCACGCGGTCGCGGCTGATGTCGAGCATGACCCCGCGGTTGGGAAAGTCGGGCCAGTCGGAGATGCGGAGGGCCGAGAGCTGGACGCCGGAAGCCGGAGGCTGGGGAGCGCCGTCCGATTCCAGGCGGCCGAGCGCCAGCAATTGCGTCAACGTACAGACGGCATAGAAGATCCCGGCCGGGCTGCCGGCCACGGCGTGAATGCCCTCCGGGGTGACCGTCAGCTCGTAGCCCTGAGGATGGCGCGTGCCGCCTTCGACGACGCTGAGGGTGGCGCCGATCTGCTCGTGCGGCACGGTGTTGCCGGCGACGATCTCCCACCGGACGCCGGCCTGCTCCTGGAGGGCCGCCTGCAGGCGGTGGGCGCTGAAGCGCAAAGCGGCCGGCTCGGGGCCGTCCAGGACGATCAGGCGAGGAGCCGTCAACGTCAAACGGCCGCCTGTGAGCGTAACGGATCGCGGCCGGGGGAGCAACAAGAGGTTGGACATGAAAAAACCTCGCAAAAGGGGGGAACCGGGTGCCGGGCAGGGGCGCATGCCGTGCGCCCCTGCCCTCATCCCGACCTGATGCCCCATGGCCGGGGCCGGCCGCGGGGCATCAGATCGGACGGGCCGCGATCACTTCGGCTTGATGCGGCCGTCGAAGATCATGACCACGATCGGGTTGTCGCCGTACAGCGCGTTCTTCCAGATCGGGTCGGTGTCGGCCGGCGCGTCGGCCAGGCGCTTGTTCAGCAGCGGGCTGTTGCCGTAGCGCTCCCAGAGCGGGACGATCGGCAGCAGTTGGTTGAAGACGGCCGCCGCCGTGGCCACCTTCTCCTTCTGCGCGTTCACATCCAGCCCCTCGGCCGCCTGCACCACGATCTTCTCCAGGTCCACTTCCTTGCCGTCAATCGTCTGCTTCATCGGGAAGTTCATGCCCTTGCCCTGGGTGGAGCCGACGTAGTTGTGGGTGAAGAGGTCCTGGACGAAGGCGAAGTGCGGATGCGGGTTGCCCGCGCCCCAGGCCCGAATCGCCATCTGGAACTTGCCCTGGTTGACGTCGGTCGGATGCTGCTGGAAGTTGACCCCGCGCACCGTGGTCTTGATGCCGAACTTGTTGAGCTGCTCGGCCAGGTTCTCGGCCGCGGCCGACCAGTCGGCGAACTCGGCGGGCACGCTCAGCTCGAACTCCAGCTTCTTGCCTTTGTCATCCAGCCAGATGCCGTCGCTGCCCTTCTTGAACCCGATCTTGGTGAGGATCTCCTCGGCCTTCTTCGGGTCATAGTTGTAGACGGTCAACTTGTCGATCTGCTCCTTGGAGAGCCACAGGTTCAGCATGTTGTCGCTGAAGCCGGTCAGATACTTCGGCGCCTTGCCGGAGTCGCCCAGCGACACCTTGCCGTTCTCGTCGCGGTTGACCGCATAGGCCACGGCCTGGCGAAACTCAGGCTTGCTGAACGGATAGATGTCCTGGTTGAAGTAGATGGCCGGGCCGGAATAGGTGGGCGCGCGGGTGATGCGGATGCCCATGTCCTTGTACTGCTTCTCGGTGGCGGTGGGGAAGCCATGCGTGGCATAGTCCACATCGCCGGCCAACACCAGCGGGGTCACCACCGGCGTCTCGCCGTTGTAGAGCACCACCTTGTCGAAGGCGATCTTGTCGGCCAGGTAGCCCTTCGGGTTCTTCACCAGGGTGAGCTGCGCCTCGGTGATGGACTTCAGGTCCAGGTCGAATGGGCCGCTGACGATCAGCTTGTCCGGCCGGAACTCAGTGGCCTTCTGCACCAGCGCCTTCCACTCGTCGCTGTCCGCGCCCTTCTTGGCCTCTACCAGCTTGGCCACCTCATCGGCGAGCGCGCCGTAGGTGGCGGCCGAGCGGTAGTGCTCCAGCAGCACGTAGCGTTCTACCACGGTGGAGGGGGTGCTCATGTGGAACTCGACCGTGTAGTCGTCGGTGGCCTTGACGGTGTCCACGTACTTGAAGACGGTCCACTTGAACAGGCGGCCCATGTTGAAGGTGGCCACCACGTCCTTGGCGGTGAAGTCCTTGCCGTCAGACCACTTCAGGCCCTTGCGAATGTTCAGCACGAACTTGTCGGGCGGCTGGAAGGCCCACTTTTCGGCGGCCAGCGGCAGCCACTTGCTCTCGCCCCAGTAGTAGCGGGCGCCGGGCAGCTCCAGCAGATCCCAGTAGATGCTGATGCCGTTCGGGATGCCGGCGGTCACAAAGGAGTTGAGATGGCCCTTGGGCGGCACCTCATAAGGGAACGCGCCGTGATACTCCTTCGGCGCCGCGGGCTTGGTGGGTTCCGGCGCCTTGGTCGGCTCTGGGGCCTTGGT
>JBBIKA010000185.1:3032-8366 GCA_037445695.1 Chloroflexota bacterium
GCCTTGGTCGGCTCGGCCTTGGCGGGCGCGGCCGGCGCGGGCGCCGGAGTCGCAGCCGGGGCGCAGGCAGACAGCACAAAGGCTACCACCAGCACCAACGCGAACAGACGATACACCCTAGACATGGCTTTCCTCCTTAGTTGTGGGTGAAATGGATGAACTTTCGCCAATTGAAACGGATGCGATCATGCGACTAAGCCGGGCCATCACCTCCTTTCATCTTCATGTCACAAGCTGCCGCAACTGTTCCATCAGTTCGGCCGCCCTGGCCGGCGTATCCGCTTCGACGAAGAGGCGCAACACAGGCTCGGTGCCGGAAAAGCGCACCAGCGCCCAGTTGTCGTTCGCCAGGTAAAGCTTGATGCCGTCCATCTGCGAGACTCTGAGGATCGCCGCGTCGCCGATGCGGTCGCCCAGCGCCTCCTGCAGGCGCCTGGGCACGGCCACGCGCATCTCGGGCGTGGCGGGCAGGGCCTCTTCGCGCGCGTAGAGCCGGCCGGTAACGGCATAAATCTGCTCCAGCAACTGCGAAACAGGTCGCCTGGTACGGGCCAACATCTCCACGATCAGGGCCGCGGCAAAGATGCCGTCCTTGCCCAGGATATGCCCCCGGATCGTCAGGCCGCCGGAAGACTCGCCGCCGAGCAGCGCCTTGTGCGCCACCATCGCGGCCGCGATGTGCTTGAACCCCACCGGCGTCTCAACGCACTCCTCGCCGAAATGGCGGGCCAACCGATCGAGCAGGTGGGTCGTCGCCAGGTTGCGCACGACGCTCCCGCGCTCTCCGCGCACCTCGTGCATGTACCAGTAGAGCAGCAAGAGAATATCGTTGACGGTAACGTACTGGCCCCGCTCGTCCAGGATCGCGATGCGGTCCGCGTCGCCGTCGGTCGCCAGGCCCAGGTCGTAGTGACCCTCCACCACCTGGGTCTGCAACAGGCGCAGCGCATCCAAGTTCGGCGCGGGCGAGCGGCCGCCGAAGAGCGGATCGTGCCGCTCGTGGATGAACGTGACCCGACAGCGCGCCTCGGTCAAAACGATCCCCAGGGTCAACTGGCTCACCCCGTACATCGGATCTACCACCACCCGCAGGCCGGCCTCGCGAATCGCGGCCAGGTCAATCAGCCGCTCGACCGCGTCCACATACTCGTTGGTAAAGTCGCGGCGCTGCACCACCCGCGCCGCCAGCGCCAGATCGAGCTCCAGCTTGATCACGTCGGCCGCGGTCAGCCGGTTGGCCTCGGCTTCGATCGTGCGCGTCTCCTCATCCAGCAGGAGGGCGCCATCCGACCGAAATACCTTCAGGCCGTTCCACTCCGGCGGATTGTGGCTGGCCGTGAAGGCCAGGCCATAGGCCGCACCCTGCCGCGCGGTGGCATAGGTGATCAACGGCGTCGGCGCATCTTCCGGCAACAAGACGACCGGGATGTTGTTGCCGGCAAACACCTCGGCCGCCGCCTCGGCCGCCTGGCGCGAGAGGAAGCGCCGGTCGAAGCCGATCAACACGCCCTGGCGCTCCTGGCGGCGACGGGTGATCTCATTGGCCAGCGCCTGGGTCAACCTTCTGACATTATGCAGGGTAAATCCCTCGCCGATCACCGCGCGCCAGCCGCCTGTGCCGAACGCGATCCGGTTTTCTTCTTCCTGGCGCCGCGGCCGAAACAGTCGCTTCTGCAAGATGAATTCGGCCTGCGCCAGGTCCTCGGCCGTATTGATGCCCTGCACCTCGTCCTGGTCGTAGATCTGATAGCTCTCCACCTCCAGGCCGGAGCGGATGAGCTGATGGACGCAATCGGTCAGGCGATAGGCGCCGTCCGGCCCCGGGTTCAGATGGGCCAGGGCGTCGAAGATCGTCTCGGCGCGCACCACGTACGCGCCGGCGTTCAGCTCGCGGATCTGCCGCACCCGGGGCGACGCGTCGGCCTCCTCGATGATGTCCACGATCTGTCCGTCGGCGTCGCGGATGATGCGGCCGTAGGGCAACGGCCGATCTACGACCGCGGTGAGCAGGGTGAGATCGGCCCCGCGCAAGCGATGGCGATTGAGCAGCCCCCGGATCGAAGTTGGCCGGAAGAGCGGCGTGTCGCCGTACAGGATGAGCAGGTCCCCGCGATAGTCGGCCAGGAGCGGCTGCACCTGTATGACGGCATGGGCTGTGCCGAGCGCCTGCGCCTGGACCACGTAGCGATACTCGCCGGCCAACTGCCGGGCGATCTCATCCCGGTGCGGACCGACCACGATGTAGAGATCGTCGGCCGGCACCACCTGCAACGCATTGCGCACGACGTAGTCCAGCACGATGCGCTCGCCGAGCCGCTCCAACACGAGCGGCCGGCCGGTCGGCCCGACCGTCTCGCACCCGGCCGCCAGGATCACCGCCTTGAGCAAGTCAGATGGTGAGCTCATCTCTGCCGCATTGCCAACGAAAGGTAGCGCCATGCCCTACGCGGGTCAAAGCCGCATAGGCGGATCATCGTCCGCCCCTTCGTCCTCGGCGGTGCTGGGTGGCCGATGAGAGATGACGCTGCCGAGGCGCGCCAGCAGCGCCACAAGGCCCAACATCGCCAGGCCGATCCCGATCGTCAAGACCGTCACGACGAATTCGGCGCTGTTCGGCTGCACGACGAACAGCATCAGGCCGGCCGCCACGATCAGAAACAGCGCAAGGCGCGTGGCCGCCAGGCCGACCTCGGGATTCATGCCACACCTGCCTCGCGCGCCACGACATGGCACGCAATCTCCACGCCGTTGCCGATGTCCCGCAATTGCGGCACCTGCCGATCGCACACTCCCGGCTCGAAGAGCGGACAGCGCGGATGGAACGAGCAGCCGGCCGGAATGTGCAGCAGGCTGGGCACGTCCATGCTGCGCAGTTGCACGCGTTCCTTCTCCCGCGTGGCCACCGGATCGGCCTCGGGGATGGCCGAGAGCAGCGCCTTCGTGTACGGGTGTTGCGGGAAACGGATCAAGCGGGGGGTGGGACCCACCTCCACCACCCGGCCCAGATACATCACCGCGATGCGGCCATCCCACGCGAAGAACTTCGCCACCGCCAGGTCATGGGTGATGAACAGATAGGTCATTCCCAGCTCCTCGCGGAAGCGGCCCAACATCTTCAAGAGGCCGACGCGAATCGAGACATCCAACATCGAGACCGCTTCATCGGCCATGATGAAGCGGGGGTTCACCGTGAGTGCGCGCGCCACCGATACGCGCTGGCGCTGGCCGCCGCTGAGCTGATGGGGGTACTTGTCCAGATAATCTTCCGGCGGCGTCATGTCCACCCGTTGCAGGAATTCGGCCGCCAGCTTGCGGGCCGCAAGCCGCGAACGGGCGAAGCCGTGGCGCAGGAGCGGCGCGCTGATGATGTCCACCACCGACTGCGTCGGATTGAGGGAGGAATACGGATCCTGGTGGATGATCTGCACCGCCTGCCGATACTGGCGGAAGTCGGCGGCGTTCATCTGCCAGATATCCTGGCCCCGAAAGCGCACCTCGCCGGCCGTCGGCCGCAACAGACCCACGGCCATTTTGCCGGTAGTCGTCTTGCCGCAACCGCTCTCGCCGACCAGGCACACGACCTCGCCCTCGTTGATCCGCAAGGTCACACCGTCTACCGCCCGCACGAGCGCGCGGCCGACCTTGAACGAGCGTTCCAGGTTCACCAGTTCCATCATCACTGCCATCGTCGCTACTCCTGCGCCGCCAGGATCAAGCGGCCGCCGTGATCGGCCACCACGGCCTGCCAGTTCCAACACGCGACCTGATGATTGAGGCCCACCGTCTCCAGTTGGGGCTGTTCGGTGCGGCAACGTTCGGTGGCATAAGGACAGCGCGGGTTGAACGCGCAGCCGCGGGGCGGATCTATCAGATCCGGCGGGGTGCCGGGGATCGAGATCAGATCGCGGCGCTCCCCGGACAGGGTCGGCACGGCGCGGATCAGGCCGATGGTATACGGATGATACGGGTGATAGTACGTATCGTACACGTCGGCCACTTCGACCAGCGCGCCGGCATACATCGTGCCCACCCGGTCGGCCAGCTCGGCCGCCAGCGACAGGTCGTGTGAGATCAGGATGAGCGAGAAATCGAGCTGGTTGCGCAGGTTGCGCAACACATCGATCACCGAGCGCTGGGTCAGGATGTCCAGCGCGGTGGTCGGCTCGTCCAGGATGATGAGCTGCGGATCGAGCAGCAGGCCCAGCGCCAACAGCACGCGCTGGCGCATGCCGCCGCTGAGCTCATGCGGGTAGGCGTTCATGACCCGATCCGACTCCAGCGAGACAAGCTGGAAGAGATCGAGCATGCGCTCGCGCACGCGCGCGCGGTTCGATTCGCCGTGGGCGCGCGCGGTATCGAATACCTGATCCCGGATGCGCAACACCGGGTTGAACGCGTTCTGCGCGCCTTGAAAGATCATGGCGCACTCTTTCCAGCGAAAGGAGCGCAGCGCCTCGTTGTCCATGTCCAGGACCGAGGCGCGGATGTTGTTGCGGCTATAGATGATCGTGCCGCGCTCGACGCGCGCGGTCTTGGGCAACAGGCGGATCAGGCCGAGGCCCAGCGTGGTCTTGCCGCAGCCGCTCTCGCCGATGAAGGCCAGCGTCTCGCCCAGGCGCAGGTCGAAGCTGACCCCGCGCACCGCTTTGACCGTGCCGCGACGGGCCTGGTAGGAGATCCACAGGTCGTTCACCGCGAGGGTGACTTCCTCCTTGATATGCGTACTTTGCAGGGGCTTGGTTGGCTGCATCTCCACGATCTCCCGCGGCTCAGAATCTCATACGCCGGTGCGCAACCGGGGGTTGAACATCTCTTCCAGCGAGCGCGAAGCAAAGACCAGCGCAAGCTGGAACAGCGCGATCGCCAGGACCGGCGAGAGGATGTAGGGCAACGCCTTCGGGTAGAAGATCGCGCCCTTCGTCCAGGCCAGTTGCAACATCACGCCCCAGTTGCTGCCCGAGAGCGGCACCAGGCCGAGGAACACCAGGCCCACCTGGGCGTAGACCGCGCCCGTCATGGCGAAGATCAGGCTCACGGCCAGGTAGCTGGCCATGTTCGGCATGATCTCCCGCAGGATGATGTGGCCGGTGCCCAGATCGAGCGCGCGGGCGGCTTCCACGAAATCGCGTTCGCGCAGCGAAAGGACCTGGGCGCGAATGGCGCGCGACAGGCTGGGCCACGAGAGGACGCCGAGGATGGCCGCCAGGATCAACACGTTGTTGAAGCGCAACAGCCCGGCCAACACGATGAGCAGCGGGAACTGCGGGATCGTCAGGATCACGTCGGCCAGGCCCATGATGGCGCTGTCCACCGTGCCGCCGATCAACGCACTCA
>JBBIKA010000186.1:0-2351 GCA_037445695.1 Chloroflexota bacterium
GCCAGCCGGCTGCGCATGGAGATCACCTCCGACCCGGCCGAGCTGGACGAGATCAAGCGCAAGATCATGCAACTGGAGATCGAGCGGGAGGCGCTGAAAAAAGAGAGCGACGAGGCTTCGAAAGCGCGGCTCGCGGCGCTGGAGCGCGAGCTGGCCGACCTGCAAGAGGAACGCGCCAGCCTGGAAGCCCGCCTGGCCCGCGAGCGGGAGGTCATCGAGCGCGTGGCCGCCCTCAAACAGCAGATCGAGGAGACCCGGCACGAGATCGAGACCGCGCAGCGGCGCTACGATTACAACCGCGCGGCCGAGCTGCAATACGGCAAGCTGGCCGGCCTGGAGCGCAACCTAAAGGAGGCCGAGGCCGAACTCGCCGAAATGCAGCGCCGCGGCATGTTGCTCAAGGAAGAGGTCGGCGCGGAAGAGGTGGCCGAGGTGGTCTCGAGCTGGACGCACATCCCGGTGAGCAAGCTGTTGGAGGGGGAGATCGAGAAGCTGCTGAAGATGGAGGAACGCCTCCACGAGCGGGTGGTCGGCCAGGACGAGGCAGTGCGGGCGGTGGCGAGCGCAGTGCGCCGGGCGCGCGCCGGCCTGCAAGATCCGAACCGGCCCATCGGCAGCTTCATCTTCCTGGGCCCGACCGGCGTCGGCAAGACCGAGCTGGCCCGCGCGCTCGCCGAGTTCCTGTTCGACGACGAGAACGCCATGATCCGCATTGACATGTCGGAGTACCAGGAACGGCACACCGTCAGCCGGCTGATCGGCGCGCCGCCCGGCTATGTGGGCTACGACGAAGGCGGCCAGCTCACCGAGGCGGTCCGACGCAAGCCATACAGCGTGGTGCTCTTCGACGAGATCGAGAAGGCGCACCGCGAGGTGTTCAACACGCTGTTGCAACTGCTGGACGACGGCCGGTTGACCGACGGCCACGGCCGCACGGTGGACTTCAAGAATACCGTGGTGATCATGACGAGCAACATCGGCAGCCAATACATCAACGATCCGGGGCTCACCGATCGGCAACGGTCGGAGCGGGCACTGAACGCGCTGCGCCAGGCGTTCCCACCCGAGTTCCTGAACCGCATTGACGAGATCGTGGTGTTCCACAGCTTGACGCGGGAGCACCTGGGCCAGATCGTGGAGATCCAGTTGCGCCGGCTCGCGAAGATGCTGGCCGAACGCGGCTTGACGCTGCGCCTCACCGACCGGGCGCGCGCGTTCCTGGCCGAGGCCGGCTATGATCCGGTCTACGGCGCGCGGCCGCTCAAGCGGGCCATCCAGCAACATGTGCAGGATCCGCTGGCATTGGCCTTGCTGCAGGGCCGGTTCCAGCCGGGCGATACGATCGTGGCGGATGTGGAAGGCGATCAGATCGTGTTTGCGAAGGAAGTGATGGCAGAAGTGGCATGAAAATCCGGGCGCCGGTCGCGATGTGGCGGCCAGCGCCCGCGCGTCATGCCCCTACCGGGACCAGTGGGCCACCCGCTCGGCCGCGAAATCGTAGCGAAACGTCAGCCGGCCGAGCGCCTCGCCCCCGAACGGCCGCTGGCCCGAACCGTCCGCGTTCATGATGTACAACCGCCACGCGCCATCTCGATCGCTCAAGAAAAGCAGAGAGCGGCCATCGGCCGACCAGGCCGGCGCCACGTTGTTGGGGGGCGGCTGGCCGGGCCGTTCGTAGCTCGGCGGCGGCTGGGTCAGATGGCCGATCAGCGCGCCTTCCGCGCTCAACAGCACGATCTCGGTGCGGTTGTGGATGCGGAGCTGGCAGGCGAGCTGCCGGCCATCAGGCGACCAGGCCGGACTGCCGAGGTTCGGATCGTTGTTGAGCGGCCGCGGAGCTTCGCCCGGCCGGATGATCTGGAGGCCGTTGCGACCCCGAAAGACCAGTTCGTCCTGGCCGGGCCGCCATTGCACCGACTGGATCGTTCCCTCGCTGAGCAGGTCGCGACGGTCGCCGGTCGCCAGGTCCACGACCGCCAGGCCGTTGTCGTCAATCTTGACAACCGGCAGATCGGCGAGGCATTTCCGGCCGAGCGGCGTGTCTATGCACTCGCGGCCGCCGAACATGCGCCGCACCGTGGCTTCGTCCAGGCACGCGTAGCCGAGATCCAGGCAGATGCGCGTGCGCACCACGTAGGTGAAGGCCAGTCGCGTGCCGTCCGTGTGCCATGACGGGCCGCGCGGCTGATTGGCCGAGGCGACGCGGCGCTCCTCACCCGAACGCAGATCGAGGACAAAGATGCCGTGCGGCGAGCCCCAGCGCGCGAAGGCCACGCGCGTCCCGTCGGGCGAGAGGGCCGGGTCCATGCCGTCGGTCAGGCGGCGCAGGCCGCTGCCGTCGGCCCGGACGA
>JBBIKA010000186.1:2451-8285 GCA_037445695.1 Chloroflexota bacterium
CCCCGGCGTGGCGCGGGCTTCAGCCCGCCGATCGCCTGCGGCCGGTTCTTCCGCTTCCACCACCGGCAACTCTGCGCTCTCGCCGAACAGTTGCAGCACGTCGCGCGGAATCCAGCCGCGGCCGGCCTGCTCCCCATAGGTCACCCGCACCCAGCGGCCGTCGGCGCTGCGACCCTCGGCCCACACCACCTGCGAGCCGGGCAATGTGGCCACGACCGCCGCGTCGGCCCGCGGGGAGGCCCACACCACCAGGGTGGGCTGCTTGCCTAGCCCCATGAGGAGCGCTCGGGTCGGCGTGGCCGCTGCAGACGGCGCGGCCGTGGGTGTGGCTGATGCGGCGACGGCGCGCGTCGGCGGCGGGACGGGGGTCGCCGTCGGCCGGTAGGCGAGGGTCGGCGATGCGCCGGCCGTCAATAGAATGGGGGTCGGCGTGGCCGGTCGGGCCGTGGGGCCGAGGCCCTGGCACCCGGCCAATATCAGCCCGACGAACAGAAAC
Source organism: Chloroflexota bacterium (assembly GCA_037445695.1). Lineage (GTDB taxonomy): Bacteria > Chloroflexota > Anaerolineae > CG2-30-64-16 > CG2-30-64-16 > CAKZKT01. Next base: position 2,948 of record JBBIKA010000186.1, read on the forward strand.
GCCAGAAAGCCATAAATTCGACGCATCTCGTGTTACTCATACCTCAGCGCTTCGATCGGGTTCAGGCGAGACGCGCGCGTGGCCGGATAGATGCCGAAGAAGAGCCCGACTGCAGCCGAGAAGCCGGTGGCCAGGAGCACCGAGTCCAGCGTCACCACCGCTTTCAAGTCGCTCGCCAATTGCGAGACGACCAGCGCGCCGGTTGCGCCCAACCCGATGCCGATCACCCCGCCGATCACCGACAGGATGACCGACTCGATCAGGAACTGGCTGAGGATGTCCCGGCGCTTGGCGCCGACTGCCTTGCGCAGGCCGATCTCGCGCGTGCGTTCGGTGACGGAGACCAGCATGATGTTCATGATGCCGATGCCGCCCACCAGCAGGCTGATGCCGGCGATCGCGCCCAGGAAGATCGTCAGCACGCCGGTGATCTGACCGAAGATCGCCAGCAGGTCCTTCTGGTTGATCACGGTGAAGTCGTCTTCGTCCTGGTACTTGATGTTGTGGCGCATCCGCAGCAGCCGGCCGATCTCGTCGGTGGCCTGCGGCATGAGCTCTTCGCTCACCACCTGCACGTAAATCACCGAGACGAGCGGCTGGCCCTTGGGGTCGCGGAACCGCGCGGTGAAGAGGCGCTGGTGAGCCGTGCTGAGCGGCACCAGGACGACCTCGTCCTGGTTGCCGCCGCCTGGTCCGCCGCTGCCCCCTTTGGCCGCCAGGACGCCGATCACCTTGAACGGCACGCCGTTGATCTTGATCGTCTGGCCGATCGGATAGGCGTTGGCGCCGAAGAGCTTTTCGGCCGCCCGGCTGCCCAGCACGGCTACGCGCGAGCGACCGGCCAGATCGGTCTCGCTGATGAAGTTGCCCAAGGCCACCGGCGAGTTGCGCACCACCTCATAGGCCGGCGTGACGCCCGACACCGAAAGGCGGAGGTCCTTTTTGCCGTAGCTGACGGTGGCCGTGCTGAGCACTTCGGGCGCCACGCGGGCGGCGCTGGGCACGCTGAACGGATCGGCGATGGCGTTGGCGTCGTCCAGCGTCAGGGTAGAGCGGGCGGCCGCGCGAAACTGCGCCTGGCCGCCCGCGCCGATGTTGCCCGGCACGACGAAGAGCAGGTTGGTGCCGATGCTCTGGAGCTGTTCTGTCACCAACACCTGGACGCCCTGGCCGACGGAGAGCAGGGTGATCACCGCAGCCACGCCGATGATGATCCCCAACATCGTCAGCGCCGACCGCAGCTTGTTGGCGGCCAGGGCGCGCAGGGCCAGGCGGATCGCTTCTGTGATGCTCATAGGTTCACCTTACTGTGGCCGGCCGATGGTTGTGCAGATAGGCCGATTCGCCGGCCCGCCGCGGGTTGGGCACCGGCTCATCGCTGACGATCTGGCCGTCGTACAGATGGACGATGCGCCGGCAATGTTCGGCGATGTCCGGCTCGTGGGTGACCAGGATGATGGTGATGCCCTTTTCCTCGTTCAACTGCTGAAAGATGTGCATGATCTCGGCGCCGGCCTTCGAATCCAGGTTGCCGGTCGGCTCGTCGGCCATGATGATGCTGGGCGAGGTGACCAGGGCGCGCGCGATGGCCACGCGCTGTTGCTGGCCGCCCGAAAGCTCGCTGGGGCGATGGGTGAGGCGTTCGCCCAGCCCCACCGCTTCCAGCGCGGCCACGGCGCGCGACCGCCGATCGCGGAGGCCCGAGTAGATGAGCGGCAGCTCGACGTTTTGCACCGCGGTCGTGCGCGGCAGCAAGTTGAAGTTCTGGAAGACGAAGCCGATCCGTTTGTTGCGGATCTCGGCCAACCGATCGTCGTTGAGCCGCGAGACGTCTTCGCCGGCCAGCCAGTACTGGCCCGAAGTCGGCTGATCCAGACAGCCGATGATGTTCATCAAGGTAGACTTGCCCGAGCCGGAAGGCCCCATGATGGCGAGCATCTCGCCCTGCTCTACCCGCAGCGATACCCCGCGCAACGCGTGCACTTCGACATCGCCCATCCGATAGACTTTGGTGATGTCCTGGATCAGGATGATCGGCGGCTGCGGCCCTTCACCTGCAGGTGCACTCATCTCAGTTTCCGGTCCCGAATGCTCGCTGCAATTGCTCGCGGCTGCTGATCTGGCGGATGATCACCCGATCTTCGTCGGAGAGGCCCTCGCGCACTTCGCTGTGCTGATCATCGCGCAGGCCCAGCCGCACTTCCACCTTTTGCGGTCCGGCCGCAGTCTCTTTTTCCACGAACGTCTTGCCGTTCTCCCGATCAATCTGCACGGCCCGGTTGGGCACCAACAGCACATCCTTGCGCATGCTGCTGGTGATGCTGGCGGTGGCGCTCATGCCGGCGCGCAAGGCCGGCTCCGGCCGATCGAAGTGAACGGTGACCAGATAGGAAGTGGTGCCGGCCTGATCCACCGTGGCAGCCGGCGCGATCCGGTAAACATGCCCGGCCAGCTTCTGGTCGGGCATGGCATCCAGCTCGATGGTCACGCTCTGGCCAGGCGCCACGCTGACGATGTCCACCTCGTCTACCTGGACGTTGATGTGAAACCGGCTGTGATCGGCGAGCTGGATGGCCGGCGCGGCCGGCTGCGCCCACGCGCCCTCGACGATGTTGACCGCGGTCACGATGCCATCCCAGGGGGCTACCAGCCGGGCATTGTCCAGCCGGCGCTGCGCCTGTTCGACGGCCAGTTGGGCCTGATCCACGCTCGCCTGGGCCACTTCGAGCTGCTCCTTGGTCGGCCCGCGCAGCAGGCGATCGAGCGCGGCCTGGGCCTGGGCGACCTGGGCCTGCGCGGCGGCCAGTTGCGCCTGGTCGGCCCCGCGGCTGGCCACCCGATAGTTGGCCTGGGCCGTCTCGTAGTTGATGGTCGCCTGTTGGAGCTGGAGCGATTGGGGCATCATGCCGACGCCGGGCACATCCTTCACCTTGTCGTAGGCCTGTTGCGCCTGTTCGAGCGCCACGCGCGCCTGCTCCACCTGGGCGCGGGCGGCCGCCAGGCGATCGGCGTCCGTGCCGGCCAGGAGCTGTTGATAGGCGGCCTGCGCGCTGGCCAGAGCGGCCTTGGCCGAAGCCACATCTACCGGATTCGGCCCGGCCTTGAGCTGCTGCAATTGCGCCTCGGCCTGACGGAGCCCGATCTGCGCCTGGCGCAGCGCCAGCTCCAGGTCCTGCGTGTCGAGTTGCGCCAACACCTGGCCGGCCTGAACCTGATCGCCCACCTGGACGGCCACCTTCTTGATCGTGCCGCCACTCTGAAAGGCCAGGTTGGTCTGGCGTTCCGGCAACACCGTGCCGGACGCACTGACGACCGCCATGATGTTGCCGCGCGTCAAGGGGAGCACTTCGTAGTTCGGGCTGGCCGCAGCCTTCGCGGCGCCGAATTGCTGATAGCCCAGCCAGCTCAATCCGATCACGCCGGCCAGGATCACTAAAATCGTAATTGCTCGTCGCATGATACTGTTCCCCGTCTCTCCGATTCCCAGATCTCAGACGTGCCAGGCACTTCGGAAGTGCCTGGCACGTAAAAAGAATAAAATAGTTTGTACAAAGTTACTGCAAGGTGCCTTCCGAAAAAGCTCATCCGACCCTGGCCCCCAGCGCGGCCAGGGCAAGCTGTCCGCCGACCGCCAACACGGCGTAGATCAGGGTCAGGCCGGCGGCCGAGCCGGACGTCAACCTGGCGGCCCGCTGCAGCAGCACATAGACCAGCACCCAATGCCACAGACGGAAGAGCGTGATCTGGCTCAGGGCCACGTAGGCCAGGTTGCGCGCGTCTTCCAGCGGCCTGCCGACCGAGACCAGGTACGACAGACCCTGATTGACGATCAAGTGGCCTTGCGTCGCCGCAAAGATGCCTTGCAACAGAAATTCCAGCGCAAACGGCAGGCTGAGCCACGGCACGGTGGCCAGGACGCTTTTGAAGTCAAGCTCGCTGCCGGCAATCAACACGCCGAAGTAAAGCACGATGGCCTGGAGCAGCCACCCCACCAGCAGGCCGAGCAGGGTGCTGGCGAAAGCGGCGCCCGCGACCACGGCGGGCTTTTGTAGTGAAGCCAGTTGCCCCTCCAGCAGCCGTGCCTGGTCGGCCGGCAGCCGCGCCATCTGCCCGGCGAGCGCCTCGCGCGTCTGCACCGCCAACAGAGGCGCGCTGAGCGCCAGCGAAGCCGCCAGCGCCGCGCAGATCAAGGCGACCGGCGCCAGCCAGCGCCAGCGCGGTCGGGCCGCCAAGTCGGCCAACGCCTTTCCCGGCCGGTCTATCATGCTGACCAACACATCCCACAAGGGCATCGTCGGGGACATGCATCGCCTCCAGAGCCGAATCGGTACGACGCCCAACGATAGCACCAGATGAGACCCTTGTCAAGACTTGCACAAGGGCCGCACTTGTGTTACAATCATGCTGCTGGTTTCACAAAGCCAACACGAAGCGGCTACAGGCATGGTACGACCTGATGGCAACCGCAGCTTATGGCCATATCTATTCTAATGGAGGAGATCAACATGGCAAAACGAGTGATCCCGGATATTGTGGTCGGCCGGCTTCCGATCTACCTGCGCGCGTTGAACTTTCTCGTGGCCGAAGGCCGACAGGTCACCTCGTCGCAGGAGCTGGGCGATCGCCTGGGAATCTCGTCGGCGCAGATCCGCAAAGACCTTTCCCATTTCGGCGAGTTCGGCAAGCAAGGCACGGGATATGACATCGCTTTCTTGCGGCAACAGTTGAGCGAGATCTTGAAGGTGGATCGCATCTGGGATGTGGCCCTGGTGGGTGCCGGCAACCTGGGCAAGGCCATTGCCGATTATCCCGGCTTCGCGGGCAAGGGGTTCAACATCACGGCGATCTTCGACAACGATCCGGCCAAGATCGGCCGTGTGATCGGGGTCAATCACGTCACCATTCAGCCGGTCGAGGAGCTGGCGTCCACATTGCGGGAGCGCGGCATCGTGATCGGGATCATCGCCACGCCGGCCGAACATGCGCAGAGCATCGCGCGCATCATGATCGAAGCGGGCGTAAAGGCCATTTTGAATTATGCGCCGATCACGATCGTGGTGCCGCCGCACGTGCGCGTGCAATATATTGACCCGGTCGTGGGCCTTCAGCGGATGACGTATTACCTCTAACCGCTCAACGGCGATTGGGTTTTTTGCTTTGTATGCGGGAGGGTTGGAAGCGCCGGTCCGACCGGCACCCCAACCCTCCCGCGCTTTTGTCAGTGTTCGCCTTTATCCCGCGTGTTGAGCGACCGGGCCAACGCCCTCACCCCCTGACCCCCTCTCCCGCCTGCGGTAGAGGGGGAAGCGGCTGCATGGGGGTTTTGCGGGCGGCGAAG
>JBBIKA010000187.1:0-8249 GCA_037445695.1 Chloroflexota bacterium
ACGTCACCCCTCCCCCTGCCCCCTCCCCTCTCCCGGCCGATGGCCTGTTGAGGGGAGGGGCGATCATGGGGGTTTGGAGGCGGCGGCTTCGCCGCCGCCTCCAAGCCCCTTCCCTTCTCCTCCCGTTTCGGGGGAGAAGGGGGAGGGGGCACAATGGATCTACCGACCAGGAGGTAGGCAGTTACCTGTCAGCACCCATTTGACAAATCTAGAAACTTGTTATATAGTTTTTTCGAGTGAAAGCCCATGTCGGTTCGTCATGCCGTTCTTGGTCTCCTTGCCCAACGCCCGCGTCACGGGTATGAGTTGCACGCGGCGTTTCAGGCGCTGGTCGGCGGCGCGGGGCAGTGGGATGTCAAGTCGGCGCAGATCTACACGACGTTGGCGCGGCTGGAACAGAGCGGCCTGGTCGTCGAAGAAGGGGTCGAGCAGGATGCCGGGCCGGAGAAACGGATCTATGCCCTCACGCCGAGCGGCCGTGCCGCGTTGCAGGCATGGTTTGCCGGCGACGTTGCGCCGGATCACCAGCACGACGAGTTCTTCCTGAAGCTGATGATCGGCCTGGCGTCGGGCATGGCCGACCCTTATCGCATGATCCACATCCAGCGCAGCCGTCTGTTCCAGGAGCTGCACGACGTCACCGAGCAGCGCAGCCAGGCCGATCCCCAACGCGAGCTGGCTCGGATTTTGTTGTTCGACAAAGCCATCATGCACCTTGAAGCCGACCTGCGCTGGCTCGATATGATCGAAGCGCGGCTCGATGAAATTCGCCGGCAGCCGCTGCCCAAGCCGGCGGTCAAGCCGCGCGGCCGGCCGCGGAAAGCGTTGAAGATACCCGGCACGGCAGAAGCCAACTGACCGCCTGAGTTTGATCGCAATGGAGTTGACCATGGCACTCGTTCAAGCAGAAAACCTCACCAAAATCTACGGCACAGGCGAAACGGCCGTCGTTGCGCTCGATCACGTGAATCTCACCGTGAATCCCGGCGAGTTTGTTGCGGTGATGGGGCCGAGCGGCTGCGGCAAATCCACTTTGTTGCACCTGATCGGCGGCCTGGATCGGCCCACAGAGGGCAGCGTGAGCATTGACGGCCAGCCACTGGCCAAGATGTCGGATGACGCGGTCACGCAATTGCGTCGGCGCAAGATCGGCTTTGTCTTTCAATTCTTCAACCTGATCCCGATCCTTTCATCGGTGGAGAACGCCGCGTTGCCGTTGTTGCTTGACGGGGCTGACCTGGGGAAGACGAGGCAGAAGGCCGTCGAGTGGCTCACCAGGGTCGGGCTGGGCGATCGTTTGACCAGCCGGCCCGATCAACTCTCCGCGGGCCAACAGCAGCGGGTGGCGATTGCGCGCGCGCTCATCACCGAGCCGGTGCTGGTGCTGGCCGATGAGCCGACCGGCAACCTGGACACGAAATCGGCCGATGAGATTGCCGTGCTGCTCAAGCAGGTGGCCAAGACGTGGGGCCGCGCGGTGCTGATGGTGACGCACGATCCGCGCATTGCCGCGTATGCGGATCGCATCGTTTTTCTCAAAGACGGCAAGATCGTGAACGAGACCCATCTGACGAACGGCGGCGACGGCGCCCACGCGCCCATCGCGGCCGGGCAGGAGGATGCGCGTTGAGAGGGCCGAGGCGGACATGAAAAGGCTGATTGTCGGAAGTGTGGTCTGGCTGCTGGCTTTGGTGATCGTCGGCTGCACGGCCGGCACAAAGCCGGTCGGGCCGACGCCGACGGTCGGTGCCGAAGCCCTGCCGCGGGTCAAGCCGGGCCTGTTGAGCGGAGATGGCGGCCGGGTCATTGCCGAGGGCCGCGTGGTGCCGGTGCGCAGTGCCGACCTCAGCGTGCCGGCCGCCGGCGTTGTGATCTCCGTGCCCGTGACGGTGGGCCAACAGGTGGCGGCCGGCACGCTCCTGGTGCAGCTCGACGACCGTCAGTTGCGGCTGCAGTTGGCGCAGGCGGAAGCCAATCTGGCCGCGGCGCAGGCCAGGCTGGATCAGTTCAACCAGGGCCCGACCGCGGCCGAGCTGGCCGCGGCGCAGCAGGCGGTGGCTGCGGCGCAGGCCGCTTACGACAAGGTGCGCGCCGGGCCGTCGGTGGCCGAGCTGGCGGCCGCGCGCGCGGCTCTGGCCGCGGCGCAACAGCACTATGCCGCGGTGCGCGCCGGGCCCACCGCCGAGCAATTGCGCGGCCTGGCCGCCCAGCTCGATAACGCGCGCGCGGCGCTGGCCCAGGCCCAGGCGGCCTATGATCGGGTCAAGGGCGCAGCCGATATCGCCGCGCGGCCGGAAAGCCTGCAGCTTCAGCAGGCCACCAATGCTTATAGCGTCGCGCTGGCCGCGTTCCAGGATGCGCAGGCCCATCCGACCGAGGCCGAGCTGGCGGCCGCAGCGGCTCAGGTGCAGGCCGCCCAGGCTGCGCTCGACCGGCTGACGCCCGACGCGGCCGAGGTGCAGGCGAAGCTCGCGGGGCTCGAAGCGGCCCGGGCAGCGCTGGCGCGCTTGCAGCCCTCGGCTGGAGAACAGGCGCTGTTGGAGGCCGGCGTCAAGGCCGCCCAGGCCGCCCGCGAGCTGGCCGCCGCGCAGCTCGCGACCACCAGGCTGGTGGCGCCGTTCGCCGGCCGGGTGATGACGCTGGATGTGGAGGTCGGCGAGTACGCGACGCCGGCCGTGCCGATCCTGCGCCTGGCCGATACCTCGGCCTGGCTCGTCGAGACCACGGACCTGACCGAGTTGAACGTGGCGCAGATCAAGGAGGGGATGGCGGCAACCGTGATGTTCGATGCCCTGCCGGGGTTGGAGCTGCCTGGCCGTGTGAGCCAGATCAGGCCCTATGGCGAAACCCGGCAGGGGGATATTGTGTATACCGTCGTCATCGCGCTCGAGCGGCCGGACGAACGCCTGCGCTGGAACATGACGGCGAAGGTTTCGCTGGCGACGGAATAAGGGAGAGACCGCGGTAGCCCGGTCGGCCCGCCCTGGCTTCGCCAGGCGGGCCATGGGGACCGGCCATAGCAAGGCCACGGGCGCCAATGAGGAGGGTCATCTCATGAGATTTCAAGTATCGTTGGCCATCCGATACATGCGGGGCCGCAAATTGCGCACTTTCCTCACCACTCTCGCCATCATTATCGGCGTGATGGTGATCTTCGGCATGGGCATCCTTCTGCCGACGATGACGGAAGCGTTCAACAAGAGCCTTCTCGCCGCGTCCGGCCAAACCGATGTGATGATTACGCACAAGACGGGCGAGGCGTTTTCGGCCACGGTCTTGAACAGGCTCAAGGCGGTGGACGGGATCGCGGTCATCGGCGGGTCGCTGGAACGCCTCATCAATCTGCCGCCCAACTTCTACGGCAAGAACTCGACCGTCAACGCGCTCTCCCTGGTCGGCGTTGATCCGACGGCGGCGCCCGCGCTGCACGATTACCGCGTGACCCAGGGCCGCTTCTTGAAGTCGGGGGACGGCAACGTCGCGGTCATCTCGGAGCGGCTCGCGGATACTCTGGGTCTGAAGCTGAACGATACCTTGAAGCTGCCGACGACCGAAGGGGTCGTCAAGTTGACGATCGTCGGCCTGATGCCCGGCCGCACGCTGATCGGCCCCGAGCAGGTCCTGGTGACGCTGAGCCAGGCGCAGAAGCTGTTGGATGCGCCCGGCCGCATCAATGTCATCGAGGCGAATCTTGCCCCGCAAGACAAAGCGGCCCGCGAGGCCGTCGTCGCCAACATTCAGGCGCAACTGGGCAATACGTATACCTTCGGCGGGCTGACGAGCGGCTCCGAATTCGCCACGACCATGGAGAATTCGGCGCTGATCTTCAACATGATCGGCTTCCTCGCGCTGGCGATGGGCGGGTTCATCATCTTCAACACCTTTCGCACCATCGTCGCTGAGCGGCGACACGACATCGGCATGTTGCGCGTCATCGGCGCGAGCCGCGCAACCATCGTTGGCCTGGTGTTGACCGAAGGTCTGGTGCAGGGGATCGTCGGCACCGCGATCGGCATCGGATTGGGCTATCTGGTGGGCGCCGGCCTCACGGCCGGGATGAACCCCTTCCTGAAGCAGCTCATGAACATCGAAATGAAGGCGGTGGTCACGCCCTCTCTGTTCGTCGTGTCGGCGCTACTGGGGGTCGGCGTCACCTTGCTGTCGGGGCTGCTGCCGGCGCTGCGCGCCAGCCGCGTCACGCCGCTGGAGGCGTTGCGGCCCTCCCTGGGCGAGACGCTGCACCGCATCAACCGCGTGAACACGATCATCGGCGCGCTGATGCTCGTCGTTGCCGCGGTGGGCCTGCTCACCGGCGTTTTCGCGCTCGTGGCGGTGGGCGGGCTGCTGTTGCTCGTCGGCCTGGTGCTGGTGGCGCCCGCGCTGGTCAGGCCGATCGCGCGCGTCTTCGGCGCGCTCCTGGCGCTCATCATGGCGCGCGATGGCACGGGCCAGTTGGCCCAGGGCAACCTCACGCGGCAGCCTTCCCGCTCGGCCATCACCGCGAGCGCCACGATGATCGGCCTGGCGATCGTCGTCGGCGCGGGCGGGATGATGTTCAGCCTGGTGGACACGGCCATGACCATGTTCACGAAGACCCTCGGCAGCGACTACCTGCTGATCCCGCCGTCCATCGCGGTGTGGAAGGGGGATGTAGGCGCCAGCGAGACGTTGAAGGGCAAACTGCTGGCCATCCCGGGCGTCGCCGCGGTCAACTCGTTGCGTTACGCGCAGTCGTCGGTGCCCTCGGCCACGCTGAAGGCCGCCCTGGGCGACACCGCGATCTCCGTCCTGGGCATTGATCCGGTGCAGTATCCGAAGATTTCGGGGATGGACTTCATCAGCGGCAACCCCGATGACGCGTTCAAGGCGCTGGAGGCCAACGAGCGCAACGTCATCGTGAACGGCATCCTGGCCACGCCGCTCGGCCTCAAAGTGGGCGATACGATCCCGCTGGCCACGCCGACCGGCCAGCACGACTATCGCATCGTCGCGATCGGCAGCGACATCTTGAGCATGAAGATCAACACGGCCTACATCTCGCAGGCCAACATGAAGCTGGACTTCAACAAGAGCGAGGACATCCTCTATCAGATCGAGCTGGCGAAGGACGCGGATGTCGCCACGGTCGAGCAGTGGCTCAACCAGATCGTGGACAATTATCCGCAGTTCCGGTTGGTCTCGGGCCGCGCGTATGCCGCCGAATTCATGACGCAGTATGAGTCCATCATTGCCGGCTTCTATGTGCTGCTGGCGGTGCTGGCGTTCCCGTCGCTGATCGCGATCCTCAACACGCTGGCCATCGGCGTGATCGAACGCCGGCGCGAGATCGGCATGTTGCGCGCCATCGGCGCGACGCGGCGCCAGGTGTGGAAGTCTATTGTCGGTGAGGCGTTGCTCTTGGCCGCGCTGGGCACAGCGTTCGGCATCCTGGCCGGCCTGTATCTCAGTTATGTGTTTGTGCAGGGCCTGAATGTGGCCGGCTACATGAAGATGGCCTACGTCTTCCCGCTGGCGGGCGTGTTGGCGGCCATCGCCGCCGGGCTGATCTTCGGTGTGCTTGCCGCGCTGGTGCCCGCGCGACAGGCGTCGAGCCTGCAGATCATCGAGGCGTTGCGGTACGAATGAGCGCTCATCCTGCCCTGCACGACGTCGCTAAAGGCTCTTGAGACCGCGATGACCCATTCTCTCTTTCATACATTGCGCGAGCTGCGCGGCAACGCGCGCGGGTGCGTCTACACCGAGCCGTTGTGGGGCATCCCTTATAATCTGTATGCCCCCTACTTTTCCGTTTACATGCTGGCGCTCGGCCTGACCGATGCGCAGATCGGCACCATCACCAGCGTCGGCCTGGCTTGTCAGATCTTCTGGGCGATGATGAGCGGCGCGATCACCGACAAGCTTGGCCGGCGCCGCGCGACGCTGATCTCCGATTTCGTCTCGTGGAGCATCCCGTGCTTGATCTGGGCTGTCTCCCAGAACTTCACCGGCTTCCTGCTCGGCGCGATCTTCAACAGCGTCTGGCGCGTATCCCATACGTCCTGGACCTGTCTGCTGGTGGAAGACACCGACCCGAAGTTGCTGGTGGACGTGTACGCGTGGATCTATATCGCCAATCTGGTCGTCGCGTTCATCGCGCCGTTCGGCGGCCTGTTGATCGAGCGTTTTTCGCTCGTGCCGACGATGCGCGGCTTGCTCCTCTTCTCGTTTGTGATGATGTCGGCCAAATTCATCGCCACCAATGCGATGACCACCGAGACCCGCCAGGGGCTCATCCGCATGCAAGAGACGCGCGCTCAGCCTCTGACCGCCATGCTGGCCGAATACCCGGCGGTGTTGAAGCAGGTCCTGGCGTCGCCCGTGCTGCTGTTGACCACCGCGCTCCTGATCATCCTGAGCATTTCGCGCATGGTCAGCGGGACCTTTTGGGCGATCCTGGCGACCGAGAAGCTGCTGTTGCCGGATCAATATCTGGCGCTCTTTTTCTCGGCCAGTTCGATCATCAAGTTGTTGATCTTTTTCCTGCTCATGCCACGGCTGCGCCTGGCGAACGTTTATCGGCCGATGTTCCTCGGCTTTGTGGGCGCCTTGCTCAGCCAGGCGATCCTGATCGCGATTCCGGCCGGCGACTTTGGGCTGTTGGCGCTCGCCACGGTTGTGGAGGCGTGCACCCTGCCGATGGCGACCGCGCTGCTCGATAAGCTGGTCGTGCTGGTGGTGGACGCCCAAGAGCGGGCGCGCATCATGGCGATCATCTATGTGATCATGATCCTGGCTACTTCTCCCTTCGGCTGGATCGCCGGCCAGATGTCGCAGGCCGAGCGCATCCTGCCGTTCGTGCTTAACATCGTGCTTTATGGCCTGGGCGGCCTGTTGACCTTCGTGGCGGCCCGCGTAGCGCCCGCCACAGGGGAGACGGGTGACGCGACGATGTGATTGCCCGCGACCGCGGGCAGGGAGGGTGTGATGGCCCGAATCAAGGTGGCGGAGGTGTTCGATCATCTGGCGCCGCAGATGCGGGCGGCGTTGGATGAGGCGGTGGACAAGGCGTTGCCCGGCGTAGAGGTGGACAAGCGGCAGCTCTATCTGGCGTTTCGTCGCGCGCTGGCGACGAAGCTCAAGGTGTGGGAGAATGTGCCGGCCTCGGCGGTGGATGCGGATTGAGATGTGAGGTGTCCGCGGCGAATTGGAGGCCGGACGCGGCGACCTGACGTTGGACGCTGAGGGAGCGTGGCCCTATGAACACCACTCTCACTGCCATCCGTGGCCTGCGCGTCGGCCATGCGACCGACCCGGTGGGGCTGACCGGCTGTACGGTGATCCTGTGCGACGGCCCGGACGGCGCGGGCGCGATCGCGGGCGTGGATCAGCGCGGGGGCGCGCCCGGCACGCGCGAGACCGATCTGTTGCGGCCCATGCACCTGGTGCAGGAGGTGCACGCGATCGTGTTGGCAGGCGGCAGCGCGTTCGGCCTGGCCGCGGCCGACGGCGTGATGCGCTATCTGCGGGAGCGCGGGGTCGGCTTTCCGGCCGGTCCGGCGCGCGTGCCGATCGTGCCGGCCGCGATCCTGTTCGATCTGGGGATCGGCTCGGCCGAGGCCTATCCCGACGCGGCCATGGGCTACGCGGCGTGCCTGGCCGCCTCTGATGCGGCCGTGGCGGAGGGAAGCGTGGGCGCGGGGACGGGATGCACCGTGGGCAAGGCGCTGGGCATGGCGCACGCCGCCAGGGCCGGCATCGGCAGCGCGTGCATCACCGTGGGGGCGCACGATCGTGCGCCCCTACACGTCGCCGCGCTGATGGCGGTCAACGCGTTCGGGGACGTGGTGGACGAGGCGGGGCGGGTGATTGCGGGGTTGCGGCCGCCGGCCGGCGCGGGCTTCAGCGATACGCTGGGGTTCTTGTGCAGCTCCGCCGCGGCCGAGATGCCGTGGCCCGGGGGCGCGACCGTCATCGGCGTGGTGGCGACGAATGCGCGGCTCACCAAGGAGCAGGCCAACCTGGTGGCGCAGATGGCGCACGACGGCTTGGCGCGCGCGGTGCGGCCGGCGCATACGCTGTTCGACGGCGATACGATCTTCGCGCTGGCCACCGGCGAGGTGGCGGCGAGCGCCACGGTGGTCGGTGCGTTGGCCGCGGAGGTGACGGCGCAGGCGATCAGACGGGGCGCGGCCCTCACCCCCCTTTGTCCCCCCTCTCCCCTTGGCCTGCGGCCAGGGGAGAGGGGGGATGATGGATGAGGGTTTTGCGGC
>JBBIKA010000188.1:0-8200 GCA_037445695.1 Chloroflexota bacterium
TGCCCGGTGCTTTGTTAGCCAAGAATTTACTTTTTCGGCTGCCTTACCTCTTTCACCCCCCCCGGCCCCTGCTCTCCCCTTTCAGGGGAGAGCGGGGGTGCTGAGGAGGGGGTTTGCGGGCGGCGAAGCCGCCCGCAAACCCCATTCAGCCTTTTCCCCGCCCCCTGATAGGGGGCGGGGAAGGGGGTGGGGGTGAATGCGGTAAAGTGCAAAATCTAAACCAACAAAGCACTAGCGTCCGGCGTCTTATTAGCGGAGAGTTTGCTTATAACAAACAAGACACCAGCTGTCGGCTATCAATTTTCCAATTCCAAAGCAAGGAGGCAAAGTGAGCATGCGCAAGCTTACGCGTCGAGAGTTCCTCGTATTGGGCAGCGGCGTTGCCGCGACGGCGGCCCTGGCCGCGTGCGGCGCCCAGCCGACCCCGGCGCCGAAGGCCGCGCCGACTGCGGCACCGGCCCCCAAGGCCGAGCCGACCAAAGCGCCGGAACCGACCAAGGCGCCGGCCGCGCCCGCGGCAACCAAGGCCCCCGAGCCGACCCAGGCCCCGGCCGCGCCGGCCACCAAGTACAAAGAGGCACCGATGTTGGCCGAGCTGGTCAAGGCCGGCAAACTGCCGCCCGTAGATCAACGCCTGCCGGCCCAACCGCTCGTGCTGAAGCCACACGAGAAGATCGGCAAGTACGGCGGCACGTGGCGCACGGCCCTCAAGGGCGGCCAGGACGATGCCTGGCTCACCCGCACCATCGGCTATGACTATCTGGTGCGCTGGGACCTGAACTGGACGACCGTTATCCCGAACGTAGCAGAATCGTATACGGCCAATGCCGAGGCGACCGAATACACCTTCAAGCTGCGCAAGGGCATGAAGTGGTCAGACGGCAAGCCGTTTACCGCCAACGACATCGCGTTCTACTTCAATGATGTGCTCAACAACAAAGAGCTCACCCCGGCCGTAGGTGGATCGTGGGCGGCCGGCGGGAAGTATGCGACTGCCACGGTCGTGGATGAGACCACGGTCACCATCAAGTTCGCGGCGCCGAACGGCATGTTCATCGTGCGCAACGCCACGCCCGACGGCCAGGGCCCGGTGCAGTTCCAGGCCGAATACTGCAAGCAGTTCCACAAGAACTACGCCGACCCGGCCAAGCTGGACGCCCTGATCAAGGAAAACAAGGCCGACAACTGGGTAAAGCTGTTCCAGACCAAGTGCTCGAGCGTGCCCGGCACCCCGATCAACGGCCGCTGGCAAAACGTCAACCTGCCCGTGATCTCGGCCCATGTGCTCCTTACCCCTTCGGCGACCAAGGATCCGACCAAGGCGCAGCGCAATCCGTACTACTGGAAGGTAGATCCGGAGGGCAATCAGTTGCCCTATCTGGACGGCATCTACTATGAGTATATCGAGGACTTGAACGTGTTGGCGCTGAAGGCGGCCGCCGGCGAGATTGACATGATGGATCGCCACATCGCCACCAACACCAACAAGCCGGTCTTCGTGGACAACATGAAGAAGGGCGATTACAGCTTCTTCGAGACGATCCCCTCCAGCATGAACGTCATGGTGCTCAGCCTCAACCTGACCCACAAGGACAAACAACTGCGCGCCATCTTCCAGGACATCAACTTCCGCATCGGCCTGTCGTATGCGATCAACCGCAAGGAGCTGATTGACGTGATCTGGGTGGGCCAGGGCGAACCGTATCAGTGTGCACCGCGGCCGACCTCGCCGTTCTATAACGAAAAGCTGGCCAAGCAGTACACCGAGTATGACGTCAAGAAGGCCAACGAATACCTGGACAAGGTGTTGCCCAAGAAGGATGCCAACGGCATGCGTCTGATGCCCGATGGCAAGCCGCTCTCCTTCACCATGGAGATCTCCAACACCAGCAAGGAGTGGTCGGATGCCGGGCCGATGATCCAGAAGTACTGGAAGGCGGTCGGCGTGGACATGATCCCCAAGGTGGAGGATCGCGCGCTCCTGTATACCCACAAGGACGCCAACGAGTTCGACGCCATGGTATGGGGCGGTGACGGCGGCCTCGACGTGATCCTGGAGCCGCGCTGGTACTTCCCCTACAGCACCGAGTCGCAGTACGGCATCCTCTGGCAATATTGGTGGCGCAAGGACTCGCGCGGGGAAGAACCGCCCGAAGCGCCGAAGAAGCAGATGGCGCTCTACGATCAGATCCAGGCGACCGGCGATCCCAAGAAGCAGGAAGAGCTGATGAAGCAGATCTTGCAGATCGCGCAAGAGCAGTTCTACTGCATCGGCATTGCCCTGCCCACCAACGGCTACGGCATCGTCAAGAACAACTTCAAGAACGTGCCCAAGACGATGCCCGGCGCGTGGCTCTATCCGAACCCCGGGCCGAGCAACCCGGAGCAGTACTTCTTCGAGAAGTAAGGCCATAGAGGGGGCTTGCCGCCGGCTTCGGCGGCCGGCAAGCCCCGCGTCCCGTTCCTCCCGTCTCCCGCTCTGCGGGAGGCGGGAGGAACGGAGGCGGCGCCGGACCACGGCTCTTTGCGGAGGCTGTCATGCTTCAATTTATCGTGCGTCGTATCCTCATGATGATCCCGACGCTCTTCGCGATCTCGATCGTCACCTTTATCATCATCCAGTTGCCGCCGGGCGATTTCTTTACCACCTACATTTCCAACCTGGCCGCCATGGGCGAGAGCGTGGATCAGACCATGGTCGACGCCATCAAGCAGGAATACGGTTTCGGCGAGCCGATCTATGTCCAATACGCCAAATGGATCTGGAAGATCATCACCCAGGGCGATTTCGGCAAGTCGTTCCAACGCGGCCAGCCGGTGACCGAAGTGATCGGAGACCGCCTGGCGCTGACCGTGGTGCTCTCCCTCTTCTCGCTGTTGGTCAGTTGGGTGATCGCCTTTCCGATCGGCATCTATTCGGCCGTCCGCCAGTATTCGCTCGGCGACTACATTTTCACCTTCCTGGGCTTCATCGGCCTGGCCGTGCCCGGCTTCCTGATTGCGCTGGTGTTGATGTACATTGCCTTCAAATACTTCAACCAGAGCGTCGGCGGGCTTTTCTCGCCCGAATTCACCGACGCGCCGTGGAACATGGCCAAGGTCATAGACCTGCTGAAACACCTCTGGATCCCCACCCTGATCATCGCCCTGGAAGGCACGGCCGGCCTGATCCGCGTGATGCGCGCCAACCTGCTCGACGAACTCCACAAGCCGTATTACGTCACGGCCAAAGCGAAGGGCCTGTCCGAGTTTCAAGCGCTGATCCAATATCCCGTGCGCGTGGCGCTCAACCCCTGGATCAGCTCCGTCGGCTGGGTCCTGCCGGGCCTGGTCTCCGGCGCCACGATCATCTCGGTGGTCCTCAGCCTCCCCACCACCGGGCCTATGCAGCTCCAGGCCTTGTTGAACCAGGACATGTACCTGGCCGGCAGCTTCGTGCTCCTGTTGAGCACCCTGACGGTCATCGGCACCCTGCTGTCCGACATCCTGCTGGCCTGGATTGACCCGCGCATCCGTTATCAGTGAGGGGCAAGATGAGCCAAACCGCACTTCCTGCGCCCGCGCCGACATCTGGCGAGCCGGCCGAAGTCGAATTCGAGGAGCGGGAATCGCAGATCATGGTGGCTTCCCAATGGAAGCTGATCTGGTGGAAATTCCGGCGCCATAAGCTGGCCATGATCTCCGGCGTGATCGTGCTGGCGATCTATCTGGTGGCCCTGTTTGCCGAGTTCTTCGAGGTCTTCCCGCCTGACCAGTACGCGGCGCGCTACACGTACGCGCCGCCGCAGACGGTGCACATCATAGATACCTCGAGCGGAACGCCCCGGATCGCACCTTATGTAAACGGCTACAAGGTGGCCATTGACTCCTTCTCCTTGCGCCGGACGTTTGTGGTGGATCCGGAGCAGAAGATCCCCTTCCGCTTCTTTGCCAAAGGCTTCGAGTACAAGATCTTCGGCCTCATCCCGGCCGACCGCCACCTGATCGGCCCGGTCAATCCCGAAGACCCGCTCTACATCCTGGGCGCCGACGCCCTGGGCCGCGATCTGCTCAGCCGGGTGGTGGCCGGCGCGCGCATTTCGATGTCCATCGGCCTGCTCGGCGTCGCCATCAGCCTGGTGCTGGGGATCATCTTGGGCGGCATCTCCGGCTATTACGGCGGCGCAATTGATAACATCATCCAGCGCATCATCGAGTTCCTGCGTTCTTTGCCCACCATCCCGCTCTGGATGAGCCTGGCCGCGGCCCTGCCGGTCAACTGGCCCCCTCTCTATGTCTACTTCGGCATCACGGTGATCCTCTCTTTCATCGGCTGGACCGGGCTGGCGCGCGTGGTACGCGGCCGCTTCCTGGCGCTGCGCGAGGAGGACTTCGTGCTGGCGGCCCGGCTGGACGGCGCGCCGCGCATGTACCTGATCATGCGGCACATGGTGCCCTCGTTCCTCAGCCACATCATCGCCTCGATCACCCTGGCCATTCCGGGCATGATCCTGAGCGAGACCGCGCTCAGCTTCCTCGGCCTGGGCCTGCGACCGCCGGTGGTCAGTTGGGGCGTGCTGCTCCAGGAGGCCCAGAACATCCGGGCGGTTTCCACCGCGCCGTGGTTGCTCTTGCCGGGCCTGGCGGTGGTGATCGCCGTCCTCTCGTTGAACTTCCTGGGCGATGGCCTGCGCGACGCCGCCGACCCCTACGGCCGATGAGCGCCGGCCGGCCTGATCGCTTGCACAAAAGGTTTGCCCCATGACAGCAAACGATTTGCTCCTTGAAGTCAAGGGCCTCAAGACCCACTTTTTTCTGGATCAGGGCGTTGTGAAGGCCGTAGACGGGGTGGATTTTCACATTCGCCGCCAGGAAACGTTGTGCGTGGTCGGAGAGAGCGGGTGCGGCAAGAGCATCACCGCGCGCTCGATCATGCAGCTCATAGACCCGCCGGGGCGCATCGTGGCCGGCGAGATCCTGCTCCATCGCCTGGCGTCCGGCAACGGCGGCAGCCAGGTCGAGGAGATCATTGACCTGGCCAAACTGGCGCCCAACAGCAAACAGATCCGTTCGATTCGCGGCAAAGAGATCTCGATGATCTTCCAGGAGCCGATGACCTCGCTCAGTCCGGTGCACACCATCGGCCACCAGATCGGCCAGGCGATCGCCCTGCACAACCGGGTGACCAAAGAGCAGGCGCGGCAACAGACGATCGAGGTGTTGCGGCTGGTCGGCATTCCCAAGCCAGAGCTGCGCGTGGATGCGTATCCGTTTCAGCTCAGCGGCGGCATGCGCCAGCGCGCCATGATCGCCATGGCCCTTTCCTGCCATCCCAGCCTGCTCATCGCCGATGAGCCGACGACGGCCCTGGACGTGACGACCCAGGCGCAGATCCTCGATCTGATGTTGGGCCTGCAGGGCGAGCTGGGCATGGCCATCATGTTCATCACCCACGATCTGGGGGTCGTCGCAGAGATCGCCGATCGGGTGGTGGTGATGTACCTGGGCCTGGTCGTGGAAAGCGGCGATGTGGAAACGATCTTCAGCGCACCCAAGCATCCCTATACCCGGGCCTTGCTCCGTTCGATCCCGCAGGCGGGCGGCGGTGTACGCCAGCGTCTCGACTCGATTCGGGGCATGGTGCCCGATCCGTATAATCGGCCGCCGGGGTGTCCGTTCCATACGCGTTGCACGGAAAGGATCGCCGGCCTCTGCAACAAGGTGTTGCCGGGCCGGGTGAGCGTCGGCGAAGGCCACGAAGTGCGATGTCTGCTCTATGGCGGCCAGGAAGGTGCAGCATGACGATAGATCTGATCAGAGAGGACGCGAGTGTCCTGCTGGAAGTGCGCCGGTTGCGGATGCATTTCCCCATCCGCAAAGGGTTCCTGCGCCGCCAGGTGGGGGTCGTGCGCGCGGTGGACGATGTGAATTTCTTCGTGCGCAAGGGAGAGACGTTGGGGCTGGTCGGCGAAAGTGGCTGCGGCAAGACGACGACCGGCCGTTGTATCCTGCGCGCCTATACGCCGACGGCCGGCGAGATCCTCTATCGGCGCAACGATGGCGCGGTCGTAGACCTGGCCCGGCTGAGCGAAGCGGAGATGAAGCCGTACTGGCGCGAGATCCGCATGATCTTTCAGGACCCCTACTCCTCCCTCAATCCGCGCATGACCCTGCTCGACATCGTGGGCGATCCGTTGAAGCTGAACACAACGCTGTCGCGCAAGGAGATCGAAGAGCGGGTGGCCTATCTCTTGCGCCGGGTGGGCTTGCGGCCGGAATATATGCACCGCTATCCGCACGCGTTCAGCGGCGGCGAGCGACAGCGCATCGGCATTGCGCGTTCGCTGGCGTTGAATCCGCGGCTGGTGGTGGCCGATGAAGCCGTCTCGGCCCTGGATGTGTCGGTGCGCGCCCAGATCCTCAACCTCCTGCAGGACCTCCAGGAGGAATTCGGCCTGACCTATGTCTTTGTGGCGCACGACCTGAACGTGGTAGAATATTTGTGCGATCGGGTCGCCGTCATGTACGTGGGCAAGCTCGTGGAGCTGGCCCGCACCGAGGCGCTCTATGCGCAGCCGCGCCATCCCTATACCGAGGCGTTGATGTCGGCCGTGCCGAAGCCCAATCCCAAGCTGCGCGGCCGCGGCAAGCGGATCATCCTGGAAGGCGAGGTGGCCGATCCGGCCAACCCGCCGAAGGGGTGCTACTTCCATCCGCGTTGCCGATATGCCCGCGAGCGCTGTCGCCTGGAGGAACCAATCTTGCGCGACCTGGGCGCAGATCACTTCGTGGCCTGCCATTTCGCAGAGGAGCTGACCTTGCGGGGCGTCACCGGTCGCTAGCCGGCCGAAAGAGAGCAGGGCCAGGAAAGCCGACCACACCGTGAGAAAGGTTTCGTCTTCCGGTATCATTGCCGTAGCCGCTTGGTTGGTCGCGTTGGCCGTCACCCTGTTGGCCGGCGAACGGCTCTGGGCCCTGGCCGGCGTTCAGGGCGTGCAGGCGCTGGGCCGCTGGTTGACGCGGCCCATGCAGTTCTTCACCTTCCTGGGGGGCGAGCAATTCTATCTCGTGATTTTCCCCTTGATCTATTGGTGCCTCCACAAGGAGCTGGGCGCCGACCTGGGGATCTTGCTGGTGCTCACCAGCTTCACCAACACCGGTCTGAAAGCGTTCATCAAGCACGGCCGGCCGTTCTGGGAGGCGCCCACGCTCAAGCTGGGCGACGCCAGCAGCTTCTCCACGCCCAGCGGCCACGCCCAGAACAGCGCCGCCCTCTTCGGCCAGGTGGCCCGATTTGGCGCCGATCGCCGCCGGGGACGGCTATGGGCCGCGCTGTTGGCGCTGCTGATCGCCCTGGTCGCGCTTTCGCGCGTCTACCTGGGCGTGCACTTCCCCGGCGATGTGCTATGGGGCCTGGCGGTGGGCCTGGGACTGCTGGCGCTCTACGCTGCGCTCAAGCCTGTGCTGGCGCCCCACTTCCGCCGGCTCTCGCTCGCCACCCACGTGCTGCTGGCGCTGCTGAGCGCCGCGCTCATGGTGGCCGCCGTGTGGTTGGCGCTGGCGATCCCCTTCGGCAGCGGCGCCATGTTCGGAGAGCTGTACAGCGAGGCGTGGCACAACGCGCTGGAAGACGCGGCGACCGTGGCCGGGCTGGCGCTTGGACTGTGGATCGGCCTGGTCGCAGAGGCGCGTGATGTCAAATTCGACGTGGCCGGCCCGTGGCTCCAACGCGGCCTCCGCTACCTGCTCGGCATCGGCGGCCTGTTCGCGATCTGGTGGGGGTTGCGCATCCTCTTCCCGTCGGAGCCCTGGTGGCCGGGCCTCATGTTGCGCACCGTGCGCTACGGCCTGGCCATGTTCTGGGCTATCGCGCTCTGGCCGTGGCTGTTCGTGCGGATCGGCCTGGCCGCGCGCGCCTAACCTGAAAATAGACGTGCCGGGCACTTCATGAACTTTCAATTTAATCCGGGTAACGGTTGGGTGGTCGAAATGGCGTAGGCCCGGCCGACCGCTCAAGTAGGGGCGTGGCATGCCACGCCCCTACTTGAGGGGCCTTGCACGTTGTAGCCGGACGGCTTCAGCCTCCGGCGCCCGTCCCGCGGTGGCCCGCCCGACCGTAATGAATGTTAAGAATTTATTCCGGTAATCGAGCCGCGCTCGCCGCGCTGTCGGCCCGCCCGGACATGATGAATGTTAAGAATTTATTCCGGTAATCGAGCCG
>JBBIKA010000189.1:0-8155 GCA_037445695.1 Chloroflexota bacterium
CCGACAGCGCGGCGAGCGCGGCTCGATTACCGGAATAAATTCTTAACATTCATGAGGGGCCTTGCACATCGTAGCCGGACGGCTTCAGCCTCCGGCGATCCGCGGCAGCGACCCGCCCGACCTTGTTCCGCGGATTGACAGGCGCCGGCCTTCTCGCTATAATAGGCCTTGACACGTGTAAGCTTGCACGTGCTAAACCCCTCGAAAGGTGTGCCTATGTCCCTCATCACCGTGATCGGCCGCGGACATTCCGGCACGCGGGCGATCTCGCATACCCTTTCGGCCAGCGGCGTCTTCATGGGCGCGCCGCAAAACGTCTCGGGCGACCTCCTGCCCCCCCAGGCCATGTATGACGCGTGTCGGGTGTTTGCGCGCTATGTGCGCTGGCTCGGCGGCTTGGAGTGGTGCTGGGATGAGGTGTTGACCATGGACATCCCGGCCGAGTTCACCGCCTTGATCGAACAGTACCTGGTTTCGGTGCGCGAGAGCCCGGCCGAGCACAAGGGCTGGAAGATCCCGGAGACCACCTTGGTCTTCCCCTGGATCGCCCGCATGTTCCCCGAGGCAAAGTACATCTTTTGGATCCGCAATCCGCGCGATTGCATCCTTGGCCGGCACCTGACCGACGACCTGCGCGACTTCGGCATCGAATATCCCCCGACCGACGACCTTCGCCTGCGTCGGGCGATCTCCTGGCTCTATCAGTACAAGCTGGTGAAGGCTACGCCCAAGCCGGCGCACTGGATTGAGGTGCGCTTCGAGGACTTCGTGCTGCGGCAGGACGCGACGCTGGCCCGGCTGGAGGATTTTCTCGGCATCAAGCTGGCCAAGATCCCCGTGCGGCCCGAGGCGGTAGATCGCTGGAAGCAAGACGACGGCGTAAACTACTTCGACTTCTTCGCGCCGGCCATGCGGGAATATCATTATCCGATGCCCGCTCCCCAAACGGACCGGCCGGCACCAACAGAGATCCAGGAGGTGATCGCATGACCCAATCCGATGTGGCCGGCCAGGTGGGCATGTCAGCCGAGCGCCTGGCGCGCATCAGCCAGTTGTTGCAGCGGTATGTGGCGCAGCAGACGGTGGCCGGCATCGTGGCGACGGTGGCGCGACGTGGCCGGACGGTCTACCTTGAGAAGTTCGGCTATGCCGACCTCGAGGCCGCGGTGCCGCTGGAGTTCGATACGATCTTTCGCATCGCCTCCATGACCAAGCCGATCACCGCCGTGGCGGCCATGATGCTCTACGAAGAGGGCTGGTTCGACCTGAACACCTTCGTGCACGAGTTCATCCCCGCGTTCAAGGACCTCAAGGTGTTCGTGCGGCAGACGAAGGCCGGGCCCGTGCTGGAGCCGCTCGCCCGGCCGATCACCTTCCGCCACCTGTTCACGCACACGGCCGGGCTGAGCTACGGCTTCGATCCGCAGGACCCGGTGGATCGGCTTTACCACGAGGCAGGCGCCACCTTGTTGCATTTTTACGCGCCCGGCGCGCGCTACACGAACAAGGATGTGGTGGATGCACTGGTTCGTTTGCCGCTGGCATTTCAGCCCGGCAGCCATTGGCGCTATAGCCTCTCGATTGATGTGCTCGGCTATCTGGTCGAGCTCATCTCGGGGCAGCCGCTCGATGTCTTCCTGCGCGAGCGCCTCTTCGAGCCGCTCGGCATGGCCGACACCGACTTCTATGTGCCGCCGGCCAAGTTGCCGCGGCTGGCGAAGATCTATTGCACCGATCCGAGCGGCGCCGGGCTGGCGCGCGTCGACCTGCCCGTGCCGACCGAGCCGCCGGCGTTCCTGTCGGCCGGCGGCGGGCTTTTCTCCACCATCGGCGACTATGGCCGCTTCGCGCAGATGCTGGTCAACGGCGGCGAGCTGAACGGCATCCGGCTGCTCAGCCCGCGCACGGTGGCGTTGATGGAGATGAACCAGGCGCCGGCCGAGGCGTTGCCCTACGAGCAAAGCGCGGGCAGCTTGAAGAACGCCGGCTACGGCTATGGCCTGGGCATGCGCGTCCTCACCGACGTGGCGGCTTCGGGCCGAGCCGGTTCGGTGGGCGAATTCGGCTGGGACGGCGCATTCGCAACCTATTTCTGGGTGGACCGCAAGGAGGCGCTCTATGGCCTGTTGATGACCCAACACCAGGCCTGGTCCTTCCCGCTCCACCAGCAGTTCAAGATCCTGACCTATCAGGCGCTTACCGACTGATATCCAAGACCGAGTTGATACCCCACCCGAAGAGAGGTGCGACATGCTGCGAGTCTGCGTCATCGGCATGGGGCCCATCGGCAACCGCCATGCCATGATCTACAAGGAAGACCCCCTGGCCGAACTGGTTGGCGTATGCGACATCCGCAAGGACCGCGCCGACGCGGCGGCTGCCCGCCACGGCGTGCCGGCGTTCTACGACGCGCAAGAGATGCTGGACGCGCTCAAGCCCGACGTATGCAGCATCACCACCGGCGGCTACGAATACGGCAGCGACCACTTTCTGCCGACCATGCAGGCGTTCGAGGCCGGCTGTCACGTGTTGGGCGAAAAGCCGATCTCCAACGACATCGCCGAGGCCGAGCAGATGGTGGCCAAGGCGCGCGAGAAAGGCCTTTGCTACGGCATCAACCTCAACCACCGCTTTACCGAAGCGGCCTACATCGCCAAACGCTGGCAGAACGAGGGCCGGCTGGGCCATCTCCTCTTCGTCAACATGAGCATGTGGATCAAGAACCCGGCCGAAAGCTCGCCCTACTACATGATCAAGGCGCTCAATCCGCACTCGGTGGACGTGATGCGCCACTTCTGCGGCGATGTGGAGGCCGTGCAGTGCTTTGCTCAGAAGGCGCCTGGCCGCCAGATCTGGTCTACGGCGCACTTCAGCATGAAGTTCAAGAACGGCTGCGTCGGCGGGCTGACCGCTTCCTACGACATCGAGCGGGGCCACCCGATGGAACGCTGCGAGGTGGCGGGCACGAAGGGCCGCTTCGTGCTGGAAGACATGTGGCGCGAGGTGACCCTCTATCCGGCCGGCGACCTGGAGAAACGGGTCTACACCAATCCGGTTTTCGGCGGCCATCGCGACTTCGAGGACACCTTCCGCAATCGCATCCACAAGTTCCTGCAACAGATCACCGACGGCGCCAGGCCGGAAGAGATAGACGGTTCGGGCGCCGACGGCCTGGCCGCCCAAAAGGTGCTCCAGGCCGCCATCGAATCGCTGGAGACCGGCCAGATCGTTTACCTGAAATAACATATGCCCAATCCCCAATCCCTACTCCTTATTTCCCATCGAAAGGACACATCCCATGGCCCTTAAAGTCGGCGTCGTCGGCATGCGCGGGATCGGCAACCTGCATGCCGCCTGCCATAAGAGCGATCCCCTTGCCGAGCTGGTTGCGGTGTGCGACGTGGTCAAAGAGCGGGCCGATGCGGCCGCGGCGAAGTATGGCGTGAAGGCGTACTACAGCCTGACCGACATGCTGCGCAACGAGGAACTCGATATCGTGGACGTGGCCACGGGCGGGTTCGAGAACGGGAGCTGGCACTTCGAGCCGGTGATGGAGGCGCTGGAGGCCGGCAAGCATGTGCTCGTCGAAAAGCCGATCTCCAACAACATCGTCGAGGCGCGGCAGATGGTGGCGAAGGCGGCCGAGAAGAAGCTCTATCTCGGCTGCAACCTGAACCATTACTTCACCCCGACCGCCGAGCGCGCCATGAAGTACATGAAGGAAGGCGGGGTGGGCGAGCTGGTCTATTGCCTGCACAAGGTGGGCTTCAACGGCGGCGAGGAGGGCTATCGCGGCCCCGGCCCCGGCACGCGGTTGCCCGGCTGGCCCTATGCCCACCTGAAGGCGTTCCTGGCACATCCCTTCGCGTGCATGCGCTATTTCTGCGGCGACATCACCCATATCCAGGCGTTCGTCGAGCGGCCCGGCCATCGCCGCCGCGCCAACGACCTCATGTTGTCGGTCGTCAGCGTGAACATGCGCTTCGCCAACGGGTGCGTCGGCAGCCTGATCAGCCAGCGCGGCGATGCGCCGTGGGGCCTGGGCGGCTGGTGGAGCCTGGAAGTGGCGGGCACGAAGGGCGCCTTTTGCATCGAGAACTGCATCGAGAAGCTTTACTACTGGAAGGCGGGCGGCAATCCCATGGGCACATTGCCGCCGACCGAGGTGTACGACAGCGGCATCAAGGACTTCAACCAGACCTTCCCGCGGCGCATCCACGCCTTCCTGGAGGATGTGACCAACAAAGTGTTCCACGAAGACCTGCGCGCCTCGGGCCGCGATGCGCTGGCCACGTTGGAATACACCTGGGCCGTGATCGAATCGTATGAGAGCGGCGGGGCGATGGTGCGGCCGCACTCGTTGCCGCCGCTGCACGGCGATCCGCAGAAGCTGCTCGATTGAGGGGGTATGCCATGAAACTCGGAGCCAACTCGGTCCTTTTCGGCGGCTATAACCTGGAGACCGCGTTCAAGTATCTCGCGCTGGCCGGCTATGACGGCATCGAGATCTCGGCGATTGACGGCATGAGCGAGCACCTGGTGCTGGATCGCTGGCAGGAGATCGCGCCGGAGATCAAGCGGCTCTCCCGGGAATACGGGCTGGAGCTGCTGGCGATGGAACAGCCCTCGCAAGATCCGGTCAAGATGGAGAAGGCGTTTCAGGCCGCGGTCGAGATCGGCATCCCGATCATCAACTGTGGGCCGGGCGGCAAGACCGGCGATGAGGCCAGCTTTCAGCAGTCGGTGGACTCGATCGGCCGGCTATGCCAGATGGCCGAGCGCTACGGCGTCACTCTCTGCGTGAAGGCGCACGTCGGCGCGGCGATCTACAACACGCCCACCACCCTGCGCCTGATGGCGGCGATCAGCTCGCCGGCGTTCGGGGTGGACATGGATCCTTCGCACATCTACCGCGCGGGCGAAGACCCGGTGGAGGCGATCAAGGCGGTGGTGCACCGCGTGAAGCATGTGCACATCCGCGATTGCAAGGGCCGCCAGCAGAGCCCAGGCAAGCCGGAGATGCAGGCGAACGGCCGCGGGGATATCAACCTGCTCGGCTATATCCGGGCGCTGCACGAGGCCGGCTATGCCGGGCCGCTCGACCTGGAAGTGATCGGCGCGAAGTCCTACGACGTGATCCAGTGTGCGATGATCGCGGCCGAGGCGCGCGGGCACATGCAGGCGTGCTTGCAGGCGTGCGGCGCACGCTGACAGGCCATTCGGTCTGTTTGCTTACGGCAGCAGACCTACGTTGCGCGCCAGGGCCGTGATGGTTAGCTCGGCTCCGGCGAAGAGCACGGCCAGGGTCGAGAGGCCGACGAAGAAGAGTGCCATGCCGGCGATGGGCAGGATCACCGTGCGCCAGCCGCTCAAGCCGTGCACCTCGACCCCGGCCATCCAGATGGCCACGAACGATGCCGCGGACGCGCTGAACCTGGCCAGGGGCGCCAGGAACGGAATGAGCGCCAGCAGGTTGAGCAGATGGGCGGTGGCGGCGAAGCCGAGCCCGCGCAGGGCGCGGGTGTAGCTCGCCTGGCCGCCCAACGGCCGGCCCGCGGCCGTGATCACCTGCACCATGATCAGCCAGACGCCGATCTGCTCGAGCCAGGTGGCCGTTTGCCAGCCGGTCGGGCTGAAGAGGACGGCCATGGCCAGGCCGCCGAGCGCCAGAACGAGCGCCGGCCCGGTCATGCGCGGATCGTTGGCCGCTTCGGCAAACGCCGAACGGTCGAGGATCAGGCTGCGCAGCGCGAGCGCCAGCCAGCGGCTGGGCCGATGCGCCACGCCGTCTATCAGGTTGGCCAGGCGCCAGACATGGCCGTCGGCGGGGCCGGCAACCTGCCGGGCCGCGGTCGGGAGCGCGGGCAACCCGCGCCGGCCGTTCAGGATGGGATACAGGTCGGTCGCGTTGCGCGTCGGGCCGACGACCATGTCGGCCGGATGGAAGAGAAACGCGTCGGTTTGCTCGCCGCCCAGGCCGCCGTGGCTGCCGATCAGCTCCTCGAAGGCCGCCACCGTGCCGTCCGGATAGAGCGTGCTGATCACCATCAGGTCGCCGGAGTGCGGGAAGTCCATCACCCGTTTGATCTGCCATGCCCGCAAGTCCACGTCGCCGTAGGGCACGAGCGGATCTGCGCCGATCACCTCGCCGGTGCGCAGATTGCGTTGCCCGCCCTTGCCCAGCACAAGCGGAGTGTCGGCATCCAGATAGCCGGCCACCAGGCCAATCCCGTCGTGCGCCACCAGCGCGTTCACCATGCCCGGATAAAAGGCGTTCAGCTCCGCCAGGGTCACGCGCCGCGTTTGGAAGTCGAAGTAAATCTGGGCCAGGTTGCCGCTGCCGACCACCACCACCTGGGCGGTCGGCGGCGGGCCGATCTCCTCTGCGCGGCGTTGGACTGCCTTTTGCGCGGCCTTTTGGCTGCTTTTGACCACTGCCGTGCCCATCCGGCCGGTCATCCCCTGTTCCTGCACGTTGGCGAGCTCGGCCGAGACGGCCGAGACCGCGATGATGCCGTCATCCCCGCCGATGCGCTGTTGCACCGTCGTGCCGGTCGGCAACTGCTGTTCGATGAACTCCTTCAGCGTCAGGCCATAGCGCTGCTTGAAGGTGGCGCCGAACGACTGGCCGTGATCCGAGAGGACGATCAGCTCATACGATCGCGACGCCTTTGCGCGCATGAAGCGCAGAATGCGCCGGAAGACGCGATCGTACTTTTTGAGCACCCCGAACGCGTCTTGCGACCAGGGACCGGAATGATGCGCCACTTCGTCGTAGCCGGGCCAGGTCATATAGATGACGGGCGCGCCGCGCAAGATGTCGAGCGTCGTCAGATGCGCGCCGACCTCGCGCAACAGGATATTGGCCGTGGCCCGGATGAGCGGATAAAGGCGGTGGAGCCGGTCTATGCGCGGCCGCACACGGCGGATGCAGGCTTTAGCGTATTGAAAAAGCTCCAGCAACACGTCGCCGAGCATCAGCACGACCGTCCGCATCAGGAAGTAAGGGTTGGCGGCCAGGAGGTAGATGTCCTGCGCGCGACGGCTTCTCTGTTCCCAACTGCCGGAATTCAGGTCGGCCAGGGTCAAAATGGACTTTTCCGCATCGCCGTTGAGCATGTTGTTGATGCTCGACCCGCCGCGCAGCAGGCCGTGGCCGCGGGCGAAGCGGGCATTCAGCGCCGCAGCATCTCCGCCCGAGACGTACAGCCGGTGTTGCTCCTTGTCGTACCAGCGAAACGCGGGGATGTCGTAGTTGTCGCCGAACATGACGCCCGCCTGGCACGCCGAGGTCTGCGAGGGCAACCCACACTCCACGCGCGAGAGCACGTATCCTTCTTCCTGCCTCAGCCGGTTGAGGGTCGGCAGGAGGCCGGCCTCCAACGCATACTGCATGTGCCAGTAGCTCAGGCCGTCAATTTCCAGCAATACCAGCCCGCGGCCGGGCTCGGCCGCGCCGCGGAAGGTCTGCAGCCGGGCGATCCGTTCGATCAGGCCTTCGTAGAACGATCCTTCATCGTCCAGCGTGATGATCCCCGTGAGGATGGTATTCACGGCTGCCAGCACCAGGCCGCCGGCTGCGGCCGCCAGGAAGCCGTCCACCTGGAAGAACGGCAGCAGCCGCGAGGTGATCAGCAGGGTCAGGGCGTTCGCCAGCAGGCCGAAGATGAAAGTGGCCAGAAAGCCGAACGGCAGGGCCAACAACAGGATCAACGGCCGGATCAGTAGGTTAACGATGCCCAACATAAATGCCGCGGCCGCGGCCACCACCAGCCGATCATCGAGATCGGCCGCCAGCAGATGCACTCCGGGCACGACCAGCGCCGCGCTGAGCAATGAAAGGCCGTCCACGACCCATACGATGCCGAAACGCAACAGCCATCGTGCGACGTATCGGATTGCGTCCATTGACGAAGCCTCGTTGTGTTATGGGCAGGCGGTATGCGCCGGTTATGGGGCCTCCCATAGGGCTGAAGACCTCCGGTCGTATTATACCTCACCCCCGGCCCCTCTCCTGCGAGGAGAGGGGAGCACCTCACCCCTGCTCCCCTCTCCTGCGAGGAGAGGGGAGCAGGGAAAAGTCGAGAGGGGTTTTGGGGGGGGGGGGGCGCCCCCCCCCCCGCCCCCCCCGGGGCCCCCCCCCGCCCCGCCGCCC
>JBBIKA010000190.1:0-8118 GCA_037445695.1 Chloroflexota bacterium
ACCTTTTTCTAAGCTTGATGCCAATGGGGTCAAGGGGTAAGGGTCCGCTCTCAAGGCGCAATGCGCGGGATAACGGTGAACATTTACGCTCCCCCTTCCCTCGCAGGGAAGGGGGCTGGGGGGTTAGGTCTTCCTCGCAGGGAAGGGGAGATCGGGCGGCGACGAGGCTGATAGCGGGGCATTCTGGCCGCCTTCGGCGGCCAGAATGCCCCTTTCAGAGGGATCCCCGCCCCCCGCCTGCGGGGGGCGGTCAGGGGGCTAACTTCCGAATGTGCCCGGCACGTCTATGCCTGGCACAATTCGTCCGCGGCCAGATGGGTGACGAGCTCGCGCAGGAGCACTTGCAGATGTTGCGCCTTCTCCGCGCCCAGGGCGGCCAGGGCCTGCGTGAGCGAGTCCGTCTCGGAGACCTCCGCCACCCGCGCCACGGCCTGGGCGCCGGCGTCGGTCAGCACCAACGGGATGCGCCGGCGGTCGCGGGGATCGGTGCCGCGCTGCACGAGTCCCTTGCGCTCCAGCGTGTCTACCACCGGCACCAGGGTCGCCGGCGTCAACATCAGCCGGCTGCTCAGCTCGCTGATGGTGGCGCTCTCCTGGCTCAGCAGGCGCATGACCCCGAACTGGGGCCCGCTGACGCCGGTGCCGCTGGCCTCCAGGCGCCGATCCAGGTCGCGCATCATGCACTTGCTGATCAGCGCGATTAGCGTGCGGATCTCCTCGGCGCGGCCGGCGAACCCGCCATCCGGCCCGGCCGGAGCGGCCAAAGGCTGCATCACTGACCACCCTGTCCCTGGCCGCCGGCCGCGGCCGGGCCGCCGAAGCGGCCGCCGCCGAGCTGGATCATGCTGGCCTCCAGCGAGCCGTCGGCCGCCCTGGTGCCCTGCACGACCACCCGGTCGCCCACCTTGATGTCGCTCGCCGAGCCGGCGACGGTCTTCTCGACCTGCGTCTTGTCGGTCAACTTGACCTTGGTGACCGCTGAGGCCGTGCTGATCTCCAGCTCGTTGCCGTTGATGGACTTCACCTGGCCGGCCGTGAAATTACCCGCCATCCCGCCCTGGCCCAGGCGACCGGTTGCGTTTGCGCCGGCACCCGCCGTGCCGCCTTGCGACAGGTTTCCCGTGTTGATCCCGCGCGCTTGCAGAAACTCGTTGCGCGCCGCAATGCCGGCCTTCATCCCTTCCTGCCGGCCCATGTTGTACGCCAACACCCCAGACGCAGCGGCCGCCACGATCACGATCAGGACGGCCAACAAGATCCATCGCACTGCTTTCACGCTGTTACCTCCACGAAATCACGCGTTCTTCCATCCCTTCATAGCGGATCGGCGTGCCCCCCAGCGCACCGGCAGGCAAGAGCAAGCGCTGGTTGGTGCCGTCGGCGTCCATCACCCAGATCTCCCACGCGCCGTTGCGATCGGACAGGAACGCGATCTGGCGGCCGTCGGGCGACCAGGCCGGCGCGGCGTTGTTCCAGGAGCGTGGGGCCTGGCCCTTGATCTGCTGATCCACCAGCACGGACATCGGCGTTTGGGTCAACCGCACGCGGCCGGTGCCGTCCGCGTTTATGACGTGCACCTCCCAATGATCCGTCTGCCGATAGCTGACCGCGATCTTGCTCCCGTCGGGCGAGAAGGTCGGGCTGTGATCCTGCGGATCGGTGGTAAGGGGCCACGCGTTGCCGTTCGTCATGTCCAGGTTGACCAGCCCTCGATCGCCGACATAGACCAGGCGCCACGCGTTGCGCGGGTCGAGGGTCGGCGCAAAAGAGATCACATCGCCCGGCAGATCCCGAAATTCGTCCGTGGCCACATCCACCGCGCGCAAGCGCCACCATGGTCGGGCGATCTTGAAGCAGATCAGATTGCCGCGCTCTTCGATATCGGTGGCTTCCGGTGGCAGGCTGAATTCCTTGGGCATACACATCAGCCGGCTCAGCGAGACGCCCCGTTGGATGTTGATCACGATCGTCTTGCCATCGCTCGACCAGACGGGCGATTTGGGCTGCTGGACGTCGCCGTGCACCTGGCGTTCGCCGGTGCCGTCCACGCCGATCACCCACAGGTCGCCTTTGACGCCCGTGCTGCTTCCCATCCAGCGCGTGAAGGCCACCCAGCGGCCGTCGGGCGAGAGGGCCGGGTCCATGCCGTGCGTCAGGTAGCGCAGGTTCGTGCCGTCGGCGTTCATGGCATAGATCGGGCCGCCGCTGGAGGCCTGAAAGACGATGGTATTGCCCCGGGCCGCGGGCGTGCGCGGCGCGGCGGCCTGGACGATCGGTACGGCGGCCACATCGCCGCTCACGGTGACATAACTGCCGTGCACCCAGCCGGTGCGGCCATCGGCCAGCTTCACCTGCAACCAGATGCCGGCGGCATCGCGGCCGTTCACCGTGCCGGCTTCGCCGCTACGCAGCACATCCAGGATCGCGTAGTTCGTGCCCGGTCCCTGGCGCAGGTTGAGTGCGGCCACCGCCACGGCAAACGCGGGGCCATCGGCCGCCAGGATGGGTCCGACTGCCGTGAACAGGAGCAACATCACGACCGCCAGGACCCCAAGCGAACGTGCTGGCATCGAGTTGAGAATTTTCACTATCCCTCCCTACTGGTTCTCCGTGGGATCATTCGTAGCGCAACGCATCGATCGGATTGAGCGATGCGGCGCGATAGGCCGGATAGATGCCGAAGAACAACCCGACCGCGGTGGCGAACAGGGTCGCCAGCAAGATCGAGTCCATGCCCACCACCGAGTTGAGCACCAGCGTGCCGCCGATCGGCGCGGATGAGATGATGCGGGCGATCACCGCGCCCGCGGCGATGCCGATCAGGCCGCCGCAGATGCTCAACACCGTTGCCTCGGTCAGGAATTGCGCCAGGATGTTGTTGCGGGTTGCGCCGATGGCCTTGCGGATGCCGATCTCGCGCGTGCGCTCGGTGACCGACACGAGCATGATGTTCATGATGCCGATGCCGCCGACCAGCAGCGAGATGCCTGCCACGCCGCCCAGGAAGAGGGTCAGGACGCCCGTGATCTGGTTGGCGGTCGAGAGCAGGTCCTGTTGGCTGCGCACGGTGAAATCGTCCTCGAAGCGGATCTTGTGGCGCTCCCGCAGCAGCTCGCTGACCTGTTGGATGGCCAGGTTAATCTGGCCGGCGTCGGTGGCCTGCACGCTGATCTGGCTGACCAGGTTGCTGCCGCGGAAGTTGCCGCGCTGGAGCCGGGCGTTGACCGTCGTCAGGGGCACCAGGATCTGATCGTCTTGATTGCCGAAGCCGCCGCCGCCTTTGGCCTCCAACACGCCGATCACCTTGAAGCCGACGTTGTTGATGCGGATCGTCTGGCCGATCGGGTCTTCGCCGTTGAAGAGGGTGGTGACGATGTTGGCGCCGATCACGGCCACGGTGGAGCGTGCGGTGACATTGCCCGCGTTGATGAACTCGCCTGCCTGCACCCGGTAGTTGCGCACCGTCTCGTATTCGGGCGTGACGCCGACGATCTGGGTGTTGACGTTGTTGCCCATGTAGACGGCCTGGCCGAAGGTGCGCACCTCGGGCGCGACGGCGGCCACGGCCGAGAGGCCCGAGGTGGCCAGCGCCACCGCATCGTCGTAGGTCAGCGTCTGGGCCGAACCCTGGCTCGACCGCACGCCGCCCTGGTTGACCGCGCCCGGCGAGACGAAGATCAGGTTGGTACCCATGCTGTTGATCTGACGATCAATGGCCTGCTGGGCGCCCCGGCCAACCCCCATCAGCGCGATGACCGCGGCTACGCCGATGATGATGCCCAGCATGGTCAGCGCGGAGCGCAGCTTATTGGCCGAAAGGCTCACCAGAGCAATCCGAATGCTTTCGATGATCGTCATAGCGTGGCTCCTGTGGCAACCGGCTCCGGCACCAGGATGGCCGGAGTGGCCAGGTGTTCGGCGATGCCGGGCACCCGGCGGCGGTCGCCGTTGCGCTCGTCGCCGATGATCTTGCCATCGCGGATGTGTACGACGCGCTCGCATTGCGCCGCGATGTCCGGATCGTGGGTCACCATCACGATCGTCAGTCCCTGTTCGGTGTGCAGGCGATGGAACAGCTCCATGATCTCGGCGCCCGACTTCGAGTCCAGGTTGCCGGTCGGCTCATCGGCCAGGATGATGGCCGGATTGGTGACCAGCGCGCGGGCGATGGCCACGCGCTGCTGTTGGCCGCCCGACAGCTCGTTGGGCCGGTGGTGCAGGCGGTCGCCCAGGCCGACCCGCTCAAGCGCCGCGATGGCGCGCTGGCGGCGGTCGCGCGCGCCGGCATAGACCAGCGGCAGCTCGACGTTGGCCAGCGCGGTCGTGCGCGGGAGCAGGTTGAAGGTCTGAAAGACGAAGCCGATCTTGCGATTGCGCACGCGCGCCAGCTCGCGATCGCTCATGCGGGCCACCTCGACGCCGTCCAGCTTATACGAGCCGGATGTGGGCTGGTCGAGGCAACCGATCACGTTCATCAGCGTGGATTTGCCCGAGCCCGAAGGCCCCACGATCGCCACCCATTCGCCGGCCTCGATCTTCAGGCTCACGCCGTCGAGGGCATGGACCTCGCTATCGCCCATCCGGTAGATTTTATAGACGTTTTCCAGTTCGATCATCGTTCGCCTCGTCCGACGTCTGCGCGCCGGCGCTCCGTCCTTTTTACCGTCCCGGTCCGGCCGGAATCATGAGCGGGTTGCCTACGCCCGGGATCCGATTGGTCTGCGCGGTCGTCGTCGTGCCGACGACCACGACGTCTCCTTCTTTGAGTCCGCTGATGACCTCGGTGTACGCATCGCCGCTCAGGCCGACGACGATGGGCACCTGGATCTCGTTGCCTTCGAAGAGGACGGTGGCCATCTTTTGCCGGCCGACGGTGCGCACCGCCCGGTTGGGGATCATGAGGACGTTATCGCGCTCGTCGGTGATGATGGTCACGTTCGCGGTCATGCCGGTCTTGACATCGGGTGTGGGATCCTTCACGGCCACGGTGACGGGATAGTTGACCACGCCTTGCGTCTGCACGCCCGCCGGTGAGACCAGGCTCACTTCGCCGGTCAGCGTCACGTTCGGCAGCGCGTCGAGGGTGATCTGAGCCGGTTGGCCCACCTTGATCTTGCTGACGTCCACCTCGGCCATGTTCACGATGATCTCGAGGTTGTCCAGGTCGGCCAGTTGAATGGCGCCAGTCGTGCCGCTGGTGGGCCCGGCGCCGCCGACGACGATGTTCACAGCCGTGACCGTCCCATCGAAGGGCGCTACGATCTGGGCCTGTTTCAGCTTGTATTCGGCCTGGCGCACGGCGATCTCGGCTTGGGCCACCTGTTGCTGGGCGATGTCCAGCGTGGCGGCATCGGGTCCGGCCAGCAGCTTGTCCAGGTCGTTCTGCGCCTGGGTCACCTGCGCCTTGGCGGCGATCAGGTCGCTCTCGCTGGCCTGGAGCTTGGCCAGGTTGGCCTGGGCCTGTTGAAGCTGGCTGAAGGCCTGGGCCACTTTGGTGCGGGCGTCGGCGCTGGCCGTAGCCAGCGAGGCCTCGTAGTTGGCCTTGGCCTGGTTGAAGTCAATGGTGGCGTTCTGCAAGGCCACCGACTCCGAGCGGGCGGCGATGTTGGGCGCGCTAGCCACCCGATCGTAGGCGGCCTGCGCCTGTTGGAGGGCCGCCAGGGCCTTCTGGTATTGGGCGGTGGCCGCGTCAATGGTGGTGCTCGACACGGCGGCGGCCTTGACCGCGGCATCGTAGGCGGCCTGAGCGCTCGCCACCGCGGCCTGGGCCGCAGCCAGTTCGGCTTGCGTGGGACCTGCCGCCAGCTTGTTGTAGCTGGCCTGCGCGGATTCCAGCCGAGCGCGCGCGCTGGCGATGTCTTGCGCGGTCGCCGGTGCTTTGGTCTGCGCCAGCTTGTTCTCGGCGATCTTCAGATTGACTTTGGCGTTTTCGAGTTGCAGTTTGAGGTCGCTGGTGTCCAGCTCGGCCAACACCTGGCCGGCCTTCACCCGATCCCCGACTTTCACATACACTTTCGCCACCGTGCCGCCCTGCCCGAAGTTGAGGGCCACCGTTTGGTGGGCGGTGATGTTGCCGGCCGCGTTGACCGTGGCCGTCAGGTTGCCGCGCTGGACGGTGGCGGTGGTCTGGCCGGCGGCGCGTGTCGTGGTTTGCGCAGCACCGGCCGCGCAGCCGGCCAACAGGCCGGCGATGAGCAGGAGAACAACCATCCCAGAAAGCCGTTTCATGCCGATCGTTCCTTTCCTTGCGAACTGTCTTGGCTCCGACAGCTCGGCCATGCCGGGTCTGCCTTTATGATAGCTGCCAAAAGCATAGGACACAAATGATTTGTACCCTAATCAAATGAGAGTTTGATGAGAAGTCGGTCAGGTTTCTGTTAGGATGGCCGTGCCCGCGCGCGGCGGCCGCCTGCGGGGATGCCGGTCGCCGGGCACGACGGCCGGCGACCGGTCCGGGGTCAATTGAGGAGGCACTGTTGCAGCATTGTGGCGAGCACGGTCACGCCGGCGCGCCATTCATCGAGGGCGATATGTTCGTTAGGGGTGTGGTCCAGGCTGCTGTCGCCTGGGCCATAAGCGACGATGGGGCATCGCCACACCGGGCCGACCACGTTCATGTCGGAGGTGCCCGTCTTGACGACGAAGCCCGGTTCGCCGCCCTGGGCGCGGATGGCGTTGAGGAACGCGCGCACCAGGGGGGTGTTCTTTTCGGCCCGATACGCGTACTCTTCTCCTTTGAAGTCAATGCCCACCTTCGCGTCGCAGGCTACCAGCAGCGCCTTGATCTGCTCGGGCGTGACATCGAGCGGCAGGCGGAAGCCGAGCCGCATCTCCACCGTCTCCAGCATGCCGTCATCCGAAGAGCAGATGCTGCGCAGGCCGGGCTGCACCTGCTCCCAGACCTTCGTGCGGCCGGCGTTGAGCGCCGCGATGCGTTGCGTGACGCAGTTCCAGAACGCGACGGCCAGCTCGGCCGCGCTGGATTCGGGCCCGGCCGTGTGCGAGAGCAGCCGCTGGATCGTCACGTCGGCCAGCAGGCGGCCCTTGTAGCCGAGCGCCACCCGGTGCCAGCCGGTCGGCTCGCCGACGATCGCCATGTCGGGGGCGCGGCGGGCTGCCACGTGCCGGGCGCCCTTCGAGGTGGCGCTCTCTTCCTCCACCGCGCCGACCACGACGATGCGCCAGCCGGGCAACGGCCCCAGCATGGCGGCCGCGGTGACAAACGCGGCGAGCGGACCTTTGGCATCCACCGCGCCCCGGCCGTACAGCTTGCCTCCGCGCACGGTCACCCGCGGAAAGCCGGGCACGGTGTCAATGTGGCCCAACAATACGATCTCGCGCGCGGGGCCATGCCCGTTGTCCGACGGCCCCTCCAGGATGCCGATCGCGTTGCCGGCCGCGTCGCGGTGGGCCGAGAAGCCGCGCCGCGCCATCCATTCCACCAGATAGTTGACGGCCGGCCCTTCCTGGCCGGAAGGGGAGCGAATCTCGACCAGCTCTTGCAACAATTTCATGCCGTCATCCAGCGCCGTTTCGACCGGCAGCCGGCTCAATGCTCCGTTCATGGTCTCCTCCTGCTATTGCTCTTCCATGCTCAAACGCGCACAGATCTCTGCGGTCACCTGCGCGGTGGTGGCCGCGCCGCCCAGGTCGGGCGTGACGATCCCCGCGGCGACCGTGGCGCCGACCGCCCGCCGCACCCGCTCGCCGGCCGCGGCCTGGCCCAGGTGATCGAGCAGCATGGCCGCCGACAGGATGGCGCCGATCGGGTTGGCGATCCCCCGGCCGGCGATGTCGGGCGCGCTGCCGTGCACCGGCTCGAACACGGCGACCCGGCCCGCGCCCACGTTGGCCGACGGCGCCACGCCCAGCCCGCCCACCAGCCCCGCGGCCTCGTCCGACAGGATGTCGCCGAACAGGTTGGTGGTGACGATCACGTCGAAACGGCCAGGGTCCTTCACCAGCCACAGCGCGGCCGCATCCACCAGCATCTCCTCGACCCGCACGTCGGGATACTCGCGCGCCACGGCCAGGCACATCTCCCGAAACAGGCCGTCGGTCAGCTTGAGGACGTTGGCTTTGTGGACGATGGTAACTTGGGGCCTGGTAGATTGGGGC
>JBBIKA010000191.1:0-7991 GCA_037445695.1 Chloroflexota bacterium
ACACCATTTTCGCCATCCCGGGCTATGGATCGGTCGCAAGCGCCGCGTTCAGTTCGTTCGATTATCCCGTCATCATGGGCGTGACCCTTGTCGGCTCGGTACTGGTGATCCTCACGAACACGGTGGTGGATTTGCTGTATCCCCTGCTCGATCCTCGTGTGACCCTTACCTAGCCCGATGCAACGCGCTGGAGAAAACAAGATGGACAAAGCGACCGACCAGACCATTCTCGATGGTCAAGCACTCAAGGTCCGCAGCCTGTGGAGCGACGCCTGGCACAAGCTGATCCGCAATCGCCTGTCGGTGATCGGCCTCATCATTACCGGCGGCCTGCTTTTTATGGCCGCCTTCGGGCCGATGTTGACCCCCTACAGTTACACCCAACAGGACCTGCTCCGGCCGGCCGAGCTGCCCAGCGCCGATCATTGGTTGGGCACCGATGAGCTCGGCCGGGATCTGCTCACCCGCGTCATCTACGGCTCGCGCACCGCGGTTCTGGTGGCGGTCTTCAGCACGGCGCTCAGCATGATCCTTGGCCTGGTGATCGGCACGATCGCCGGCTATGCCGGCAAGCTGGTGGATGCCATTATCATCCGCCTGACCGACATCATCATGTCCATCCCCGCCCTGCTGCTGGCGGCCATGATTGCCGCCACCTTCAAACAGCCGATTACCCAATGGGCGCGCCAGGTCTACGAGCAGACGCGCTGGCCGCTGTTTGCCAACACCACCTGGCTCGATCTGGTGATCGTTTTCGGCGGCCTCTCCTTCGTGTCGTGGCCCGCCTATGCCCGCCTCATTCGCGGCCAGATCCTATCGCTGCGCGAGAAAGAATACGTCGAGGCGGCGCGCGCGGTCGGCGTCACCGCGCGCGGCATCGCCTTGCGCTATCTTCTGCCCAACGGCCTGGGGCCGGTCATCGTCTATATGACCTTCAGCCTGTCGGGCGCGATGGTGCTCGAATCGTCGCTCAGCTTCCTGGGCATCGGCGTGATGCCGCCGCAGGCCAGTTGGGGCAACATGATCCAGTCCAACATCGGAAGCTGGTCCTACCGGCCCTGGCTGGTTGCCGTGCCGGCGGCTACCCTGGCGATCGTCACCCTGGGCATCAACTTCCTGGGCGATGGCCTGAACGACGCGCTTAACCCGCGCACGAGCAAAGCCATCTGAGGCCATTTCATGACAAGTCAGGAGCAAGGCGATGGCTCTCGAAATCGGCACGCGGAAACAAGTGTTCGTAGACTGGGACCTGATCGAGCCGGGCTATGGGGTAGCCTGGGGCGGCAGGCCGACCAGTTGGGAGATGCCGTTCGGCATCCGCCTGGCCGTGCATCCCCCGCGCATTGATCCTACGCCTCTGGTGGCGGCCGACCGGCCGTGGGAAACCTTTATCAACGTCTATTGCACCTTGTTCGAGGACGAAGGACGCTTCCGTCTCTACTACGAGCCCCACTTCCATCCCGATCGGGACCAGCCCAACGATCTCAAGGCGATGCTCGCCTACGCTGAATCCACGGACGGGGTGAACTGGACGAAGCCGGAGGTCGGCGCGCTGACATTTCAGGGATCGCGGGCCAACAACCTGGTCTTCGGCCTGGATGCGGCCCTGGGCCGCGGCGCGCACGGCGCAACCGTCTTCAAGGATCCCAGCGCGCCGGCCGAGGAACGCTACAAGCTGGTGCACATGGGCCGCGAAGATGGCGTGTTGTGCGTGTTCGGCGCTGTGTCGGCCGATGGGTTGCACTGGACCGCCATTCGCGAGCCGATCCTGCGCGACTACATGAGCGATACGCAGACCGTCGTCCGCTTTGATCCGGTCAAGGGCCGCTATGTGGGTTTCTTCCGTGGTTGGCGCGGGCTGTCGCTCGGCCGCTGGCACGGCCGGCGCACCATCGCCTACGCCGAGACCGACGACTTCCGGCATTGGCCGCGGCCACAGGAGATCGTAGCGCCGGACGCGCTCGACACGCCCGACGCCGATATCTACACCAACGCCTACACTCCCTGGCCCGGCACGACCGACGTTCATCTGATGTTTCCCGCCTTCTACCAGCGCAGCAAGGACGTGTTGGAAGTGCACCTGATGACCAGCCGGAGCAGCGCCGGCGGCTGGCAACGCCTCTCGCGTCAGCCGATCGTGCCGGCGGGAGAGCCGGGCAGCGGCTGGGAGGGCGGCGTCTATGCGGGGTGCGGGCTGGTCGAATTGCGCGCCGGCGAGTGGTCGTTGCCGCTGGGGCCGCAATGGCACACCCACAACCAGGAGCACTTTGCCGAGGGCCGGCCGGCTGAGAAGCCCCATCGGGGCTACATCTGCCGCGCCATCTGGCGGCCCGACGGCTTCACTTCGCTTGAAGCCGAGACCGAGGGCGGGTGCACGACCGTGCCGCTTGTCTTCGCGGGAACGCGTCTGGTGCTCAATGTCTGGACGCGCTTCGGTGGGGAGGTGCGCGTCGAGCTGGCCGAGGCGAACGGCCAGACGGTGCCCGGTCGCACCTTTGCCGAGTGCGATCCGATCTCCGGCGACCGGCCGCAGCACCTCGTGACCTGGGGTGGCCAATCCGATGTGTCGGCATGGCAAGGCCGGCCGATGCGGTTGCGGTTCAGGCTGCGACGGGCCAGGCTGCACGCGTTTCAGTTTGTTTGAT
Source organism: Chloroflexota bacterium (assembly GCA_037445695.1). Lineage (GTDB taxonomy): Bacteria > Chloroflexota > Anaerolineae > CG2-30-64-16 > CG2-30-64-16 > CAKZKT01. The sequence goes on from JBBIKA010000191.1 coordinate 2,646, forward strand.
TGCTACAGCGCGCCAACCGGCGCAACTGGAGCGGCTGGAGAGGAGGCTGGTTGCGTGCCGGAATACTCTCGCGGCGATCAACGCATATATCGCTTAAGTCATCCGAGCTGGGAGAACGGGCATGTCAGATCAGTTCTTCTTCCCGAGCACCGGCATCGGCGTGCGGCGGGCCTTGCTGCTGGCGATTGATGACGTTTCCTTGCCGTTGCGCCGCAATCTGTGCTACTACATCACCAGGCCGGCCGTGCGACCCGAACCCGTGCTGACCCCATCGCAGGACCGCGACGCGCCCGATGGGTGCGCGACCCATTTCTGTGGCGGAGTGGTACATGAAAACGGCCTGTTCCGCATGTGGTACTACGCCGTCCACTATGGCCAGGGTCGTGTCCGGTCAAGCTACCTGCCGGTGGCTGTCGGGTCGCGCTGCACGCCGACCGTGCATGCAATATGCGCGTCGAGGTTGGCGATGAACGGTTCAACTTGTTGCCGGCTTACTCAGGGGAGCAGAGCGGCCGGGCTCGAGGCGAAGGTGAACTGGAATGTCCGATCGCGTGGCCTGGAGGCGACCTTGAACGGCTCGGCGGGAAAGTTGTGCGCTTCCGCATCCATATGAGGCGCACCGCTGTGGCCGAACCGCGTTTGTATGCGGTGTATCTGGGATAAGCAGTGATGGAAGCGAAGACAAGCTATCACATGAGCCGTCGTCGGTTTCTGATAGGCATGGGGCTGGGGATAAGCGCCGTGAGCATAAGTGCTTGCGGGCAAATGCCGCCTTCTCCGGCTTCTACACCGGGTGAGGCAAGCCCAATTCCGGCCGACAGCCCGGCCCAGGTGCGGGAGATCGGTTCGCGTTGGGAGCTATTCGTGGACGATTGGCTGATATCTCGCCTGGACGGGGTCGAGCTGCGCCTCCATCCGCCGATCAAGCGCGAGGTCGTCCTGGTCGCCGATCAACCGTGGGAAGGGAAGTGGAGCGCCTACTTCACCGCCCTGCAAGACGGACCCACCATTCGGCTTTACTATCGCGGCTTCACGCCGGCCGACGTGTCCGAAGAGACCTGCACCTGCATGGCCGAGAGCCGCGATGGCATCCACTTTGAGCGCCCCAAGCTTGGCCTCTATGCGTTCAACGGCTCGAAGCAGAACAATATCGTTCATCGCGGGATCGAGTCGCACAACCTGGCGCCCTTTGTTGATCAAAACCCCCAGGCCTGTCCTGACGAGCGGTACAAGGCGCTGGCAGGTCTCCAGAGCAAGCTTTATGCGCTCAGCTCGCCTGACGGCCTGCGCTGGCAGAAGATGCAGGCCGAACCGGTGATGACGCAGGGCGCGTTCGACTCGCTCAACGTGGGTTTCTGGGATCAGACGGCCGGCGTGTACCGCGCTTATTCGCGCTATTGGACCGGCGGCGAATACAAGGGCTATCGGGCGATCCAGAGCAGCACCTCGGCCGATTTTCTCCGCTGGAGCACGCCTCAACCCAACCGATACTCGCCGGATGTGCCGAAGGAGCATCTCTACACGAACGCCACGATCCCGTGCCCCGACGCTCCTCACATCCTGCTGGCCTTTCCCAAACGCTTCGTGCCGGAGCGGACCAAATTGCCGGGCTATGCGACGGCCGGCGTGTCGGATGCCCTGTTCATGACCAGCCGCGATGGGATCAACTGGCGCCGCATCTTCCGAGAGGCCTGGGTGCGGCCCGATCTGGATGAGCGCAACTGGACTCATCGCAGCAACATGCCGGCGTGGGGCATCGTCCAGGCCGGCCCGGACGAGTTCACCATGTACATCAGCGAGCACTACGATTGGCCTGACAATCGCCTGCGCCGGCTGACGATGCGCCGCCACGGCTTCGCCTCCATCCACGCCGCCGCGGGCGGCGGCACCTGTCTGACGCAGCCGCTGCGGTTTGAGGGCACGGAGCTGGTGCTCAACTATGCCACCACGGCCGCTGGCGTCGTCAGCGTCGAAGTGCAGGATGCGAACGGCCAGGCGCTCATGCAGAGCGACGACCTGTTCGGCAACGAGCTGACAGGGGTCGTGCGGTGGCTTGGCGGCGCGCGGCTCGCCGATCTTGCGGGTAAGCCCGTGCGCCTGCTGTTGACATTGCGCGATGCCGATGTCTATGCCTTGAGGTTTCGATCGTGAAGGGCGTGCTCAAGGCGAGTTCAGATATGCAAAAATCGCGGTGATCCTTCCGCGGCTCACGGAGGCCAGTCATGCAAGATCTGTCTGTGCGTCACATCGGTTCGCGTCGCGAACTCTTCGTTGACGATTGGTTGCTGGAGCAGATGGACGGCGCGACTTTGCGCCTGCACTCGCCCCGGCCGGCCGAGACCTTCCCGTTCGATCGGCCCTGGGAGGGAGACGTCTCGTTCTACGTCACCGTCTTGGAACACGAAGGCGAATATCGGATGTATTACCGCGGCTGGAGGGCCGAGGGGGTGCCCGGCTGTCAGGCGGTTGCGCTCAGCCAGGATGGGATTCATTGGGAACGCCTTGATCTGGGACTGTGCGAATGGGAGGGCTCGCGCCACAACAACATCATCTTGACCGGCCCCATCGGCGAGGAGGGATTCGCGCCCTTCTTCGATCGCAACCCTGCCGCGGCGCCGCACGAGCGCTGGAAGGCGGTAGGCGTCGAACGATTGCCGGATGGAACGCCGGTGCTCATGGCGTTCGTGTCCGCAGATGGCTTTCGCTGGCGGCCCTGGCGCGAGCAGCCGGTCATCACCGACGGCGCGTTCGACTCGCAGAACCTGGCCTATTGGGACGAGCATCGCCGGCGCTACGTGGCTTTCTACCGTGACTTCATAGATATCCACGAGACCGGTAAGCGGTATCATGGCATCCGCAGCGTGAAGTGGGCCACCTCGGACGACTTCGAGCATTGGACGCCGGGACAGTGGTTCGACTTCGGCGACGCGCCTCTGGAACATCTCTACACCACCGCGGCCATTCCTTACTTCCGCGCGCCGCACATCTACCTCGCCTTCCCCAAGCGCTTCGTGCCCGAACGCAAGCTCATCCCGACGCACCCGTGGCCGGGGGTGAGCGACGCGGTCTTCATGACGAGTCGCGATGGGCTGCACTGGGATCGCCGTTTCATGGAGGCGTTCATCCGGCCCGGCCGCGACTGGCAGAACTGGACCGAGCGCAACATCGGCGTGGCGTTCGGCATCCTGCAGACTGCACCGGACGAGCTTTCGATCTACTGGGTGGAGCACTATCGCCATCCCACCTGATGTGGTGGCCGTCGTGATCGCCCTGGTCGTGCTGGGCCAGGCGCTGGAACTGCGCGCCAGGGGCCGCACCTCCGAGGCGATCAAGAAGCTGATGGGCTTGCAGGCCAAGACCGCCCGCGTGATCCGCGACGGCCGGGAGCTGGACATCCCGGTGGAGGAGGTGCTGGTCGGCGATGTCGTCCAGGTGCGTCCCGGCGAAAAAGTGCCGGTGGACGGCGTGATCGTGGAGGGCAGCTCGGCCGTGGACGAGTCCATGCTCACCGGCGAGTCGCTGCCGGTCAGCAAAGGGGTCGGCGACGAGGTGATCGGCGCCACGCTGAACAAGACCGGCGCCTTCAAGTTCCGCGCTACGAAGGTGGGCAAGGATACCGCGCTGGCGCAGATCGTCAAGCTGGTGCAGGACGCGCAGAACAGCAAGGCGCCCATCGCTCGCCTGGCCGACACGATCTCCGGCTATTTCGTGCCGATCGTGATGATCCTGGCCGTGCTGACCTTCGTCGCCTGGTTCGACTTCGGCCCGCAGCCGCAACTGGTGTACGCGCTGGTTACGAGCGTGACCGTCCTGATCATCGCCTGCCCCTGCGCGTTGGGCCTGGCCACGCCGATGAGCCTGATGGTCGGCATCGGCAAGGCCGCGGAGAACGGCATCCTCATCCGCTCGGGCGACGCGTTGCAGACCGCGCAGGCGCTCAAGACCGTGGTGCTGGACAAGACCGGCACGATCACCAAAGGGAAGCCGGAGCTGACCGACGTGCTCGTCGCCGGCGCTTGGGCGGCAGATGATCTGCTGCGGCTGGTGGCGGCGGTGGAGCGCTCGTCGGAGCATCCGCTGGCCGAGGCGATTGTGGAGGCCGCGCAGGCGCGTGGATTGGCCTTGCCCGAGCCAACCGCGTTCGAGGCGGTCCCCGGCCACGGCGTGCTGGCGACGGTGGAAGGCCGCAAGCTGGCGGTAGGCAACCTGAAGCTGATGCAGCGCGAGGGCGTCGCCCCGGGCGATCTGGAGGCCCAGGCCGCCGCGCTGGCGGATCAGGGCAAGACGCCGATGTACGTCGCAGTGGACGGCCAGGCTGCCGGCCTCGTCGCCGTGGCCGACACGGTCAAGCCCGACTCCGCCGCGGCCATCGCCGCGTTGCACCGCATGGGCCTCGAAGTCGTGATGATCACGGGCGATAACCGCCGCACGGCCGCGGCCATCGCCCGGCAGGTGGGCGTGGATCGCGTGCTGGCTGAGGTGCTGCCGGAGGACAAGGCGCATCACGTCCACCTGTTGCAGGCGGAGGGCAAGAAGGTCGCCATGGTCGGTGACGGCATCAACGACGCGCCGGCGCTGGCGCAGGCCGACGTGGGCATGGCGATCGGCACGGGCACCGACGTGGCCATCGAAGCGTCCGACATCACGTTGATCAAGGGTAGCCTGCGCGGGGTCGTGACGGCCATCGAGGTGAGCCGGGCCACCATGCGCAACATCAAACAGAACCTGGTTGGCGCGTTCATCTACAACGTGTTGGGCGTGCCGGTGGCGATGGGGCTGCTCTATCCGTTCTTCGGCATCCTGCTCAGCCCGCTGATCGCCGGCGCCGCCATGGCTTTTTCCAGCGTAACCGTGGTGAGCAATGCCAATCGGTTGCGGAGATTCAGAATGAAAGCGTAGGCTATAGGGCCGGTGAGGCTTCAGCCCGCAGGGGCATAGGCCGGCCATAGCAGAGGAGGGAAGTCATGACCACAGCACAAGTCATCGTAACGTTGGCCGGTGTGGCATTGAGCGGCTTCATCGCCTGGTTCTTCTGGTTGGCGCCGAAAGGGCGAGCGCGCGTCGCGGTCACCGCCGGCGGCGTCCAGGAGGCCGCCGTGACCGTCAAGGGCGGCTACACGCCCGACGTCATCGTGGTCAAGGCCGGACGGCCGGTGCGCCTGCGCTTCACCCGCCGGGAAAGCGCAAGCTGCTCGGAGATGGTGCTCTTTCCGGACTTCGGCCGGAGCGCCCATCTGCCGGAGGGCGAGGAGGTAGCCGTCGAGTTCACGCCGGAGCGGCCGGGCGAGTACGGCTTCCAGTGCCAGATGGGGATGCTGCGCGGCAAGCTGATCGTCGAGGCGTGAG
>JBBIKA010000192.1:0-7921 GCA_037445695.1 Chloroflexota bacterium
CTCCCCTTTCAGGGGAGAGCGGGGGCCGGGGGGTGAGAGAGGTAAGGCGGCCGAAAAAGTAAATTCTTGGCTAACAAAGCAGTAGGTCGTACTAACCAGCTTTTTGACTCAGGAGAAGAGACCATGACCAAAGCGGATATCGGATTGATCGGACTGGCCGTCATGGGCCAGAACCTGGCCTTGAACATGAACGATCACGGGTTCGCGGTGGCCGTCTACAATCGCACCACCTCGGTGACGGATCAGTTTCTTGCCACCAGCGCCCAGGGCCGCGCGATCTACGGCGCGCATACGTTGGAGGAGCTGGCGGCATTGCTCAAGCGGCCGCGGCGCGTGATGTTGATGGTGCAGGCGGGCCGCCCCGTGGATGAGCTCATCGAGAAGCTGCTCGGCGTGTTGGAGCCGGGCGACATCATCATTGACGGCGGCAACTCGAACTACGAGGATACCATCCGCCGCACGGCTTACGTCGAATCGAAGGGACTGCTCTACATCGGCACCGGCGTTTCGGGCGGCGAGGAGGGCGCGCGGCACGGTCCCTCGCTGATGCCGGGCGGTTCGCCGGCCGCGTGGCCGCACATCAAGCCGATCTTTCAGGCCATCGCGGCCAAAGTGCCCGAGGGGGATCCGAACGGCGCGCCCTGTTGCGACTGGGTCGGCGAGAACGGCGCCGGCCACTTCGTCAAGATGGTGCACAACGGCATCGAGTACGGCGACATGCAGATCATTGCCGAGGCCTATCACCTGATGAAGGAAGGCCTGGGGATGAGCAACGACGAGATGCGCGCTGTATTCGATCGTTGGAATCGAGGCAAGCTGGAGTCGTACCTGATCGAGATCACGCGCGACATCCTCGGCTATCGCGATGCCGATGGCACGGCGATCATTGACGTCATCCTGGATCGCGCCGGCCAGAAGGGCACCGGCAAGTGGACCGTGATCTCCGCGCTCGACCAGGGGATTCCGCTCACGCTGATCGGCGAGGCGGTGTTTGCCCGCGCGCTCTCCGCGCTGAAGGACGAGCGCGTGGCCGCTTCGGCCGCGCTGAAGGGCCCGGCGCCGGCCGCCATCGCCGACCGGGACGCGTTCCTGGCCGACCTGGAAGAGGCGGTCTATGCCTCGAAGATCGTCTCTTACACCCAGGGCTACATGCTGATGCGCGCCGCGGCCGAGGCCTACAAGTGGAATCTGAACTTCGGCGGCATCGCCCTGATGTGGCGCGGCGGGTGCATCATCCGTTCGGTCTTCCTGGGCAAGATCAAGGAGGCGTTCGACGCCGACCCGAACCTGAGCAACCTGCTGATGGCTCCCTATTTCCGGGAGGCCGTGATCAACGCTCAGGCCGGCTGGCGCCGCGTAGTCGGCCGGGCGGTCGAACTGGGCATCCCGACCCCGGCCATGGCGAGCGCACTGGCCTTCTTCGACGGCTATCGACGCGCCTGGTTGCCGGCGAACATGATCCAGGCCCAGCGCGACTATTTCGGCGCGCACACCTACGAGCGCATTGACCGACCGCGCGGCCAGATGTTCCACACGAACTGGACGGGCGAGGGCGGCGCCGTCACCGCGCGGGCGTATCAGGTGTGAGGAAGGAAACAAGGAAATAAGTAGACAAGTAGACAAGGAAACAAGGCCCCCCTTGTCTACTTGTCTACTTGTCTACTTGCCTACTTGCCTACTTGCCTACTTGCCTACTTGTCTACTTGCCTACTTGCCTACTGCTAATGAGGAACACATGCCACAAAAGATACCTGTCGAATTGATTCTCGATGCTAAGGCCACGCTGGGCGAAGGGCCGATCTGGGATGTGCGCCGTCAGGTGCTGTATTGGGTGGACATTACGGCGGGTCGGGTGCACATCTTCGACCCCGCCACCGGCCACGATCGCGCGCTCGACGTGGGCCAGCCGGTGGGGACGGTGGTGCCACGGCGGTTGGGCGGCGTGATGGTTGCGTTGCGCGATGGGTTCGCGGCGCTCGATCTGGAGACCGGCGCGCTCACCATGATCGCCGATCCGGAGGCGCATCTGCCTCTCAATCGCTTCAACGACGGCAAGTGCGATCCGGCCGGCCGTTTTTGGGCCGGCACCATGCGCCAGGCCGAGGATCGGGCCGGCGCGGGAAGCCTCTATCGGCTCGATCCCGATGGAACCGTGCACAAGATGTGGGACAAGATCACCGTGGCCAACGGCATCGCCTGGAGCCTGGACGGCCGGACGATGTATTACATTGACACGCCCACGCGCATGGTCGTGGCGTTCGCGTACGATCTGGCGACCGGCGCCATTGCCGATCCGCGGCCGGTGATCCACACACCCGACGGCCCCGGCTTTCCCGACGGCATGACGATTGATGCCGAGGGGATGTTGTGGGTGGCGTACTGGGACGGCTGGCGCGTCGTGCGCTGGAATCCGCACACCGGCGAGGCGTTGGCGGTCATCGAGATGCCCGTACAACGGCCCACGGCGGCCTGGTTCGGCGGGCCCAACCTGGACGAGCTGTACATCACCTCGGCGCGCACCGGCCTGAGCGAGGAGGCATTGGCGCAGCAGCCGCACGCCGGCGGCCTCTTCGTGGCCCGGCCCGGTGTGCGCGGACTGCCGGCATACGAGTTTGCAGGATAAGTCTGCGGGAGAGCACATAGAAAGAGGAAGAGACGATGATCAACACCCAAAATCTGCCGCGGCGCCACGAAGAACAGATCCCGGTCGGCAAGCGCGTCGCCTTCTGTCGTTGTTGGCAGTCGGCCAAGTTCCCCTACTGCGACGGCACGCACAAGCAGATCAACGCCGATACCGGCGATGAGGTCGGCCCGGTCGTTGTGACGGCGGTCGCGGCCGCAGAAGCCCAGGAGTCCTCATGACACCCTCTGTTGCCCCATCCCCTGTGGTGAAGGCCATCGTGCCGGTGGCCGGACTGGGCACGCGGCTGTTGCCGGCCACCAAGTCCATGCCCAAGGAGATGTTGCCGGTCGGCCGCAAGCCGGTGGTGCAATATGTGGCCGAAGAACTCCAGGCGGCCGGCATCAGCCAGATCTTGCTGATCACGGGCCGGCGCAAGCAGGCCATCGAGGATCACTTCGACGCCGACCCGGAGCTGACCGCCGCGCTCCAGCGGGCCGGCAACGAGCGCCTGTTGGCCGATCTGGCCTATACCAATAGCAGCACGCGCTTCTTCTACACCCGCCAGGCCGAGCCGCGGGGTTTGGGCGACGCGGTGCTCTACGGCGCCGAGTTCGCGGGCGACGAGCCATGTGTGGTCTCGCTCGGCGATTCGATCATCTACGGCGAGCGAGAGGGTGCGACGTTGCGCGCGCTGATCGCGGGGCATGTGGCGACCGCCGCCTGCGCGACCATCCTGGTCGAAGAGGTGGCCGCGGACGACGTCTATCGCTACGGCATCGTCGCGCCGGCCGGCCCGGCCGACCCGCCCCCCGGCGAGCCGTTTCGCCTGCGCGACATCATCGAAAAGCCGCGCGTGGGCGCCGCGCCCAGCCGGCTGGCGGTGGCCGCGCGCTACGTGCTCAATCCCGACATCTTCGAAGCCTTGCGTCAGACGCCGCTGGACAGCCGCGGGGAGCTTCAGCTCACCGACGCCATTCGCCTGCTGATCCAGTGGGGTCGGCCGGTGTATGCCTGGCGGCTGCGGCCCGGCGAACAGCGCTACGACATCGGCAACTTCGAGAGCTACTTTCGCGCGTTCGTGGATTTTGCGCTGGCCGATGAACGCTACGGCTATACCTTGCGCAAATATTTGAAAGCCCGGGCCTATGACATCTGAGCGACGTTCCCCGTCGGACGCGCGCGGGATTCGCTGCAGCGCGCCGGGGCGGGCGGGCATCGTCGGCAATCCGACCGACATGTACGGCGGCGCGGTCATGTCCTGTTCGGTGCCCATGCGGGCCTGGGTCGAGATCGTCCCGGCCGATCGGCTGATTCTGGCCGCCGGCGGCGAGACGGTCACCATCGCCGGGCTCGACGATCTGCGCCCCCGCGGGGATCGCTTCGACCTGCCTCGGGCGGTCTTCCGCTACTTCAAGCTGCCCGAGATGGCGGCGCGCATCACCTTCGGCAGCGACATCCCCCTGCAGAGCGGCCTGGCCGGCTCGACGGCGCTCCTGGTGGCCATGACGGCCGGCGTGTTCGCCTGGCTGGGCCAAAGGCCGCACCGCTATCAGATCGCGGAGACGGCTCGCTTCATCGAGCTGAACTACCTGGAGGTGGTGTGCGGCTATCAAGATGCGTACATGACCACCTTCGGCGGGCTGAACTACATGGACTTTCGCGGCAAGCAGTTCTATCGGGCGCTGGAAGCCGAGCTGTTCGCCACGGTCGAACCGCTGGCCGGCGTGGTGCCGACGCTGCCCTTCGTGTTGGCCTATACGGGCATTCGCCACCATTCGGGCGAGGTGCACAAGCCGTTGCGCGAGCGTTGGCTGGACGGCGAGCCGGAGGTCGTGCGGGCCTACGAGCGGATCACCGAGCTGGCGGCGCTGGGCAAGCGCGCGCTGTTGCGGGGCGATTGGGAGGAGCTGGCCGCGTGCATGAACGAGAATCATGCCATTCAGCGGAGCCTGGGCGGTTCGGGCGAGCACAACGAAGTGCTGATCCAGGCGGCGTTGCGGGCCGGGGCGCCGGCGGCCAAGCTGGCGGGTGCGGGCGGCGGCGGCACGATCATCGCACTATGGCCCTTCGCCGAGCGCGCGCCCCTCGAAGCCGCGCTGCGCAGCGCCGGCGCGAGCGAGCTGTATGAGGTGCAACCCGTCGCCGGCGTGACAATCGAGGAGCTATTCGCGCCGCAAGAGAGGGCGCGTATAGAAAAAGGATAGTTTTACGATAGGTCGTGGACGGGAATTTGTGATATATTGTGATTGCCCTGAAAATCATGTGCCAGGCACTTCTGAAGTGTCCCTGGCCTGGCCGCCAGCCTGCTGCCTGCGGCAGCGGCCGCGGGCAGGGCAGGCTGGCACGCAGGCGAGGAGGGGTTTGCGGGCGGCGAAGCCGCCCGCAAACCCCATTTCAACGGTCGGGCGGCCGCCGCGGCGGGAAGGGCGGCCTTGCCGATCTAACAAAGCATTGTCGTTACGATCCGTATTTTGAGCCTTCTGTGTTATAAGACCACATGCGTTGACATCAGATGAGCGAAATATGATAGAGATCATATACCGTTCATTCTGCAAGGGTTAAAATTCTTTCGGTTTGGACTTGGCAATTTCCGTCGAGGCCAAGTCAACGGTCGTGATTTAGCCTCGCTTCTCGACTCTGCCACTATCTTCTAATATGATTTGCCTGCGCGGTTGGCGCCGCGAAGGGATAAATATGAGGTGCCGTTGTAAGAGATGTAAGAATCTACGCTAATCCTGCATGATGGCTCGCACTCCAAATGATGTCACCGCACGACTCCGAGTTGGAGGCAACAGTGAAAGCTCAGCCTGAGACGATCAGCGTAACCGACTTAAGGGTAAAAACGCGCGAGATCCTGGAGAACGTGCATTTCCGAGGCCGCAGATATGTGATTGAACGTGCCGGACAGGAAATGGCGGTACTTTTAGGCGTCGAGGACTACCACCGTCTGACTCGAAATCTCTCCGAAGAGCTTGGGAGGAAACGTGCCTGACCTGATCGGACGCCAACTCGGCCCCTATGAGATCCGTGATGTGCTTGGTCGCGGCGGCATGGCGATCGTCTATCGGGCCTATCAGCCCGCCTTGAACCGCTTTGTGGCGGTCAAGGTCCTCAACGCCGCCATGTCTCACGATGCGGAGTTCGTGATGCGTTTTCGCCAGGAAGCTCTGGCGGCCGGTGGCCTGAACCATCCGAACATCCTGCCGATCTACGACGCCGACACTTTTGAAGGCCAACACTACATCGTTATGGCCTATGCGCCCGGCGGTACCCTGGCCGATCGTTTGCGGAAAGGGCCCTTGCCGGCCGAAGAGGCGGCCGATCTGGCGGCCCAGGTTGCGGATGCGCTCAATTATGCGCATCGCCGCGGGATTGTCCACCGAGACCTCAAGCCCAGCAACATACTTCTGGATGAAGAAGGTCGGCCTTTGCTGACCGATTTCGGCATCGCCTTAGCCCTCAGCGACGCTCCGCGCTTAACCCAAACCGGCGCCAGCATTGGTACCCCGGAATATATGTCGCCCGAACAGGCCGAAGGTCAACGCGTTGACGGCCGCAGCGATATCTTCAGCCTGGGCATTGTGTTGTATCAAATGGTCACGGGCAGGGTGCCATTCCGGGCCGATACGACCGTTGCCACCATGTTTCAGATCGTGCACCAGCCTCTGGTGGCTCCCCGCGAAGTCAATCCGGCTATCCCCCCTTATCTGGACAGCATCATCTGCAAGGCGCTGGCCAAACATCCGGACGATCGCTTTCAGTCCGGCCAGGAGATGGCTCAGGCGTTGCGCGAGCGCCGCAGCGTGCCGGTTCCTCCGCAGCCGGAGAGGGATCAGGTAACTCCGCCAAGAGTATATGGGCCTTCCGCGAGGCCGCGAACCTCCCCGGTGGCACCGGCCGTTACCGGCCCGCGGCGATCGGCCAGCCGCGGCCTGCTGATCGCCGCGCTGCTCCTTGTGCTCCTGCTGAGTTTAGGCGGAGCTGCCTATCTTGCGCGAGGCATTTTCGCCGATCTCATAGCACAGCCTACCTCTCAAACTTTAGCCCAGGCGGTGCCAACCGATACAGCGGCCGCCCCGGCCGCAGCGACGGCAACCGAGGCCGCGCCGGTCGCAACGGCCACAGCGACGAGGCAAGCCCCGCCGACCAGAGGAGTCGTTGTGGCAACCGGCGGGAGCGCCAAGATGGCGGAACCAACCCAGACGCCGATCATCGTGATTATCACGGTGGTGCCGCCGACGCCGACCGCTCCGCCGACGCCCACCGTGCTTGCAACCGAGACTCCCGAACCGACGCCCACGATTGTACCCTCGCCTGCGCCGACCAAGGCGCCCACGATCAGGCCGACGGCGGCGCCAACGGCTGCTCAATCGGCCGTCTCAGCATCAGGGTTGGTCCTGGATTTCGAGAGCTTCGGCACGTGGCGTATTGGCGACGAGCCCTATGGCTCCTTCACTCAGAGTACCGAGAAAGTGCATGGAGGCCAATATGCGGCCAAGTTTTCCTATCAGATTCCGAAGGTCGAGCGCAATTACGTGGTGTTTCGCCGCAACCCGCCGGCCCCTATCCCCGGCCAGCCGACCGCCTTGAAACTGTGGGTTTTCGGCGATGGTTCAGGTCACTTTCTGAATGTATGGGTGCGCGATAGCGCGGGCGAGGTGCGACAGTTCACCTTTGGCCGGGTAACCCATACGGGTCAATGGCTGGAAATGGTTGCTGCACTGGATACCCGGGCAGAATGGCCGCAGGGACATATTTCCGGGCCGGATAATGGCCAATTGGATTATCCGATCAGCCTGGATGCTTTTGTGCTGGATGCGATCCCCGACGGAGGAGGGCCATTTGCGGGGACGATCTATCTTGATGACCTGGCAGTCGCCTCCGCCGGCACTCAGCGGACAGAGGCCAAGGGCACGACCGCGCCGACCTCGGCTGCTCCGGCTGCTCCGGCGCCGACGGGCCTGCGGGGCCACATTGTTTATACCAGAAGCACCGGCAACACGACCGCGATCTGGGTGCTGGACGTGGCCAATCGGCAGACGTGGGAATTGCGGGGCAACGCGCGTCAGCCCGATATCCGCAACGATGGCCGCGTGGTCTTCAACGGGATCGGGGGCGGAAAAGACAACATTTTTACGGTGAACCTGGACGGCAGCCAGGAGATCATGAACGGCCTGCATCCCGAAGACAGCTACCCGTGTTGGTCGCCGTCCGGCGTCAGCACGACGTTTCATTCGACGCTCCAAGGAGATGGGCGTGACCGTATCTACATTCAGTTCGACATGACGACCAAGCAAG
>JBBIKA010000193.1:0-7894 GCA_037445695.1 Chloroflexota bacterium
GCGTGACGCACAGCGCGCCGGCGAACGCGATGACCGGTTTAATTCTTTAACTTTCCTAAAGTGCCTGGCACTTGGGTGAGGTTGATCTACGTGCCGGGCACTTTAGAAGTGCCTGGCACGTAAGTGTGGGTTCAGGAACCGTTTTTATCTCCCCGGCGGGAAGATGCTCAGGCGGTCGCCGGGCTTGAGCGCGGCCTGCAACCCGCCGGCGTATTCCACGTTGCGGCCGTTGAGGCGGATGTTCCAATCGCGCCGCGGCCGATAGGCCGGCCGCACCCGCATCCAGGGGGTGCCCTCCTCGTCTGGCCGATACTCGTCTAGCCACACGGGATCGAACACTTCGCGGCGTAGTTCGGGGAAGTAGTTGAAGAACTTGCGCAGGGCGTGTTCGACGCGGGCCCCCGCCCCCAGCCTCACGCTCACCTCTTCCGCCTCGATCAGGGTGCGCAACCGGCCGTAGACCGCGACCGACAGGACGAAGTCGCCCTCGTCCAACGCGCGCGCGGCACGATAACCGGCCGACATCAGGTGCCCGTGCATGGTAAGCAGCTTGTGCCAGCCGCTCAACGCGCGCGCCACCAGCGCCGCATCGCGTAGCTCGGCCGCGATGTAGCCGGCGAAGTTGGCCTGCGCCAGGCTGATCGCGCCGGCCACGTAGACCTCGGGCACGTGGATGTGCCGCGGGCCATGGCCGGCATGGTACTTGCCCGCGCGAAACAGGTAGCGCGCCAGGTCGTCGCTCAGGTCCAGGCCGATGGTGCGCGCCAGCCAGATGGTGAAAAAGCGCCGGCGCTCGGCCAGGTGCTCGGGATCGGCGCCCTGCTCCCAGCCCAAGATCTCGGCCGTTTCCTTGAAGTTCAGGAGGTAATCATAGGCGCCGACCACGAACTCCGGGCCGTGGCGCATCAAGATCTCGACCGTCTCGGCCATGGCCGCCAGGTCCTGCCGGTTGAGGTCCAGGAAGCTGCGCAAGCGCCGCCACTCCTCTTCCGGCGCCGGCGCCAGATCGGTCAACAACATGGCATCGGCGTGTACGCCTTCTTCGTCCCCCATGTTTCCCTCCGCTTATCCGCCCGCACGGATGGCCTTCATCTGAAACTTCATGATGACTTGCTCAACGACGGCTGGCTCGCCGCTGAACGCCACCTCGGTGACCCCCAGCCGCAGCGCGTGGAGGCGGACCGGCTCGCCGGCCCACACGCGCGCCTGCCACCCCGGCCCCTCGATCAGGCCCGGCGCCGTCTCCGTGCCGCCCAGCTCGGTGAGGTAGAGGATGACGATGGGCACCCCGATCCCGCGCAATGTCAGTTGCATTGACCGTCTCGCCGTAGGGCCGAATTAATTTGGCCCTATCAGATGCGTACGCAAAAACTGCAAGCCGGCGCGCACGAACTCCTCGCCGTTCGGACAGACGTTGTGGAACATGCCGCGGCGATGGGCGAAGTCGCCCAGGCCGGAGTTGTAGCTCTCCATCAACACGTATCCGTCGAAGGCCAGCTCGCGCAGGGCCGCGGCGACCGCGGCCCACGGCACCAATCCGCCGCCGGGCACGCCTCGATCGTTCTCGCAGGCGTGCACGCCCCATAGCCGCCGGCCGACCGTGCGGATCGCCTGGCCATAGTCGCGCACCTCGGTGATCAGGTGATAGGTGTCCAGCAAGACGCTCAGGTTGGGATGGCCGGCCAGGTCAAGCAAGCGCATGGCCTGGGCCGGAGTATTGACCATGTGCGTGCGGAAGTGGCTCATCGGCTCGATCACGACCTGCACGCCGCGGCGGCCGGCGTATTCGGCCAAGCGCGCCAGCCCCTCGGCCGTGCGCGGATATTCATCGGCCGGCGGGATGCGCCGTTTGACGGTGCCGGGATGGCCGTACAGCGCGCCGGTATAGGCCACGGCACCGAGTTCGGCCGCGCGCTCCACCTGGCGCAGGTGCCAAGCCAGGCCCGCGGCCCGCTCGGCCGGGTCGTCGGCCGAGAGATCGCACGTCGGAGGCCATTCTCCGCCCGGGCTCACGATCAGCGTCAGGCCAAGCGCCTCGGCCCGACGCCGGGTCAAGGCGGGCGTGAACTCGACATCGTCGCCGATAGCGATCTCGAAGCAATCCAGCCCCAGCCCGGCGGCCACGTCCAGGATGCCGAGCCGGTCGTCGGCCCACCGCTCGGTGAAGATGAAGTTGTGCGCGCCGAACTTCATGGCCCGGTCGTCGGCTCGACGCCGGTCACCGCGCCGAAGGTATTGATTTTCAGCTTCCAGCGCGTGCCGGGCTGAAAACGGCCGAACGCCGCGGCATCGGCCGGGTTGAAGGTGTAGGTCTTGTCGTTGGCCAGGAAGTTGACCTGATAGCTTTCCTGTCGCGCGCCGACGCGCTGGCCCTCGGCCAGCCGTACCTCCGGCCAGGTCGGGTTGAGATCGGTCCCCTGGGCCGCCAGGGTGTTGATCACGCGCCATTCGAGCGCCTGATAGTCGCACCAGTCGGCATACACCTCATACCAGCATTGTTGCACGACCTTGCCGAAGCCGCTGCCCTGGTCTACCGTGTAGGGCGTGCCGCACACCTCTTTGGCGCCCGGCGCGGGGTCCGGCTGGGTGTGGTGCACCTTGCGCGTGCACTGGCCCACCGCCGCGCCGGCAGGGACCTCATCTCGCCACGCCTGCCGCGTGACCGGCGCCGGCGCCTCGATGGCGATGGTGCGGCGCCAGCTCACCCCGCTCACCTGGCCGATCGTATCGGTGGTGCGCGTCGAGAGCGCGAAGAGGAGGCCGCCCAGCAAACAAAGGCCCAGGAGCACCGCGATGAGGATGCCGGTCGGGAACTTGGCTTTGGCCGCCGCAGGCGCGACGGCCGGAGCTGTCGGTTGCACCAGAGCCGCGCCGCACGCTGCGCACTGCAGCGCGTTGGCCGGGTTCTCCTTGCCGCAGGCCGGACATTTGAGCGGCGGCGCGGGCTGATCGCGAAACGCGCCGAGAACCTGCCCCGCCTGGCGCGCTTTGCCCTCGATCAGGTCCGCGCCGCACTGTTTGCACGTCTTGGCCGTGGCCGGATTGGCCGTGCCGCAATAGGCGCACTGGATGTCGGGCCCGGCCTTGGCCTGGGCGAGCTTGCTCTCGTCGGTGATGAGCACTTCCTGGGGAGCCTGCTCGAACCGGATCTCTTCGGTGAGCGCCGCGCCGCATTGCCGGCATTTCTTGGCGCTGCCGGGGTTGCGCGTGCCGCAGCTCGGGCAGCGCCATTCCAGCTCGACATAGCCCAATTCTTTCTCGGTCATCTTGTCCTTTGGCGAGCTAAACCTCGCTTGATGCCATGAGCTCCCCGGCGTAGGCGAAGAGCGCCGGACTGCCGCCGGTATGCCAGAAAACGATCGTGCGCGCCCCGGCAAGGCCGTAGCGCGTCAGGGCGTCCGGCTGCCGCAGGAGTTCGCACAGGCCGCCGAACGCCCGGCCGGTGTACACCGGATCGAGCAGGATGCCCTCGGTGCGGGCCATCAGGCGGATGGCGGCGCGTTCCAGATCTCCCATGACGCCGTAGCCGCCGCCCAGGAACGCGTCGCTCACCAGGATGTCGGCCGCCGCAAACGTCTGAGGCTTGCCCAGACGCTCGGCGGTTCGGGTGGCCAGGTCGGCGACCAGGGCTTGTAGCTCGGCCGCCGTCTCATCTATGCTGATGCCCAGGATCGGCACGTTCCAGCCGAGCGCCCACGCGCCGGCAACCAATCCGGCCTGGGTGCCGCCCGAGCTGGAGGGCACCACGATCAGGTCGGGGGTGATGCCCAGGCCGCGGGCCTGCTCATGGAGCTCTTCCAGCGCCAGGGCGTAGCCGCAGGCGCCCACCGCATCGGAGCCGCCGTAGGTGATGAGATAGGGACGTCGGCCGGCCGCGCGCAGCTCGGCGGCCAGCTCGTGCAGCCGGTTCAGCCGATTTGCACGTGTGGTCCAACGGCACTTGGCGCCGAAGAGCAGGTCGAGCAGGTGGTTGCCGGTGGGTGGGTCGGCCGCCTGGCCAGCTAGCACCAACTCGCACGCGAGGCCGGCGGCGGCCGCCGCGGCCGCCGTCTGCCGGCAGTGGTTCGATTGCACGGCGCCGGTCGTGATCAACGTGTCGCACCCCTGCGCCAGCGCGTCGGCCACCAGGAACTCGAGCTTGCGCGTCTTGTTGCCGCCGGTCGCCAGGCCGGTCTGGTCATCGCGCTTGAGCCAAAGCCGGATGGGGACCCGGCCGGCCTCCTGCGTCAGCCGGTCGCTCAACCGCGGGGCCGGGTGGAGCGGCGTGGGCAGAAAGGCGATGGGGTGGCGAGGGAGATGTGCAGTGATAGACATAAGCTTTTCTCGGCTACTGCTCACATGATGCGCCGCGCTTCCATGTAGAAGCGCTTGGCGCGCGCCTCGCCCAGCGAGAAGGTCTTGCGCGGCAACACGCCGTCCACGATCACGGTCTTGAAGAAGTCGTGTTTGTCAATGGCCGGCAGGTAGAAGCCGATGTTGCCTTTTTGCGCGGCGAGGCGTTCGACCACGTCGTGGCCGTGCACATAGTCTATGCGGCCGTAGCCGCCGGCTTTGCCCCAGGCATCCAGGAAGCTTTGGAGCGTGCCCACCGGCAGGTTGGCGGGCGGATCGGCCACATAGGCCACGGTGAAGCCGTCGGCCGTGATGATGCCGAAGGTGTGTTCGGGGCGCTCTTCGCGCTCGACCAGATCTATCATGGCCTGGGCGTTGGCGCACGGCACCAGGTGACAGCGGTCGGGGTAGAAGTCGCGTAACGCAGCCAGCGTATCGCTGCGGGCGTCGAAGAGCACGCGATGGATCGGCTCGAACACCAGACCGGGGTCGTGGATGTTCTCCACCTCCACCAGCGCGTAGCGCGCCGGATGGTGCGGGCCCACCTGTGCGCCGATCTCCTCCCAGATGGCCTTGGCGGTGGCCAGGGAATGGTTGCCGTCGCCCACGGCGAAGAGCAAAGGCGGGCTGTCGGCGGGCAGGCCGTATCTGGCTGCGCAGGTCTCGGCCGCGGCCAGGCGGCCGAGCGCGGCCCCGACCTGGCGCTCCAGGTCGGGGTCGGCCACCGAGTAGCCGGTCAGGTGGCCGCTGCCGAGCATCAGCTCGAAGTCGTAGAGCCGCGGCAAGGAAGGCCGCGCCCGGACCAGCGGCGCGATGACCGTATGCTCGGGATCGTCAATCAGGACCAAGATGTGTGGCAGTTCCAGGATGGCCCCGCGACGGATGCGCACGCGCGGGGGGATGCGCTCCTGGATCACGCCCTCGGAGGCGCGGATCAGGCCGGCGGCGCCCGGCCGGTAGTCGTAGTGCTCCAGGTCGAGCGCGAGCAGGATGCCGTGGCGTGTGCGGCCGTCGGTCGTGCGTTCGACCAGGACCAGCTTCTCGTGTTCTACGAACAGTCCTTTTGCCACGTAGGCCTGCATGGTCTCCTGGATCTGGCGGCCGCGGCGTTCCTCTTCGGGGGTGCCCAGGTAGATCTCCGGCAGGGTCAGGTGATAGGTGGAGGGCGCGTCGCCGACCAGCGCTTCCACCGCTTGCCAATATTCCGGCTCAGAGGTGAACTGATCGCAGGCGATGACCGCCCATTTGTGCAGGTCAATCTCCGGCTTGGGCAAGAGGACCGTAGGGATCTGAAAGCCGACCGGATGCGATGTCGCCATGAAAAACCTCTCGGGCTCTCGTTTGTCGTGCGTCCGGCGCCGTGTGCACGGCGCCGGACGCAGCGCGTGCTTCCCCGCGCGTCAACATTCATTCCGGTTGATGCCGATCAGGATGTCGGCCACCTCGTCGCCGATGCGGGCGGTGGCTTCGTGCGTGCTCGCGCCGATGTGCGGGGAGCCGATCACCTGCGGCAGCTCGAACAGCTTGCGGTCGGTCAGAGGTTCGTTTTCGAAGACGTCCAGTGCGGCGCCGGCCACCTTGCCGGCGCGGATCGCTTCGTAGAGCGCGTCTTCGTCGATCACGCCGCCGCGCGCGCAATCCACAATGCGGACGCCCGCCTTCATCTTGGCAATTGTCTCGGCATTGATCATATGGTACGATTCTTTGGTGAGCGGCAGGTGGAGCGTGATGAAGTCGGACCTCGCCAGCAGCTCGTCGAGAGTGACCATCTGCATGAATGGTGCCGGGCCGATCGAGCGGTTGTCGTAGCCCAGGACGATCATGCCCAAGGCAGCAGCACGGGTGGCCACTGCCATGCCGATGCGCCCCATGCCGATGATGCCCAGGATCTTGCCTTGCAGCTCGATCCCTTCGAATTTGGACTTTTCCCACAGCCCTTCGCGCATGGAGATCGTGGCCTGGACGATGGGCCGGGCCAAGGCGAAGAGGTAGGCCAGTGTCAGTTCGGCCACCGAGGCGGTGCTGGCGGCCGGGGTGTTCATGATGCGAATGCCGCGCGCCTGGGCATATTCCACGTCAATGTTGTCTACGCCCACGCCGCCCCGCACGATGACCTTTAGCTTTTTGGCCGCGTCAATGACCGGCTTGCGCACCTTTGTGCGGCTGCGCACCACGATCGCATCGTACTCGCCGATGACCTGCAACAGTTTGTCGGCCGTGATCTTGTCCTGAACATCCACCTCGAGGCACGCTTTGCGCATCCGCTCGATCGCGCGGGGGGAGATGGAATCGCAAACGAGAACTTTCATGATGTATTTGCTCCTGCAACGAATAAAGAGGACTCTGACGAGCGGCTTCGTTGCCCAAGGAATCTTCTGTCTTCTGTCTATTGCAAGCCCAGTATATCATCAATTTGCGCAGTGAGCCACTGCACGTCGGCCAGCGTCAGGTCGCCCATGTGGCCGATGCGGAAGGTTTTGCCCTTGAAGGGGCCGTAGCCGTCCGAGATCTGGGCCCCGCGGCGGCCCAGCTCCTTGTTCAGCGCGCTGAAGTCGAAGCCGGTGGTGTTGGTGATGTGCGTGACGGTCGGCGAGGCGTAGCGCTCATCGCCGTAAAGTGCAAAGTGCTTCCTGGCCCATGCCCGGCAGTGCTCGGCCATTGCCAGGTGGCGGGCATAGCGATTCTCCAGACCCTCGGCGAACATGCGATCCAGTTGTTTGTCCAGGGCGAAGAGGTGGCTGATGCTGGGGGTGGCGGGGGTGTTGTTCTTGACGGCGAATTTTTCCATCTCGAGGAAGTCGAAGTAGTAGCCGCGGTAGGGGATCGTCCGGGCACGTTCCAGGGCGCGGGCGCTTACGGTGGCCACGGCCAGGCCGGGCGGCAGGCCGAAGCACTTCTGTACGCCGGCCAGGCATACGTCGAGCCCCCACTCGTCGTTCTTGATTTCGACCCCCGCCATGCATGATACGGCATCCACCAGGATCAGGACGTCGGGGTATTTGGCGCGCACCAGTTTGGCGATCTCGGGCACGGGGCTCAGGATGCCGGTGGAGGTCTCGTTGTAGGTGAGACAGACCGCGTCGAAGCCGCCCTTCGCCAGCGCGGCATCCACGATCTCCGGCGTGATCGCCTGGCCGGGCGCGACTTCGACCGTCTCGGCTGCCACGCCGCACGATTTGGCGATCTCATACCAGCGCCGGGAGAATTCGCCGTTCAGGGTGTTCAACACTTTCTTGCCGACGCAGTTGCGGATCGCGCCTTCCATGACGCCGGTGGACGAGGAGGTGAAGAGCATCACCCGTCCTTCGGTGTTCAGCAGCTTTTTGAGCTTGGCCTCGCACGAGGCATGGAGCTCGGCGTAGGCCGAGGAGCGATGGCCGATCATGGGCGTGGCCATGGCCTGCAAGATCTCATCTACGACTTCGGTCGGTCCAGGGATAAAGAGCTTTTTGTGCATGAAGGGACTCCTCGTTTTCTATGGCTTTGTTAGCGGTTTGCCCGACCGTAATGAAAGTTAAAGAATTAAACCGGTCATCGCGTTCGCCGGCGCGCTGTGCGTCAC
>JBBIKA010000194.1:0-1298 GCA_037445695.1 Chloroflexota bacterium
GGGGCGACGTAGTAGGTGTGGCCCGCGGCGGCGACGGGTGGCGCGGTCGCCCCGGCGGGAGATCCCGCGGAAAGCGGTACGGCCGCGTGGCTCGGCTCGCCCGATGGCGCAGGCGGGCCGACCGCTGCGCAAGATAGAGTGGCGAGAAGGAGGATGGACAACACCAGCCGGTGTTTCATTTTGAGCGTCCATGATGCTATAATAAAAACATCAGATCTCATGTTTCCAGGCCTATCAGCAACAAGGAGCATTGGCATGAATGGCACCATTCAAATGACCCTGCCGCCTCGGCTCTACCAGCAGGTGCGCACCCTGATTGCCGAGGGTTGGTTTCGGGATGAGAATGATCTTTTCTTTGAAGCTCTGCGCCGCTTTCTGGATGCACATCGCCCCGAACTCCTGGAGCGCTTCATTCGCGAAGATGTAGAGTGGGGCCTCCATGGAGAAGAATGAGACAGCGAAAATTGCTGTCTGCGATGCCGGGCCCCTTATTCATCTGGATGAGCTGGACAGTCTGGATTTGCTGGCAGACTTCCGGGTATGGGTACCAGATGCGGTGTGGAGAGAGGTCTGGCATCATCGCCCCACCGCTCTTCAACGGCCAACTGTTCCTTGTGAACATCGGTCCGCTTCGGGGCCGATCGCGTCGGGCCTGCTGATCCTGGGCCATGCTCTGGCGCTGGACGCAGGCGAGATGGAAGCTCTGGCTATCATGGCGAGCGTTCCCGAAGCCTTATTCTTGACCGACGACGCCGCTGCGCGATTGGCAGCCGAGCAGCTTGGATATCGAGTGCACGGAACCATCGGTGTTCTACTAAGAGCAATACGTCGTGGTCAGCGGTCGGCTGCTGAAGTCCTGGCTCTTCTACGGGCAATCCCCCAGCGCTCTTCGTTGTATATCAGCTCTGCTCTGCTGAAGGAAATCATCCGCCGCGTGCAACGCGAATATAACCTGAAGTAACCGCAGCTCACATCAGTTAGCTTTCCGCTTTTCTGCCTTCCCGTTTACCGTTCCCTTGCCATCAGGCCGGTCCCCGCACATCCTTCTCCTCTTCCCAAAACCTCTCCGGAGAGGAAAAGAACGCGGCGACCTCTTCCAGCGACTCGAACCGCCGGCGCCGCCCGTCCTGGATGCATTCCACCTCGCCGGACCATTGCCCCCCTCCCCGATCCGGCGTATACCACAGACGGACCAGATAGGATAGATAAACGGTGGCTCCGCTGTCCATGGCCTTCTCCTGTGGGGGGTGTTTTGGCTATCCATAGCACAGGGCGCTCTACAAATTCTCTACAGATGG
>JBBIKA010000194.1:1398-7856 GCA_037445695.1 Chloroflexota bacterium
GTAGCACAGGCTGAAGGCCTGTGCTACATCGCCTCCAGCACCACTTCCGTCCAGTACCACCACTTGAGCGGAGAAAGGGGGAAATGGCGCACCCGCGGCTTGAGGAGCAAAGACCAACAGGAGTAGGCCAGGGGGAAGATGGGGAGATCTTGCATCAGGAGGGCGTCGGCTTCCCGGTAGAGGCGCAGCCGCTCCTCCTGATCCCGGCTGCGCGCAGCCTGCTCCAGGAGGGCAATGTAAGCGGCGTTGCGCCAGCCGGTCCGCTCGGGGATGGCGCACACGCGCAGCAGGCTATCCGGATCGGGATAATCGGCCACCCAGCCGGCCAGGAAGAGATCGGGCCACGGCCCGGACCGCAAGCGCTGCTGATAGGCCTCCCAGGGCAGAGCTTCCAAACGCACCTCCACGCGCAGAATGCGGCGCCAGGCCAGTTGCAGGTACTCGGCCGCAGCCTCCGCGCCCGGGAAGGCCAGCAGGCTCACCGGGGGAAAGCCGCGGCCGTCGGGATATCCCGCGGCCGCCAGCAGCGACCGCGCCTGGAGGGGATCGTAGCCGGGGGCCAGCTCCGCCGTATGGCCCGGCATCCCCGGCGGGATCATCCCCCCGCGGGCCGGCGCCAGGTCGCCGCCGAGCAGGTAAACGACGGTGCGCCGGTCCATGGCGCGTGCGAAAGCATGTCGTACCCGCGCATCGGCAAAGGCCGCGCCGCGCGTGTTGAACCCCAGGAAATGGACGAAAAAGTTGGCCGCGGAGACCAGCTCGCCGGCGTCCTCCTGCTGGATGCGCGCCATCTCCTCGGGCGCAAGCCCCCAGCGCAGCGTGAAGACGTCCAGGCCGCCCTCCTGATACCGTCGCCACTTGGCCTGCTTGCGTTCCCGGTCCAACCCCAGATGCAGGACAACCTCCTCCGCATTGCCGGGCCAGTCTCCCCGATAGGTGGGCGAGCGGGCCAACGCCGCCCGGACATCCGGAATCCACTCCCGCAGGCGGAACGGGCCGTTGGTCACCAGGAGATCGGGCTTCCACCAACCTTCCCCGGCCATCTCCAGCCGGTGCGAGGGGACGGGCCGCGCGACGGGGTGCGCGATCAGGTGGGGGAAGAAACTGCATGGATGTTCCAGCTCCACCACCAGCGTCAGATCATCGGCCGCTTGCACGGCCGGCGCCGCGGGATCGTCCAGGCGGCCCTGGTGATACGCGGCGGCATGACGGATAGGGAAAAGCAGCCGGACGAAGGGGCTGGTGCTGCGCGGGTGCAGGACGCGGCGCCAGGCGGCGATAAAATCCTGCGCGCGCAGCGGTTGCCCATCGCTCCATAGGCCGTCTTCCTTGAGGTAGAAAATGTAGCGGCGCCCCTCATCCTGCATCTCCCACTCGCGTGCCGCGTCCGGGATCACGTTCAGGTCGGGGTCCCATGTCGCCAGGCCGCTGAAGAGCTGCTCGATGACGCCGCCGGAATTGGCGTTCTGGGCCAGGGCCGGGTCCAGGGTGCTGAGCGCAGGCCAGTCCACCCGCAGCACCTGAGGGCCTGCGGCCGGCCGGGCGGCCTGGCGCGCGGTTTGCCGGCGCAGCGTGAACCCCTGGGCATAGGCCTGGGCGGCCCGGTCGAAGTCGAAGGCGATGTGATGGGCCAGGCCCAGGCGCATGAGGGTGCGCGCCGCGGCCTCATCGTCGGCCGCCGTGCGCTGCAAGGCCAAAGCCCGCTCGTAGCAGCGCACGGCCTCACCCGAAGCATACATCCGGCGGGCCGCGTCCCCCGCACGCAGCCACCAGTCGGCGGCCTCCGCCGGCTCGTCGGCCTGCTGCAAGTGGCGGGCGATGGCCGCCAGCTCCGCGGGGGCCAGGCGCCGGAGCGCCTGCGCGGCGCGGCGATGGAGCAGACGGCGGCGGTGGTAAGGCATCCCCCGATAGACCAGCTCCCGCACCAGGTCATGGGCGAAGCCGTACTCGCGGCCCCGTTCGACGATCAGCCCCTGCGCCGCCAGGAGCTCCAGTGCAGGGATGACCTCTTCCTCGGCGCAAGCGGCCGTCGCGGCCAGCACCTCCGGTGAGAACAGGGTTCCCAACACGCTGGCCGCCTCCAGCGCGTGCCGCGTGGCGGCCGGCAGGCGGTCCAACCGGCGCCGAACCGCATCCTGGATCGTGGCGGGGAAGGAGAGCTCGTCCGGCGCGGCGGCCGCCGGCGCGGGGTTTTCGGCCAGATGGCGGAGAAGCTCCAGCAGGAAGAACGGGTTGCCGCCGGTGAGCTGATGCAGATGCTCGTCCAGCGCCGGGTCGTGCGCGGCCTCCCCCAGCGCATAGCGGACGATCTCCCGGACGGCGCTCCGCTCCAGCCCGGCGAGCGCCAGCTCCGTGACCGGGCAGCCGTGGGCCGCGGCCCGCTGCAGGGGGACGGCCGCCGCAGCCTCCTCCGGTCGATACGTGGCCAGGAAGAGGGCGGGCAGATGGCGCAGGCCGGCCAGCCAGCCGGCCAGCCAGTCGCGGGTAGACTCGTCCAGCAGGTGGAGGTCGTCCAGGCAGAAGACCAGGGGCGGCTGCGCATGGGCGAGCGCGGCCAAGAGGTCGTCCAGGGCCAGGAGAAGGCGCGTCGGCCCGGCGGCCGAGGCATCCTGCCGCGCGGGGAGGCCCGGACAGCGGTCGCGCAGATCGGGCAGGATGACGGTCAGCTCGGCCAGGAGGCCGCGCGAGACGGGCAGGCCGGACCAATCCACGGTGGGGAGAACGCGGCGCAACCCCTCGGCCAGCGCCAGGTAGGGGACATCCTGGGCCATCTCCCGGCCGGCGATGGCCAGGATCCGCGCGTCGGCGGGCAGGGAGGCAGTGAACTCCTGCAGCAGGCGGCTCTTGCCGATGCCGGGCTCGCCGGCGATGAACACCGCGGCCCCGCGGCCGCCGCGGGCGTGCGCGTAGGCCCGGCGAAGCTGCTCCAGCGCGGCCTCGCGGCCGACAAAGGGCGCCGCGATGGCCGGCCACAGGTGCCAGGAGGGGACGGCACGCGGGGCCGGCCGGCTGCGACGGCCGCTCAGGGCGGCCTCATACGCGGCGCGGGTTTCGGGGAGCGGCGCCACCCCCAGCTCGCGCCCCAGCGCCACGACGCAGCGCTCGAACTGACGGGCCGCGGCCTCGCGATCGTTCAGGGCCGCGTAAAGGAGGATGAGCCGGCGATGGATGGGCTCGGCAAGCTCGTCAATCTCCAGGTAGCGTCGGGCCCAGCGGACGGCCGCGGCGAGGTCGCCCTGCTGCTCCTCCAGGTCGAGCAGGCGGCCGAGCAAGGCCAGGTAGCGCTGCTCCCAGGCGTGGCGCTGCCGCGTGATCCACAGGTCGAACTCGGCCATGTCGGGACAGAAGAAGCCGTCCAGGAAGGGGCCGCGGTAGAGCGCGGCCGCGGCGCGCAGCGCGGCCGGTTCGGCCAGGGGCCGGTCGAGGACCGCCGCCAGCGCGCGCGTGTCGGCCCAGGTCCGCTCCGGGTCGAGGCCGATCTGCTCTTCCCGGCGCAGGAGGAGCTCCGGGTCGGGGAGGGCCTGCTTCAACAGGTAGACCAGGCGGCTCAGGTTGGCCTGGGCGACGTCGGTGGTCGCGTCGGGCCAGAAGAGGGCGCAGAGCAGATCGCGCGTGAGGAAGTGGCGGTCGGCCGCCAGCCGATACAAGAGCGCGCGCACCTGGCGTCGCGCGATGGGGAAGGATTGCCCCTCCCACACGATCGCCGGCGGCCCCAACATCTGAATGACGAGGTGGCCGTAAGCGGCCGTCGCCTGAGCGCACATCGCTTGTCACCGTCATGGCCATTGTAGCATCGGCCGCGCGAACGGTCAATGTAGCACTCCCTCCCGCCAATTTGACATCTCGCCGAAAGCGATTATAATAGCACCATCTTTACGAGAGAGAAGTTACAGTGAACCGGTTGCTCGTCTTGAAGTCCCCCAAGTCGAAGAAGCCCTCCCTGGCCTGCAGGGAAGGCGACTTGTGCTTGGGATAGCGACGCAGCCGATCACACCAGCGCAAAAGCCCTGCCAGGCCAGAGATGAGCCAGGCAGGGCTTTTTGTTTGCGGTCAACACATGCCAGGCACTTGCGAAGTGCCTGGCATGTATAAGAGAGTTTACTCATGCACACCAACTTCAAGCGCGCCAAGAAGCAGTTCGGCAACCGGCCAGACTGGAGGTCTGGATAGGTCGCTGGCGCGCACGCTCGATCTGGCAGCGCAGCCCCTTCCGCCGAAAGTCTGGCGGAAGGGGCTTTTTTGTAAACGCAACTACATCATCCAAACCCAGTCGGAAAGGAGCTTATCTGCCATGGTGTACGAAACTGTGTGTCCCGAATGCGAAGGCCCGCTCACCCTGCGGGATCCGCTGCAAGGCGAGATCGTGCCGTGCGCGTCGTGCGGCGCCGATCTGGAGGTGCGTTCGCTCGATCCGCTGCGCCTCGAGCTGGCGCCCGAGGAAGAGGAGGATTGGGGCGAATGACCGCACCCGTTCAAGTCGCCGTCCTCGTCTCCCGCATCCGCGTGGAAGAGAAGCTGCTGTTGACCGCCCTGGAGGCTGGCGGCGCGGCCGTCCAGGTGATCAACGACGACGATCTGATATTGCCGGTCGGCGGAGGCCGGCCCGCGTTTGCCGCCGACGTGGTGCTGGAGCGCTCGGTCAGCGCGGCGCGCGGGATCTACGCGCTGCGCATCCTCGAGGCGCACGGCTACCGCACCGTCAACCGCTACGCCACCGCGGCCACCTGTTGGGATAAGCTGTTGACCACGGCCGCCCTGGCCGAAGCCGGCGTCCCCCAGCCGCGCGCGAAAGTGGCCTTCACGCCGGAATCCGCGCTGCGGGCCATCGAGGAGTTCGGCTATCCGGTCGTGCTGAAGCCGGTGGTCGGCTCGTGGGGCCGGCTGCTGGCGAAAATCAACGACCGCGACGCGGCCGAGGCGGTGCTGGAACACAAGGACGTCCTCGGCTCTTATCAGCACAGCATCTATTACATCCAGGAGTACATCGCCAAGCCGGGCCGCGACATCCGCGCCTTCGTCGTCGGCGATGAGACGATCTGCGCCATCTATCGCGCCTCGGAGCACTGGATCACCAACACCGCGCGCGGGGGCCAGGCGAGCAACTGCCCGGTGACGCCGGCGCTGAACGACCTCTGTCTGCGCGCGGCGCGGGCGGTGGGCGGCGGCGTGCTGGCGATTGACGTGCTCGAAGACCCCGATCGCGGCTTCCTGGTCAACGAGGTGAACCACACCATGGAGTTCCGCAACAGCATTCACACGACCGGCGTAGACATCCCGGGCCGCGTCGTCGAGTATGTGCTGGCGATCGGCCGCAGCGGCGGCGACGCCGAGTACCCGGCCGGCATCGTCCACCGTAGCAACGACACAGGAGCCTCCCGATGACCGAGCGCGTGCGCGTTTCTATCGTCGGCGGTTCCGGCTATGGCGGAGGCGAGTTGCTGCGCCTTCTGCTCGGCCATCCTCAGATCGAGATCGCCCAGGTCACCTCGGAAAGCCACACCAGCGAATTCGTCCACAGCCTCCATCCCAACCTACGACCCACCGGCCACCGCCTCGCAGCCGGTTTTCAACCGATCCGTTTCACTGCCCTCTCCGAACTTCGGCCCTGCGACGTGCTCTTCCTGGCGCTGCCGCACGGCGAGGCGCAACGCCGCATCGAGCAACTGGCGGGCCTGGCCGGCCGCATCGTGGACCTCTCGGCCGACTTTCGCGTGCGCGATCTCGATCTCTATCGGCGCTACTACGGCGAGCCGCACGCTGCGGCGGATTGGCTCGCGCGCTTCGCCTACGGCCTGCCGGAAATCAATCGGGATGCCATCCGCGCGGCGCGCTACGTCTCGGGCGTCGGCTGCAACGCCACGGCTGCGATCCTGGCGCTGTGGCCCGTGGCGCGGGCCGGCCTGTTGCGGCCAGATCAGCGGGTGGTGGTGGACGTGAAGGCCGGCTCATCCGAGGGCGGCGCGACGCCCGGCGCGGCCTCGCACCACCCGGAGCGCCGCGATGCGGTGCGCTCCTTCGCGCCGGTCGGCCACCGGCACGAGGCGGAGGTGATCCAGGCGCTGGGCCGCGCCGACGTCTACCTGTCGGTCACGTCGGTCGAACTGGTGCGCGGGGTGCTCGCCACCGCGCACGCATGGGTGACGCCCGGCACGACGGAGAAGGAGCTCTGGCGCGCGTACCGGGCGGCCTACGGCCAGGAGCCGTTCGTGCGCATCGTGCACGAACGGAGCGGCATCTACCGCCACCCCGAACCGAAGCTCCTGGCGGGCACCAACCTGGCCGACGTGGGCTGGGAGCTGGATCCCAGCACCGGCCGGCTGGTCGCGCTGGCGGCCATTGACAACCTGGGCAAAGGCGCGGCCGGCACGGCCGTCCAATGCATGAACCTGATGCTCGGTTGGGATGAGACGCTGGGGCTGGAGTTCACGGGGCTGCATCCGGTGTAGATTGGTAGATTG
>JBBIKA010000195.1:0-7811 GCA_037445695.1 Chloroflexota bacterium
AGGGGGCATCCTCTCAAAGGGGGTTTTGCGGCGGCTACGCCGCCGCAAAACCCCCAAGAGGGAACTCCCCGCCCCCGCAAGCGGGGGCGGGGAGAAGCCGAAATGGGGTTTTTGCGGGCGGCTAAGCCGCCCGCACAAACCCCACCCAGCCGTTTCCCCCTCTCCCGCCTGCGGGAGAGGGGGCAGGGGGTGAAGGCCTTGGCCTGGTCCCACAACACGCGGGGTGATGGTGAAGATTTACCTCTTTTCACTACTTGACAAAGAACACCTGTTCTGCTATAATAGGGCCAATAGAACAAAAGTTCTACTAATGGGTGTTGCGCTGCTCTCTTTCCCTCGGAGGAGCGACATGAGCCAAAAGTATGAGCTACAAGCCGCCCGCATCGAGGCCGTACTGAACGCCCACAAGGTGCCGGCGCGGGTCTGGCAGGCAACGGTGACCCCGCGTTTCGTCCGCTTCGACGTCACGACGGCGCTCGGCACGCGGCTGAACAAGGTGAGCAATCTAGCCGAAGAGCTGGCTTTTTCGTTGGGCGCGCAGGCCGCCCGGGTCTATCGCGAAGGCGGCGTGTTGCACGTAGAGGTGCCGCGCGAGGCGCCCCGCACGGTGAACCTGGCGGACCTGTGCGCCAAGCTCAACACCATGCCGCCCAACTGCGCGGTGCTCGGTGTGGACGAAGGCGGCGCGCCGCTCCTCCTCCGGCTCGATAGCCCCGACGTCGCGCACGTGCTCCTGGCCGGCACGACGGGCAGCGGCAAGACGGCGTTGTTGCGCACGCTGCTCCTGTCGCTGGCGATGCACAATCACCCCGGCCGACTGCAAATCGTGCTGATTGACCCCAAGGGCCGCGGGCTGGCGGGGCTCGCCGACCTGCCGCACGTTTGGCGGTCGCGCGCGCGGCCGGCCGAGGATGGGGTGGTGACCGGTGTCGAAGAAGCGATCGGCCTGCTCGACCTGTTGGTGGCCGAGATGGCGCGGCGCGATGCCGCCAACCATAACCTGCCCATGCTCGTCGTGGCCATAGACGAGCTGGCCGATCTGCTGCAGACCGGCGGCAAGCGGGTGGGCGAAGCCTTGACGCGGCTGACACAGCGCGGCCGCGAGGCGGGCATCCATGTAGTGGCGGCCACCCAACGGCCGGCCGCCGCGCTGATGGGCGGCCTGGCGAAGGCTAACTTTCCGGTGCGCCTGGTGGGCAGCGTTGTCAGCCCAGAGGATGCCAAGATCGCGGCCGGCGTGGGCGGCACCGGCGCCGAGCGGCTCCTGGGCCGGGGGGATTTCATCCTGGTCGCCAAAGGCCAGGTGATCCGCTTTCAGGCGGCCTATGCCGGCCAGAGCGAGGTGGCCGAGATCGTGGCCCAGGTGCGCACCGGCCGTCGGCACCGACGCGCCTGGCAGCCGACGCAGCTCCGGCCGGTCGCGGCCGCGTGAACCGGCCGCGCGTCGCGCTATCGCATCTTATGATCTCTTGATTCCACCGGGTGCTCACGATGAAACGTCTGCTTTTGCCCTTCATGCTTGGATTCGGCGCCACCCTGGCCTTCGTCATCGGTCAACGGCTGACGACCGATGCCATGGCGGTCGTCCTGGGGGTGGCAGTGGGGGTGGCGGCCAGCGTACCGACCACCGTGCTGCTGATGGCTCTCTTGCGCCGGGCGCAGCGCGAGGCGAACTGGCGCGGCGAATCCGTATCCCCCCCGGCGCCGCCTTATCCGCAATGGCAGCAGCCCCACATCATCGTGCTCAACCCGGCCGATCTGTTGGGCCAACGCGGCAACCCGCCGCCCTATATCCCCCCGCCCAACCTGGAGATCCAGGCCGAGGCCGGCCTGCGGCGCCTGCGCGTGGTGGGAGACGACGAGGATTGGGGCTAACCTCTCCCACGCGCCAGGCATTTCGGAAGTGCCTGGCACGGGGAAATAGCCTCAACGTGCCAGGCACAAAGTGCCTGGCACGTGAGGCACGTGAGCTCTGTTCAAGACGAGAAGGGAAACAGCCATGATGCAGGTTGGTTTGCTCTGGTTCGACAATGATCCCCGTCGCGCGGTGGCCGCGAAGGCGCTGGACGCGGCCCGGCGCTATCGCGAGAAGTTCGGCGTCATGCCCGATACCTGCTATGTCAACAGCGCCGCGCTCGGCGGCCGCGAAATGACGGTGCCATTGCCGGCGACCGACAAAGCCGTTCTGCGGCTTCGGCCGGCTGCCGACATCTGCCCCCACCATTTTTGGGTCGGGGTGGAGGACGCGACGGCCAATGCGATCTCTTGACCATTGCTTGTAAATGTTCACAGTTGCGTCGTACGGCCCCCGCCCCTAATCCCGCCCCCGTTTCGCGAAATTTCGTGAAACGGGGGCGGGGACGAGGGCAACCATAGACGTTAAGTGGACGCATATGGGGGCAGGGGAGAGGTGAGGTGAGCAATTACCCCATTTTCGTCATCGTGCGTTATAATGACTTTTGCAAGAGGTGATCATGAGCAGCGCATCGACATGAGGGGAAAGCCCTACAACGCATAGACACGACATGAGGCCCTATGAAACACTCCTCTTTCGACGAAGTCGCCAGGCAGATGGCCGATGATCTCCTCGCCCGGATGTACCGCCAGGCCAGGGCGCAGTTCGGGGACATCATCAAAGGCTTCTGGCTCTACGATGAGGACCCCTGTCCCGGCTGCGGATTCCCAATCGACGTCCTTGTCCACGAGGGGCAGCGAGCAGTATCACTCAATGTATTCATTTACCGGCCGCGAGGCATCTTGATCGGATACATGTTGTGCTCCCGTTGCGCCCGGCAGATCTTCGACGCGATCCACGCCAACCCTGGAATCCAGACGACCCCGCTTCACGCTGTCATCGAACAGAACCTGATCAAAGCCTATCAACGCTATCTGGCCTCGCTGGATGCGTGACGCGTTGGCAGACCGCTCCGCGCGGGAAGCCAGCTTGCAGACAAGCGCTGCTGTCCATCGTATGATCAGCGCAGAATAGCGTCCACGTTGGACGTTTGGTACCAATGTTGTCCGGGGCATCTGCGCAGAGCCCCGACATCAGGAAGGATCGCCGCATGCCTACTCGTACCTTCGCTTCGCCCGCCGAGCTGCGCGCCGCGCTGGGCGACCAGCAATACATCGCCAACGACGAGATTGCCACGATCATGTATCTCAGCCAACAGCTCGGCAAGCCGCTGTTGACCGAGGGGCCGGCCGGGGTCGGCAAGACGGAGCTGGCCAAGGCCCTCGCGGGCGCCACCGGCCGCGAGCTGATCCGCCTCCAGTGTTACGAAGGACTGGACGAGACCAAGGCGCTCTACGAATGGGAATACGCCAAGCAATTGCTCTACACCCAACTCCTGCGCGATAAGCTCCAGGAGACCCTGGCGGCTGCACCCAATCTGGCCGCGGCGGCCGATCGTCTGGCCGCCGAAGAGGATGTCTTCTTCTCGATGCGCTTCCTGCTCCAACGGCCGCTCCTGCGGGCCATCCTGAACCCGGAGCCGACCGTTCTGCTGATTGACGAGATAGATCGCGCCGATGCCGAATTCGAGGCATTCTTGCTGGAGGTGTTGAGCGACTTCCAGGTGAGCGTACCGGAAATCGGCACCTTGACCGCCGTGCACCGGCCGCTGGTGGTGCTGACCAGCAACAACACGCGCGAGCTGAGCGAAGCGCTCAAACGCCGGTGTCTCTATTTGTTCATTGACTATCCCACGGTGGAGCAGGAACTGGCCGTAGTGCGCCTGAAAGTGCCGGAGCTGGCGCCCCGGCTGGCCCGCCAGGCCGTCGAGCTGGTCCAGCGCTTGCGCGCCATGGACCTCCGCAAGGCCCCCAGCATCAGCGAGACGCTGGACTGGGCCCGGGCGCTGGTGGCGCTCAACGCGCGCCAGCTCGATCCACAAACCCTGGAAACAACGTTGAGCGTCCTCCTGAAACACGAGAGCGATCTGCAACGGGTGCGCAGAGAGATCGGCCAGGTCGAGCCGGATGACGAACCGCGACCCCCGCGACGCCCCCGGCCGGACGAGGATGAGTTCGGCCGCTACCGACGGGTGAACTGACCTGCCGGTCGCGGCGGATGTGTTAACAACAACGCGTGATGTACAGACGGGTCATGCCATGGAAGAACGTATCATTCAATTCATCTCGGCCTTGCGCGGAGGTGGCGTGCGGGTCAGCCTGGCGGAGAGCGCCGACGCGTTCAGAGCGGTCGAAGAGCTGGGCATCCAGGATCGCGAACGCTTCAAGCTGGCCCTGCGCGCCACCTTGATCAAGGACGCTGGCGACCTGGCCACTTTCGAGGAGCTCTTCCCCCTCTTCTTCGACGCTAACGATCCGCCCCCATTGCTCAACCTGGCGCAAGACCTGACCCCCGAAGAAGCCGCCATGATCGCCGAGGCGCTGCGCCAGTTCAGCCGACGCCTGCGCGCCATGCTCGAAAAGCTGATCCGCGGGGAAATGCTCAGCCAACAGGAGCTCGATCAGCTCGGCCAGATGGTGGGGCTCAACCGGGCCGCCGACCTGCGCCAGCGCGAATGGATGGCGCGGCGCATGGCCCAGGCGCTGCGCTTTCGCGAGGTTCAGGAGGCGTTGCGCCAGCTCATGGAACTGCTGGCGCAGATGGGGATCAACAAGCAACGCCTCGAGCAGATCCGCCAGTTGCTGCAGGCCAATCAAGAAGCGCTGATGGAACAATTGCGCCAGTACGCCGGCCAGCGCATCGCGGAAAACCTGGCCCAACGTCGGCCCGACGAGGGGATAGACGAGCTGCTCAACCGGCCGTTCAACGCCCTCTCCGACCAGGACATGGACCGGCTGCGCAAGGAGGTGCGCCGGCTGGCGGCCCTGCTGCGCAGCCGCATCGCCCTGCGCCAGAAGCGCGCCCGCACCGGCCAGCTCGATGCCAAAGCCACGATCCGCGCCAACCTGAAACACGGCAACGTGCCCATCGAGATCGTCCACCGCGATCG
This sequence comes from Chloroflexota bacterium, assembly GCA_037445695.1. Lineage (GTDB taxonomy): Bacteria > Chloroflexota > Anaerolineae > CG2-30-64-16 > CG2-30-64-16 > CAKZKT01. The sequence continues at coordinate 4,965 of JBBIKA010000195.1, forward strand.
AACTCTCAAGCCCAAGCTCGTGGTGATCTGCGACATCAGCACCTCCATGCGCTATTGCTCCGAGCTGATGCTCGGCCTGATCTACGCCCTGCAAGACCAGATCAGCAAGACGCACGCCTTTGCCTTCATTGACCATTTGGAGTATATTTCCCCCGATTTCGTCGGCCAGGAGCCGAACGCGGCCATTGCCGGCGTGCTGGCGCGCATGCCATCGGGCTACTACAACACCGACCTGGGCTTCAGCCTGGAGCAGTTCAGCCGCAACTTCCTGGACACGGTGGATAGCCGCACCACGCTGATCATGGTCGGGGATGCCCGCAACAACTACAACAACCCGCGCCTCGACATCTTCAGCCTGCTCGCCCGGCGCAGCCATCGCACGATCTGGCTCAACCCCGAGGCGCCCTTCCTGTGGGCGACCGGCGACAGCGACATGCTGAAATACGCGCCGTTGTGCGACATCATCTTGCAGGTGAGCACCCTGGCCGAGCTCACCGCGGCCATTGACAAAATGCTGGTTCAAAGATAGGCGAATGCACCATGCGCATCACTTTCTACGGGGCCGCGCAAGAAGTGACCGGCTCCATGCACCTGATCGAGGTCAACGACCAGCGCATCTTGCTGGATTGCGGATTGTTTCAGGGCAAACGCGCCGAAACCTACGAGCGCAACCTGCACCTGCCGTTCGACCCCACGAGCATCACGGCCGTGCTGCTCAGCCACGCGCACATTGACCATTCGGGCAATCTGCCCACTCTGGTCCGCCAAGGATTCGACGGCTACATCTGGTGTACCGCGGCCACGCGCAACCTGTGCACCTATATGCTGCTCGACAGTGGCCACATCCAGGAAAGCGATGTCGAGTATTTGAACAAGAAGCGGGCCCGCCAGGGAGAACCGCCGCTGATCCCGCTCTATACGCGCGCGGACGCACAGGCCGCCCTGGAGCACTTTATCGGCGCCGGCTATCACCGGCCCGTGCCCGTGGCCGACGGCGTCCAGGCCACCTTCTACTACGCCGGCCACATCCTCGGCTCGGCGTGCATCGCGCTCGACATCCGCGACCGCGCCACCGGCAAGGCATGGCGGGTGGTCTTCAGCGGCGATGTCGGTCGGGCCGAGATCCCGATCGTCACATCGCCCGACCCCCTGACCGAGGCCGATATCCTCATCATGGAAAGCACCTACGGCAACCGGCTCCACGGCACCTACGAGGAAGCCACCAAGAAGCTGCGCGCGGTCGTGCGCGACACCGTTCGCCGCCGCGGCCGGGTGATCGTGCCGGCGTTCGCGGTGGGCCGCACGCAAGAGATCGTCTTCGCGCTCAATGAACTGGAGGCCGACGGCGATATTCCGGCCATCCCGATCTTCGTGGACAGCCCCCTGGCCGTCAATGCGACCGAAGTCTTTCGGATGCATCCCGAGGAATGGGACGAGCAAGTACGGGCCTTCATGGCCGAGGGCAAGCGACCCAATCCGTTTGAGTCGCCGTTGATCGAATACGTGCGCGACCAGACCCGCAGCAAGCAGCTCAACTACCTGACCCAACCCGCCATCATCATCAGCGCCAGCGGCATGGCCGAATACGGCCGCATCTTGCATCACCTGAAGAACGGCATCGAGGATCCGGACAACACGATCCTGTTTGTCGGCTTTCAGGCCGAAAACACCCTCGGCCGGCGCATCGTGGATCGCGAGAGCCCGGTCAAGATCCTGGGCGAAGAGCATAAGGTGCGGGCGCAGGTGGTCGCGATTGATGGCTTCAGCGCGCACGCCGATCAGGCCGAGCTGCTGGCGTGGGCGCAATCGTTCGATCGCAGCCGGCTGCAACACACCTTCGTCGTGCACGGCGAACCGGCCGCCCAATCCATCCTGGCCGATAAGCTAGAGGAAACCGGCATGCGGAAGGTGACGATCCCGCAGCGCGGGCAAAGCTTTGAGTTTTAAAGGCTCTGCGGCTTTTGGTGGGAAGACGGTAGGACTCGCAACTTGCGTGGCCCCATCCCCCGGCCCCTTCCCCGCCCGGCGGGGAAGGGGTGAAGCTGATAGTGGGGTATTTTGGCCGCCTTCGGCGGCCAAAATACCCCTTTTAAAGGATTCCCCGCCCCCCGTTTGCGGGGGGCGGGGTCAGGGGTGGGGGGCTAACCGCATCCGCAATTGCGGAGACGCCTCTCATCCCGCCAGAAGCTGGAGAACCTAAAAAAGAGGGTGAGACGACGACCGCGTCATCGTCTCACCCTCATGTGATCTGTGTGGGTTCTTCCGGCTCAATCTTCCACCGGCGTCAGCCAGCGATCGCCCTCCTCGCCTTCGGCGGCCCACCCTTTGACCTGCTCCCCTTCGATCTGCCACCATAGATAGCCATCCTGGCGCACCGGCCCCCCGCGCACGGTGAACTGCGTGCCCGGCAGGACGCGCGCGACCGGCGTGCTCGTGATGCCCGCGGCCTCGCGAATCGTGAGCATCTTGCCTTCCTGGGTGGTCACCTGCACGCGATCGCCCAGCCGCACCGGCCGATTGACCAGCTTGCCGCCGCCGACCGCCGCGCCGCTCCCTTTTTCGACCGAGAGCCACGGGTCATCGGCCGTGCCGGCCGCCACCCAACCGACATGGCCCGCGCCGTCATCCACCAGCCACCAGTCGTAGCCTTCGGCCTGGGTGGGCCCTTCCTTGATGCTCACCACTATGTTCGGCGCCAGCCGGCCGAGCAGCTTCGCCGCCGAGCTGGGCTTGTCGCGCATGTTTACCCCGCCGCTCGCGGACACGCGGGCCGATTTGCCCGGCGCCAGGCCGGCCGGCGTCGCGGTGGCCGTGGGCACCACCGTCGGCGGCCGCGTAGGGGCCGGC
>JBBIKA010000196.1:0-7753 GCA_037445695.1 Chloroflexota bacterium
CCCCCTCCCCCAAATTTGGGGGAGGGGTTGGGGTGGGGGCAGGGGCCACGCAAGTCGCGAGTCCTGCCGTCTTCCCACCAAAAGCCGCAGAGCCTGAAAATAAACGGCGCCCACGTGTCAGGCACCCGGAAGTGCCTGGCACGTCTCTTCAGGTCAGTTGCCGCTCACGCGCGCCACATCGCTCTTGTTCGCCTCAAACGCCGCCATCTCGGCCTTTTCGCCGCTCAACCCTGCCTGCTGGACCCAAATCAGGGTTTCCAGCATGCGCTTGTAGTCCTTCGGAAAGACCTTGACGAACTTCGGCGCCAGCTCTTCCCAGTGGGCCAACACATAACGGCCCCGCTCGCTGTTGGTGTAGTAGGTGTGTTTCTGGATCATGGTCATCACCAGCTCGGCGTCCGCTTCGTTCATCCGCTCCAGGAATACCATTTCCTTGTTGCAGCGGCGCTCGAAGTCGCCTGCCTCGTCGAGCACATAGGCGATGCCGCCCGACATGCCGGCCGCGAAGTTGCGGCCCGTCGGCCCCAGGATCACCACCCGGCCGCCGGTCATGTATTCGCAGCCGTGATCGCCCACCGCTTCGACAACCGCCTGCGCGCCGCTGTTGCGCACGCAGAAGCGCTCGCCGGCCATGCCGCGCACATACGCCTCGCCGCTGGTAGCGCCGTAAAGCGCCACATTGCCGATGATGATGTTCTCTTCGGGGCGGAAGGTCGCAGCAGCCGGCGGGTAGATGATCAGCTTGCCGCCCGAAAGCCCCTTGCCGAAATAGTCGTTGGCATCCCCTTCGAGGGTCAGCGTGATGCCGCGCGGGATGAACGCGCCGAAGCTCTGGCCGGCCGAGCCGGTGAAATCCAGGCGGATCGTATCTTCGGGCAGGCCGGCCGCGCCGTAACGCCGCGTCAGCTCATAGCCCAACATCGTGCCGACCGACCGATTGGCGTTGCTAATCGGCAACTGCGCGTGCACCCGTTCCCCGCGTGCCAGGGCCGGCTCGCAGAGCGGGATCAGGGTCTGCCGATCGAGGGTCTGTTCGATGCCGTGATCCTGTGCCTTCTGGCAGTAGCGGCCGACCGAGTCGGGCACGGCCGGTCGCGCCAGGATCGCCGACAGATCTACCCCGCGCGCCTTCCAGTGATGTTCGGGCCGGCGGAACACCAGACGGTCGGAGCGGCCGACCATCTCTTCAAAGCGCCGGAAGCCGAGCTGGGCCATCAGCTCGCGCACTTCTTGTGCGATGAAGCGCATGAAGTTGACCACATAGGCCGGATCGCCGGTAAAGTTTTTGCGCAACTCCGGGTTCTGGGTGGCCACGCCGACCGGACAGGTGTCCAGATGGCACACCCGCATCATCGTGCAGCCGAGCGTCACCAGGGGCGCGGTGGCGAAGCCGAACTCCTCGGCGCCCAGAAGCGCCGCGATCACCACGTCGCGGCCCGTGCGCAGTTGGCCGTCCGTCTCCAACACCACCCGACTGCGCAGATCGTTCACCAGCAACGTCTGGTGCGTCTCGGAAAGGCCCAGTTCCCACGGCAGCCCGGCGTGCTTGATCCCCGTCTGCGGCGAAGCGCCCGTGCCGCCGTCGTAGCCGCTGATCAGGATCACATCGGCATGGCCCTTGGCCACTCCGGCCGCGATGGTGCCCACCCCCACCTCCGACACCAGCTTGACGCTGATGCGCGCCGAAGGGTTGGCGTTTTTCAGGTTGAAGATCAGTTCGGCCAGGTCCTCGATGGAGTAGATGTCGTGATGGGGCGGGGGCGAGATCAGGCCCACGCCTGGGGTCGAATGCCGCACGCGGGCGATCCAGGGATAGACCTTGCGCCCCGGCAGTTGGCCCCCTTCGCCGGGCTTGGCGCCCTGGGCGATCTTGATCTGGATCTCCTTCGCGTTGGTCAGATAGAGGCTGGTGACACCGAAACGACCCGAGGCGACCTGCTTGATCGCGCTGGAGCGCGAATCGCCGTTGGGCAGGGGGATGTAGCGCGCCGGATCCTCGCCGCCTTCGCCCGAATTGCTCTTGCCGCCCAGGCGATTCATGGCGATGGCCAGCGCCTCGTGCGCCTCTGGGCTGATCGAGCCGTACGACATGCCGCCGGTCTTGAAACGCCGCACGATGGATTCGACCGGCTCGACCTCTTCGAGCGGCACCGGCTGGGCCGGAAAATCGAAATCGAGCAGGCTGCGCAGATAGGCCGGCCGGTGCACCTGATCGTTCATCAGCGCGGAGTATTCTTTAAATATGCCGTAGTTGGCCGTGCGACATGCCTGTTGGAGCTTGTGCACGGTGATCGGGTTGAACGTGTGATGTTCGCCGTCGGAGCGCCACTGATAGTGGCCGCCCGCCTCCAGGGTTTGGTAGCGGCCGTTGCGGCTGAAGAACGCCTGTTGATGGCGGCTGAGGGTTTCGGCGGCGATCACGTCCAGGCCGATGCCCCCGATGCGCGAGGCGGTCCAGGTGAAGTAGCGGTCCACCACCTCGCGGCTCAGCCCCAGCGCCTCGAAGATCTGCGCGCCCCGATAGCCGTCAATGGTGGAAACCCCCATCTTGGACATCACCTTGACCACGCCCTTGACGATCGCATTGACGAAGTTCTGTTCGGCCTGGTGCGGCGAGACATCCTTGAGCAGGCCGCGGGCGATCATGTCGTGCAGCGTCTCGAAGGCCAGGTAGGGATGGATGGCGCCGGCGCCGTAACCGATCAGCAGCGCGAAGTGGTGCACCTCGCGCGGCTCGCCCGAGTCAACCACCAGGCCCACCTGGGTGCGGGTGCCGCTGCGGATCAGGTGATGGTGCAGGCCGGCGCACGCCAGCAGCGCCGGGATCGGCGCATGCTTGCGATCCACCCCGCGGTCCGAGAGGATCAGGATGCTGTAGCCCTCGCGGATGGCCTGGTCGGCCGCGGCGAACAGGCCGTCGAGGGCGGCCTGCAATCCTGCGGCCCCGGCACCGGCGTCGAAGAGGGTCGAGAGGGTGATGGCGCGCAGGCCGGGCAGGTCGAGCTGTTGCAACTTGGCGAACTCGGCCGGGGTGACGATCGGCTGCTTCAAGATGAGCTGCCGACAGCTCTGCGGCCCCGGCTTCAGCAGATTGCCCTCTGCGCCCAGCGCCACGGCCTTGCTGGTGACGATCTCCTCGCGAATGGCGTCAATGGGCGGGTTGGTCACCTGGGCGAAGAGCTGCTTGAAGTAGGAGTAGAGCAGTTGCGGCCGCTCCGAAAGCACGGCCGGCGGCGTATCGTTGCCCATCGAGCCGACCGGCTCCACGCCGTCGCGCGCCATCGGCCCCAGGATCAGGTTGAGGTCTTCGAAGGTGTAGCCGAAGGCGAGCTGGCGCCGGACGAGCGGCTCCTCTTTGCCCTGCGGCGTCTTGGCTTGCGGCACCCCGGCGCCGCTTTCAATTTGCACGACCTGCGGCGCTCCGGCGCCGTTTTCGCTTTGCATGGCCTGCGGCGCCTTGGCAGCGCTCTTGCCGGCCGGCACGTCCTTCAACTCCACCAGATTCTCGCGCAGCCACTGCTCGTACGGCTCGGCCGTGGCGATGGTATGCTTGATCTCTTCGTCCGAGATGATGCGGCCCTCCACCGTATCTACCAGTAACATCCGGCCGGCGCGCAATCGCCCTTTCTCGATCACGGCCTCCGGCGGGATCTCCGGCAACACGCCGACCTCGGAGGCCAAGACGAGCAGGCCATCGGCCGTGATGTAATAGCGCGAGGGGCGCAGGCCGTTGCGATCGAGCACCGCGCCGGCGTAACGGCCATCGGTGAAGGCGATCGAGGCCGGGCCATCCCACGGCTCCATGATGCTGGCGTGGAACTCGTAGAAGGCGCGTTTCTCCGGGCTCATGTCGGGATCGGCGTTCCACGGCTCGGGGATCATCATCATCACCGTGTGCGCCAGCGAACGCCCTGCCAGCAGCAGGAATTCGAGCGCGTTGTCGAACATGGCCGAATCGCTGCCGTCGGCCGCAATCACGGGCAACACGCGCTTCAGGTCGTCGCCGAACAGTTCCGACTCGAAGACCGCCTGGCGGGCGTACATCCAGTTCTGGTTGCCGCGGATGGTGTTGATCTCGCCGTTGTGCATCATGTAGCGGAACGGCTGCGCGCGCGGCCAGCTCGGGAAGGTGTTGGTGCTGAAGCGGGAATGGACCAGCGCAATGGCGGTCTCCATCCGCTCGTCGTACAGTTCCGGGTAGAATTCGCCCAGTTGGGTGGCGGTCAACATGCCCTTGTAGACGATCGTGCGGCAAGAGAGGCTGGGGATATAGAAGTCGGGATCGCCGCCCGTCTCCGCGTAGCGGATCGCTTTCTCGGCCAGGCGACGGATGACGAACAGCTTGCGCTCGAAGGCCATTTCATCGGCCACGCTTGGCCCGCGGCCGATGAAGATCTGGCGCACGACCGGCTCGGCCGCGCGGGCGGTCTTGCCCAGGGTGCGGTCGTCGGTGGGCACGGTGCGCCAGCCGAGCACGCGCTGGCCTTCGGCCGTCGCGATCTCCTCCAACTGGCGCTCGTAGGCGCTGCGCCGAGCGGAGTCGCGCGGCAGAAAGACCATGCCCACGGCGTATTCAGAGGGGGCCGGCAGAGTGAAGCCTGCTTCGGCCGCGGCCGCGGCGAGGAAGCGGTGCGGAAGTTGCAGCAGGATGCCGGCGCCGTCGCCCGTGTTGGGCTCTGCGCCTAGCGCGCCGCGATGCCGCATGTTGTGCAGCGCGGTCAAGGCCTGGCGCACGATCTGATGGGAGCGCCGACCTGGAATATCCACGACCATGCCGACGCCGCAGGCGTCGTGCTCGTGCGCCGGGACATATAAGGTGCCTTGCAGGAGTTTAGGATCAGGGAGATACATACGCCACCTTTTCTCAAAGAAATCGTTGCTGTCGGCTGGTTTCAGGGCAATCGCCCATGATGGGCGGCACGGCGCCTCTGCCTGGGCGTCAGCACCAGAAGCCTCTTTGAACACTGAGAAGAGCAACGATGCCCGTGAAAATCGGCGTCGGGATGGACGTTCTTTGTCCAGGAGGAATGTGTCGCAGCGGGGACACGATAATGTAAACTTATATCACATTCTCTTCGAATCGTCAAGCGCGGTCAAAAACGTTCACTTTTGCATTTTGACCGCGGGGCTATTTATCGTAAAATAACGATATGATGACGCGAACCTATCGTCGCACCACGAGCGAATTGCCCCCTGACAGCGCGCGGCTGATGCGTATGCTGAAGGCGCTGGGCAACCCGGTGCGTTTCCGCATCATGCAGACGCTGGCCGAGCGCCAGACCTGCATCACGCAGGAGATCGTGGACACCATGCCGTTGGCCCAGTCCACCGTGAGCCAGCATCTGAAGGTGCTGCGCGAGGCGGGCCTGATCCGCGGGGAAATCGAGGGGCCGGCCACCTGCTACTGTCTCGATGTCGAGGGCATCCGCTGGCTGAAGCGCCAGATCGAGGACTGGCTTGCGATATAAACAACCGGGAGGTAGATCATGGAAATGACACAGGCCGCGGCGCGTTACTTCGAGCGCATCGCACCCCAGTGGGATACGCTGCGCGCCGGCTATTTTCCCTCTGCCGTGCGCGACGTTGCCATCGCGCGCGCCTATCTGCGGCCGGAGATGCATGTGGCCGATGTGGGTTGTGGGACCGGCTTCCTGGCGGCCGGGCTGGCGCCGCTGGTCGAACGGGTCTACGCGCTGGACGGTTCGCCGGCCATGTTGGAGGTTGCCCGGCGCAACCTGGCGCACTTCACCAATGTGACCTATCACCTGACGGATGGGGGTGCGTTGCCCCTGCCCGATGCCAGCGTGGACGCCGTACTGGCCAACATGTTTCTGCACCATTGCCCAGACCCGGCTGCGGCCATCCGCGAGATGGCGCGGCTCTTGCGGCCGGGCGGCCGGCTGGTGATCACCGACCTGGATCAGCATAGCCATGAATGGCTGCGGACCGAGATGGCCGACGAATGGCTCGGCTTCGCGCGAGCTCAGGTGAAGGCGTGGTTGCGCGAGGCGGGACTGGTCAACGTGTGGGTGGATCGCGCCGGCCCATCGTGCTGTGCCGCGGCGCGTGAACCGGGCCAGGAGCAGGCGGAGATCAGCGTGTTTGTAGCGGTCGGTACGCAGCGGGTAGCGGGCGCCGGCGCCGCGGTGCAGGCGAACTACGCCGCGCTGGCCCAGGCCGCGGCGTCCTGCGGCGCGTCGGCCGACGGCGGCCCGGCGGCTGATGCCGGCCTGGCCGCGGCCTGCTGTGGGCCGCAAGCGGAGGCCAACGCGAACGCGGCGACCTCTTGCTGTGGCTCAGGGGCCCTCATGACCGAATTCACGGCCGACATTCCCCTCAGCGCGGGCTGTTGCACGGCCGATCACGCCATGACATTGATCGGCGCCGCGGCAGAGGGGGTGACATGGCAGACGGGCTACACGGCGGAACAGCTCGCGGCTGCGCCGACTGCGGCCGCGCAGCTCTCGCTGGGGTGCGGCAATCCGACCGCACTCGCCTCGCTGCGCGCAGGCGAAACGGTGCTCGATATCGGCAGCGGCGCCGGGCTGGATGCCTTTTTCGCTGCGCAGCGCGTGGGGCCAACGGGCCGGGTGATCGGCCTGGACATAACGCCGGCCATGATCGAGTGCAGTCGCCGCGCGGCGGCCGAGGCCGGGCTGATCAACGTCGAGTTTCGCCTGGGCCGGGCCGAGGCCATGCCGATCGCCGATGCCTCCGTGGATGTGATCATCTCGAATTGCGTCATCAACCTGTGCGAGGACAAAGGATTGGTATTCGAAGAAGCCTTCCGCGTGCTCAAAGCCGGAGGGCGGCTGGCGATCAGCGACATGGTGACGGACGCGGCGTTGCCGGCCGGCCTGCGCCGTGACCCGGCCGCCTGGGCCGGCTGCGTGAGCGGCGCGCTGCCGGAGCAGGAGTATCTGGATCTGGTGCGCGGAGCGGGGTTTGCCGACGTGCGGGCCACGCGCAGCCTCAGCGGCGGTCGGGTCGCCGGGGTGACGGTCTATAGCCTGGCCGTCACTGCGGTCAAGCCCGCCGCGCCGCGCGAGTGACTCGTCATGATGGCGCCTGGATCTACACACCCTCGGCGGCAGGCATTATGGCCTCCACGGCGTAGTCTGTTCGGCCGGCCAGACATCAACCATGCCTTTCGTCGCCGGCCTTCGTCCGGTTCTGAGGCGTGATGTGGCTCCAGATCATGAAGGCCACCAACGCGATCAGCACCAAGTCAAAGCCGATGCCGAACACGGCCGGCGTCCAGGGCTGGAACATCAACACGATGCCGAGCAGGATACAGGCGATGATCGCGAGCACGCAAATCAAGAACAGCCGTTGAGAAACTCGGCCGCTCGCCACGCGCGTCACAAAGGCAATGACGAAGCCGAATTCGACGATCGCAGCCACAAACATCGGAATGGCCACCGCGGCTGAAATCGGTAAGTTGATCGCCGCAACCGCGATCAGGGCGCCGCACAGCACAATTGCCAGGATGCCGCCGACGCGCGCCAACCTGGCACCGCCGGGATCGGTTTTGCGGAGCATGCGGGCGGCGGCCAACCAAAAGGCTGCGACCAGGGCCGCGACGAGTGGAAGGGTGACCTGAGAACTCACGGTTGATTGCTCCTCTTGCGTAGCCATGTGGCGCGGCATTCATCTCGCCTATCCATCTCACGGCGGGATGAATGCCGCGCTATTTTTTCAATAGACCACGTCCACCTGGCGTTTGCGGGCGGCCGATTCCAGGATGGCGTCG
>JBBIKA010000197.1:0-7745 GCA_037445695.1 Chloroflexota bacterium
TCGCCGCGCAGCGCGCGCCAGGCCGGCAATTCGTCGCGGCGTTCCCACCAGGCCGGCGCGTCGCCCCAACGGAAGCGGACGAAGTCGAGAGCCTGTTCTGGCACCCTGGCGGCCGTCGGCGGCCGCATGCGATTGGCCACATAGGCCGCGATCGGGTAATCGCCACGCAGGGCCAGCAGCGCCGCGTGGAGCGCCGCGGGATCGTAGTACACTTCCTGGATCGTGGCCTGCCAGCCGGCGCGCGCCGACCAGTCCAGCAGCGCGTAGCTGGCCCGGCCCACCACGGCATCGCGGCCGCGGCCGTAGCTCAGGCTGCCCGGATTGACGATCAGCACGTCGGGCCGCGCGCGCGAGGCGGCCCGACGGATCATGGCGGTATGGGTGTGGCCACAGACCACGACATCGGCGTCTACGTCGCCCAGCAGCTCCCGGACGCGTGCATCGGTTTGCACCCACGGCGAGCGGTCTGCGCCCGGGCGGGCCAGAAACGGCAGGAACGGGTTGCCCGGCACGCCGTGCACCACGAGCAGATCTTCGAGCCGGCCGGCTGAAAGCGCGACGTGCTCCGGCAATGCGGCCAGCCAGGCCAGCCGCTCCGGCCCCAAGCGCGCCCGTTCCCAGGCCACCATTTCGTGCGCCAGGGGCAGGTTCCACTGCTCGGCCGGCCACAGCGGCGTATCCCAAAGCGTCACATAAAGCTCCGAATTGCCGAGCACGGCCTGATGCGGCAATGTGCGCAACAAGTCTACCACCTCGGCGCCCCAGGGCAGCTTGTAGACCAGGTCGCCGGTCACGAGCAGGCCGTCGGGGCTGTGGCGACGCAGGTCGGCCAGCACAGCTTCCAGCCCGAAGATATTGCCGTGGATGTCGCCGAAGACCGCGAAGCGCATGGCTACTCTTGCTCCGTTCCCAGAGCGAACTGGCCCTGGCCGTTTTCCAGGGCGAGCAACCGGGCCTTCATGGCGAGGCCGCCGGCGAAGCCGCGCAGGCTGCCGTCCGCGGCGATGACGCGATGGCAGGGGATGATGAGGGGGACGGGGTTGGCGCCCACGGCCGCGCCCACCGCCTGGGCGGCGGCCCGGCCGCCGGCCACCTGATCGGCCACCCAGGTGTAGGTGCGCGTCTGGCCGTAGGGGATGCGCGCCACGGCCGCCCAAACCGCCCGTTCGAAAGGGGTGTGGCCGCTCAGATCGAGCGCCAGCGCGAACTCTCGACGCGTGCCGGCCAGGAAAGCCGCCACCTGCTGCGCGGCCTCGCGCAACAGTGGATCATCCGGCGCCGGCGCGGCCTCTGGCCATTGCCGTGTGAGCGCGGCCAGCGCCGCCGGCTCGGTGGCGCGCGGCAGGGTCAACCGACATAGTCCCCGGGGCGAAGCGGCCAGGCCGATCCAACCCCACGTGGGCGCCTCGAAGATCAAATAGCGCGCGTCAGCGGCGGCCATGCTCGTCTCCCTGTGGCGCGGCGCGGCGATGCCGGAGCGCCTCGGCCGCCAGTCCCAGGACCAGGAGCGCGGCCGCAAGCAGGGCCGCAGTCGCTGCACTTTGGAGCGCGGCCGAGGCGGCCACCCGGGGCGAGATCAGCCGCAGGCCCCAGAGCACCAGGCCGACCGGCAATAAGAAGTTGAGCGCCAGCCACATGCCCACCCGGCGCGGGGCAAGCGCCGGCGGTCGGCCCAGCCGGTTGCTCAGCCAGATCAGCAGCGCCAGCGGAAAGAGGACGCCGGCCGCCAGAAGCAGGATCCCCGCGACGATCATGACTCGAACCTGCCCCGTCGCCGCGCGCGCCAGATGCGCCAGGTCATCTTCAGGAAGAGCCAGCTATCGTGCAGCGGCCGGAAATGACTGACCTTGGCGGTGTAGATCGTCTTGATGGGAATCCAGGCGATGCGAAAGCCGGCGAGCTGCGCGCGCAACAGCAGCTCCACCTCCGCCTCGAAGCGGGTCGCGCTGGTGCGCACGCTCTCCAGCACCGGCCGGCTGAGGAGCCGGTAGCCGCTCTGGTTGTCGGGGATCGGCCGGCCCATGGCCAGGCTTAAGAGGAAGGTCCCCACCCGGTTGCCGAACTGGTTCTTCGCGGGCATCTGGGAGAAATCGCGCTGTCCGATGATGATGTCGCCCAGGCCGGCCTGAAACGCTTCGAGGAAGCGCGGGATCTCATCCGGGTCGTGTTGGCCGTCGGCGTCCAGCGTGATCGCGGCAGCCACTTTGCGCTGCACGGCATAGGCGAAGCCGGTGTTGAGCGCCTTGCCCTTGCCGCGGTTGGTCGCATGCTGGAGCACCTTGGCGCCCGCCATGGCCGCGGTCGCGGCGGTGCCATCGGTGGAACCGTCGTCAATCACCACGACCGGCGCGTACTTCAAGGCGCTCCGCACCACGTCGGCGATGTAAGGCGCCTCGTTGTAGGCGGGCATCAAGATCACGATTTCATCCCTGGCCTGGGTCATCTCCTGCCGTCCTGTTGCGGATCAATGCCAACGGATACAGTTTACCGCGAGATGCCCGCGGCGTCAAAACGCTCCGCGACGATCTTGTCCCCGGCTTGACAAGCGCCCCTCCTGGCGGCAGAATAGAGCGTGTGACAAGGAAGTCATCGCAGCAAGGAGAATCGAGATGCCTCTCTTACGATCTATGCTCATCGCGCTCTCGCACAATCGCGCCATCCAGGATCTGATTGTGCGCGTGCCGGTTTCGCGGCGGATGGCCCGTCGCTTCGTGGCCGGCGAGACGCTGGAGGATGCGCTGACGGCCGTGCTCGACCTCAACGCGCGCGGGATGCTTGCGACCCTCGATCATCTGGGCGAGAATGTCACCGCTCACTCCGAGGCGGTTGCCGCGGCCGATGAATATCTCCTCGCACTGGAGGCGTTGCAACGGGCCGGGGCGCGCTGCAACGTGTCGGTCAAACTGACCCAGATGGGGCTCGATCTGGGCGATGATTTTTGCTTCGCCAATGTGAGTCGGATCGTGCGCAAGGCGGCCGAGCTGGGCAATTTCGTGCGGATTGACATGGAGGGCTCACCTTATACGGTGCGGACGCTGGCCATCTATCGTCGGCTGCGCAAGCAGTTCTCGAATTGCGGCATCGTCATCCAGGCGTATCTGCATCGCAGCCGGGCCGACGTCGAGGCGCTGATCGCCGAGGGGATCGGCCATTTCCGGTTGTGCAAAGGCGCATACGACGAGCCGGCCGCCATCGCCTATCGCGCACGGCCGGTGGTGACGCAGGCGCTCAACGAGCTGGTGCGCCTGTGTCTGGAGCCGGCCGGCCAGGCACGGGGCGCGTACGCGGGGATCGCTTCGCACGACGAGGAGGTGATCAACTTCGCGCGCGCGTTCGCCTACCATCACGGCATTCCGCCGGCCGACTATGAGTTCCAGATGCTGTACGGCGTTCGCCGGGAGCTGCAGGCCGAGCTGGTGCGTCGCGGCTATCAGGTGCGCATCTACGTGCCGTACGGCACGCATTGGTATCCCTATTTCATGCGTCGTCTGGCCGAGCGGCCGGCCAACCTGCTTTTCTTCCTGCGCGCGCTGATCGGCGATTAAGCGCTTGGCGCGAACAAACCGGCCGCCGGGCCAAAGACCTATCTCTGTCCGGCGCGACACTCGCCCTGCTCCGGTTTTTAACCCAATACTCAATACCTAACACCCAACACCTCCCATCAGGAGCAAACAACCATGACCGACAAACCGCTTCAAGGTAAATGGGCGCTGATCCTCGGCGCATCGTCCGGCTTCGGCGCAGCGACGGCCAAAGCGCTGGCTGCGGCCGGCGCGCACATCTGCGGGGTGCATCTGGATCTGCGCGCGACGCTGCCGGCCGCGAAGGCCGTCATCGCCGATATCGAGGCGCAGGGCGTCAAGGCGCTTTTCTTCAACACCAACGCGGCCGATCCGGAGCGCCGGGCCAAAGTGCTGGACGCCCTGGCGGCCGAGCTGGGGCCGGGCGGCACGGTGCATGTGATGATGCACTCGCTGGCGTTTGGCAGCCTGTTGCCGTTCATCGCCGACAACCCCGAAGAGGCGATCAGCCAGGCGCAAATGGAGATGACCTGCAACGTGATGGCGCATAGCCTGGTCTATTGGACGCAGGATCTGGTGCGCCGGGGCCTGTTGGGCCGGGGAAGCCGCATCTTCAGCATGACCAGCGAGGGGAGCCAGCGCGTTTTGCCCTACTACGGCGCGGTATCGGCCGCCAAGGCCGCGCTGGAATCGCATACCCGCCAGCTCGCGCTGGAGCTGGGGCCGCGCGGCATCCTGGTGAACTGCATCAATGCCGGCGTCACCGACACGCCGGCATTGCGCAAGATCCCCGGCCACGAAACGATGATCGAGATGACCCTGCGCCGCAACCCGCAGGGCCGGCTGACGACGCCCGAGGATGTCGCCGCGACGATCGTGGCGCTCAGCCATCCCGACATCAAGTTCATCAGCGGCACGGTGATCTTCGTGGACGGCGGGGAGTCGGTGGTGCCGTGAGCGATCCCTTTGCCATCTTGCGCGGCAAGACCGCGGTCATCACCGGCAGCGGCCGCGGCATCGGCCGCGCCATCGCGCTGGAGCTGGCCGGCCACGGCGCCAATGTGGCGGTCAACTACTTCCGGCATAAGGAGCAGGCCGAGCAGACGGCGGCCGAGGTCGAGGCGGCCGGCGGCCGGGCCATCGTCGTCAAGGCGCACGTCGGCGAGATCGAGGGGGTCCAGCGGCTGGTCGAGGCGGTCGCGCAGGCGTTCGGCGGGGTGGACATCTTCGTGGGCAACGCCGCGTCGGGCGTGCTCAAGCCGGTGCTCCAGCAGGAGCTCAAGGGATGGGACTGGACGATCAACATCAACGCCCGGTCCCTCCTGTTCGGCGCGCAGGCCGCAGCCCGCCATATGATGGCGCGCGGCTGGGGCCGCATCATCGGCATCTCCAGCTTCGGCAGCCGCCGCGTGCTGCCGGAGTATAGCCTGGTGGGGATCAGCAAGGCGATGATCGAGACCTTGATCCGCTATCTGGCCGTCGAGCTGATCCCCCACGGCATCGTGTGCAACGCCGTCAGCCCAGGGGTGGTGGAGACCGAGGCGCTGAACTTCTTCCCCAGCAAAGACGCCATCCTGGCCGAAGGCCTACGCCGCACGCCGGCCGGCCGCTTCGTCACCCCGGAGGAGGTGGCGAAGCTGGTGGCCTGGCTCTGCACCGACGACGCCCGCATGATCGTCGGCCAGACGATCGTGATGGACGGGGGATATGAGTTGATGGCGTGAAACGCCAAACGCTACCGTCCTCGCTTGATCGCGTTGTGCGCTTGACGTTTCACGTTTTGACCGTTCACTCCTCCAGCGTCGTCACATCCCCCTCCGGCAGCCCCAACGCCCGCGCGCGCAACACGCGGCGCATGATCTTGCCGCTGCGGGTCTTGGGGAGCTGGGCCACGAAGGTGATCTTCTCCGGCCGGGCGATGGGGCCCAGCTCGTGGCCGACGTGCGCCTTCAGCGCATCGGCCAGGATCTCTGATGGCTCCTGGCCGGCCTTGAGGATCACATAGGCATGGATGGCGTTCCCTTTCACCTCGTGCGGCAGGCCGATGGCTGCGGCCTCGGCCACCGCGGGGTGGCTCACCAGCGCGCTCTCGATCTCGGCCGTGCCCAGCCGATAGCCCGAGACCTTGATCACGTCGTCCACGCGGCCGATGATCCAGAAATAGCCGTCCTCATCCTTGCGTGCGCTGTCCCCCGTGAAGTAAAGGCCCGGATACTTGCTCCAATACTGCTGAACGTAGCGATCGGGATCTTTGTAGATCGTGCGGAGCATGGCCGGCCATGGCGTCTTCAGCACCAGATAACCCTCCTCGCCGGGCGCCACCGACCGGCCCTGCTCGTCCACCACGTCGGCCTGGATGCCGGGGAAGGGCCGCGTGGCGCTGCCCGGCTTGAGATCCACCACCGGCAGCGGCGTGATCATGAACATGCCGGTCTCGGTTTGCCACCAGGTATCCATGATCGGGCAGCGCTCCTTGCCGATCACGCGGTAATACCAGCGCCACGCCTCGGGGTTGATCGGCTCGCCCACCGTGCCGAGCAGGCGCAACGATGAAAGATCGTGGCGGTTGGGCCAGGCATCGCCGAAGCGCATCAGCCCGCGGATGGCGGTCGGCGCGCAATAGAGCACGTTGATGCCGTACTTCTCGATCATGCTCCACCAGCGGTTCGGGTAGGGGTAGGTCGGCGCGCCCTCGTACATGAAGCTGGTGGCGCCGAGCAGCAGGGGGCCGTAGACGATGTACGAGTGGCCGGTGATCCAGCCCGGATCGGCCGCGCACCACCAGCGGTCCTCCTCTTTCAGATCGAACACCATGCGCAGCGTCGTGCCGATGCCCACCATGTAGCCGCCGTGAGTGTGAAGGACGGCCTTGGGCTTGCCCGTCGTGCCGGAGGTATAGAGCATGAAGAGCGGGTCCTCGGCATCCATCACCTCGGTCTCGCAGCGATTGCCGTTCGCAAAGGAGCGAGCTATCGGCAGAGCCATCAACTCGTGCCACCAATAGTCGCGGCCCTGCTCCATCGGCACGTCGTGCCCTGTGCGCTTGAAGACGATCACGTGCTCGACCGTCGGCGAGCGCTTCAGCGCCTCGTCCATGATCCGCTTCAGCTCGACGATCTTGCCGTTCATGTAAGAGCCGTCGCAGGTGATGCACACGTTCGACTGGCTGTCTTCGATCCGGCCGTGGAGCGCCTCGACGGAAAAGCCGCCGTAGACGACCGAGTGGACCGCGCCGATCTTGGCGCACGCCAGCATGGCGATCGGCAGCTCGGGCACGCGACCCATGTAGATCGTCACCCGGTCCCCCTTCTTGACCCCCATGCTGCGCAGAACGTTGGCGAACCGACATACCTCGCGATTGAGCGCGTGGTAGGAGAAGGTGCGCACCTCGCCGCTCTCGCCCTCCCAGATCAGCGCCAGCTTGTTGCGGCGCCAGGTCGTCAGATGGCGATCCAGGCAATTGTAGACGATGTTGGTCTTGGCGCCGGTGAACCATTTGTAGAACGGCTTGTTGGTGTCGTCCAGCACCTTGTCCCAGCGTTGAAACCACACGAGCTGCTCGGCCTGGGCGGCCCAAAAACCTTCCAGATCGCGCTCGGCCCAGCGGGCCAGCTCCTCGTAGCTCTTGACGTTTGCCTGGGCGATGACCTCGGCGGATGGCTTGTAGATTTCCGGCTGATCGTTGTTCATGGTCTCTCCTCTTGTGGGCGGGATTCCGGCTTTCCGGCGGTATAGATCTGGAATTAATGGCAGATTTATGCTATGCTTATTATACACAAAGAATACACAGCCAAAAAACTGGAGGCAACAGTTCCAAATATGACTCTACGGCTTTGGGTGAGAAGACGGTAGGACTCGCAACTTGCGTGGCCCCATCCCCATTGGCATCAAGCTAAGGTTGCCGGTAGGCCTGTTGCCGGCCATCGCCTTCATCCCTCCCCAAAAGGGGTTTTGCGGCAGGCGGCTGCGCCGCCCGCCGCAAAACCCTCATCCATTATCCTCCTTCTCCCCTTGGCCGCAGGCCAAGGGGAGAAGGAGGATCGGGGGCGAAGGGGCGAGGCTAATAGCGGGGTATTTTGGCCGCCGAAGGCGACCAAAATACCCCTTTCCAGGGGTCCCCTCCCGCTTGCGGGGGCGGGGAGAAGGTCGGAGGGGGTTTGCGGGCGGCAAAGCCGCCCGCAAACCCCCTCCTCAGCGCCCCCGCTCTCCCCTGAAAGGGGAGAG
>JBBIKA010000198.1:0-7737 GCA_037445695.1 Chloroflexota bacterium
CGCCAGTTGATATCGCGGCCCTGAGGGTGTTCCAGCACATCGGCGATCCCGGGGCCGCAGCCGACGGCGCCGCGGCAACGGCAGGCGGCGTCGCGGGACGGCCGGCCGCCATCGGGCTTCGTTCATCGGTGCGCAGGGTCCACAGGTGGCCGATCAGGCATACCAGGCCGACGAGCGCGACCGGCGCCCAGGTGGCGATAAGGCTCAGGTTGCGGCCGGCCAGCGCGGCGAGGAGGCTCATGCCCAGGCCGAAGAAGAACGCGACGGCCGAGGCCAGGATGATCGCGTATAGATAGAGCCGCCGCACGCGCGCCTGGCGCTCCTCGGCGGCCAGAAGGTCGGCCCCGCGGCTGCGCGCTTGCTGTTGCCACCACAAGGCCCACCAGGCCGGCGCGGCCACCAACGCAAACGCCGCAGCCCGGACGAAGCGCGGCCGATCGGCCGGCGGGCCCGCGGCCGCGCCGGCCAGGCGCAAGCCCACCCCCACGATGATCTGGAGGAGCTCGACCAGGCCGAACAGGAACAGGCCCAATGTGACGGCGGCGGCGCCGTAATAATAGAAGCGACGCCAGCCGGCGCCGGCCATCTCCTGGCCGAAATCGCCGTCGGCCACCGTGATCCAGCGCAGGAAGGCCCAGAACGCCAGCGCAATCCCTGCGCCCACCGCCAACTCCATAGCGCGAAGCACGACATCGGCCGGCCGCGGCTGCGCCAACAGGGCGATGAGCAGCCAGATCGCCTGCAGGATCAGCGCGGCCAGCGCGGCGAGTTGGCCCAGGTAGAGCAGCGCCTTGCGGCCGGCCGCATCCCGTTCGGCGGGCAATGCATGGCGCTCGGCCAGCCACCAGGCGCCGGCCCATATCCCGGCGGCGATCAGCCCCGCCCAGAACCACGTTGCGCCGGTGCCGATCGTCAGATCGCGCAGCACCGCGTCGGCCGGCAGCCGGCCCGCGCCGAGCTCCAGCAGCCGCCGGCCGAGCATGATCGCGGCGGCGAGGGCCGTCCACAGGCCGGCTAGGGCCATCGCATAAGCCAATGAGCGTGCGTGCATCGAGTTCTCACTTCCAGCGCGTCAGGATCGTCTCGCGCTGAAACAGCGCCGCGCCGAGATACACCAGGCCGACGTCCGCGGCCGCGACCAGGGCCGAAGTGATCCAGAAGGTCGTGCTGTTCAGCATGATGAAGCCGGCCAGCGCGCCAAAAAAGAGCGCCATGAGCGGAATGAGCACCAGCGCCGAGAGCTGCTCGGCCGCGCGCGGGTCGTTCACCCGGCTGCTGATGATGACGCCCACCATGACGGCCATGACCGTCAGCAGGGGCGCCAGGACGAACATGGCCACCAGCCACATCGGATCCACGAAGACCGCGAAGACCCGGTCGCTGGCGGCCAGGAGGCGCGCGGCGATCAGGAACAGCGCGTAGGAGAGCCAGGTCATGGCGATGCCGGGCGCGGCCGCGGCGAAGCCCTTGGCCAGGAGCAGACGGGCCGTGGTGATCGGGGTCGCCAAGAGCGGCTCCAACGATCGGCCGACCTTTTCGCCGACGATGCTGTAGGCCGCGATGGTCACCGGCACCATCAGCGGCATCATCAGGAAGAGCACCAGCATGTTGCTGGCCATCACGGCTTGCATCGCCTCCGGCGGCGTCATGCCGGCGAAGATCGGGTTCTTGAGCATCGGCTCGATCTCTTGCATGTCCTGGCTGCCGATGGGCACGCGGGCCATGACGAAGAGCATCGCCACGGGAATGGCCAGCATCAGCAGCGGCACGAGAATGACGACGTAGAACACGAGTTTGTTGCGGACCATGTCGGCCCACTCTTTGCGCACGATGACCCGAAACTGGTTCATCGGAAGTCTCCTGGGTTGGGGGCCCCGCGGTCGGCCCTCGGCCGTCGCGGGAGCCGCTCAAGGACGGGGCGCATCACGCTGCGCGCCGGGGGGCTCTTGCAGCAGGCTTAAGTATACATCTTCGAGCGAATGGCGCAACTCGTTGACGAAGCGGATCTGCGCGCCTTGCGCCACCAGCGCCTGCACGATGGTCGGGTTGCGCAAGGCCGGATCGTCCAGGCCGATGACCAGCTTGTAGCTTTCCTCGTCGGCGCGAGCTGCGGCCGGCGGCAACACGGTCACATCGCGCACGAAGGGCAACCGGCGCACCAGGTCGGCCAGCCGGGCGATCTGCGCCGGTCCTTCTTCTGCAGCCGGTGCCAGGTGCACCACCGTCTGGCGGCCGAAGAGCTGGCGGCGCAGCGCGTCGGCCGTGTCTACGGCGATCAGCCGTTGGCGGAAGATGCCGATGCGGTCGCACAGGCGTTCGGCCTCGTCCAGGTTGTGGGTACACAGGAAGATGGTGCGCCCCTGGCCGCGCAACGTCGCGATGAATTCGCGTACGGTCTTGGCCGCTTCGGGGTCCAGGGCCGCGGTCGGCTCGTCCAGGAAGAGGACCGGCGGTTCGTGCAACAGCGCGCGGGCGATGGCCAGCTTCTGCTTCATCCCCTTGCTGAAGAGGCCGGCTTCGACATCGCGTTGCTCCCAGAGCCCGAGCAGGCGCAGGTACTTTTCGATCTGGCCCCGCGCATCTCGCACGCCGTACAGTCCCGCGAAGATCTCCAGGTTGGTGCGCGCGCTCAGTCGCTCGTAGAGGCCCGGCGCTTCCGTGAGGATGCCGACGCGCGCCTGGATCTCCAGGTTGGCCCGGCCGACCTCCAGGCCGTCTACCCAGGCGCGGCCGGCGGTCGGCGCGATCAAACAGGCCAACAGGCGCACGGTCGTCGTCTTGCCGGCGCCGTTCGGGCCCAGGAAGCCGAACACCTCGCCCCGCTGCACTTCGAGGGTGAGGCCGTCTACGGCCCGTACCTCTTTGCCGTTGGCCGCGAAGTATTTGCACAGTCCTTCCGTGCGGATCATCGTCTTCTCCGGCTATTCGTACCGCGCGGCCTCGGCCCGTTGCGCCAGCTCCGCGGGGGAAAGGGCGGTCGGGGTCAGGTCGGCGGCAGTGGCGGCGGCCGGCCACTCGGGCCGGGCTGCGTCCTCCGGGGCCGGCGCAGGTTCATCGCGCAAGCGCCAGATCAACCAGAGCGCAAAGGCGGCCAGGAGGGCCACGCCTCCTTCCGTGGCCGCGATGCCCCATGTCTGCATCGCCCAGACGGCCCAGGCGTCCACCGCGGCATGGAAGCCGACGGCGGCCCCCAGGTACGCCAGGTTGCGGCGGGTGAACGCGCGCATGACGAGCTGGGCCAGGGCGATCTGCACGGCGATCGCGAAGAGGCGCTCGATGCCGGCCACGACAGGCATGTACCAGGGGGTGGCCCAATAAGCGGCCTCAGCTGCGCGCGCCTGTTCGGCCAGCTCGGCCGGCACGGTCAGGGCCGCGCCGCCCTGGCTGCGCAATACGAGCATGGTCACGAAGTTGAGCAGCACGATGAGGCCGAAGATGATCGCCTCGCCGCCGCCGTGGCCCGCGCCGAACTGAAGGCCGGGCCGCCAGCCGCGGCGGTGCCGGAGGAAGAAGCGCAGCGCCACCCAGCGCGCGCCCTCTTCGCACACGCCGGCGCTGAGCCCTGCCACCAGCGCGAGCGCCGGCAGAGGCCAGAGCGCCACGCCCCGGCCGCCGCCTAACAGGCCCAGCGCGTAGTTCAACGGCAGATGCACCACCTGCGAGGCGATGAAGGTCAGCGCGCCCGCGGCGAAAAGGCCCCATCCCATCCCGTAGCGCCGCCGGATCCAGCGGCCCAGCGCCAACGGGAAGAGGATCATGAGCGGCAGTTGGATCAGAATAGTGGCGAGGATGAACGGCATCGGATCCTCCTTATGAGGTCACAAGACAAGGCGCGTGTTAAGTTTGGCCGCGCAAGATCTGCTCCAGCCGGTGGAAATCTACCCGCGAGGTCAGGTCGTGGCTCAGCGGCGTCACGCTGATCACCCGATCGCGGACGAAGGCCGCGATGTCCGAGTCGGGTTCCAGATGCTCCCAGTCAATGTGGACGCCGTAGTCCAGACGCACCCATTCGTTTTGGGGGTCGGCCCGCACCCCCGGCGGCAGGAACACGCGGTAGTAGGGCTGCCGCGATTGGCGGGTGATGCGCCAGGGGGTCTCTGTCGTGGCGTCGGCCGGCACATCTACCTTCAGCACATCCACGTCGAAGGGAAGCTGGGCGTTCAGCACGGCCTGCGCCAATTGTCGCGTGAAATGTCCGGCGACGCGCCAGTCCACGTCGCCGCCGTGATGGTAATGGTAGCGCTTGTCGGTCTCCAGCGAGACCGCCAGCGCCGGGATGCCGAATTCGGCGGCCTGGAGCGCCGCGCCTACCGTGCCCGACGCAGTAACGCAGGTGCCGGGGTTCTCGCCGTAGTTGATGCCCGAGATGACCAGGTCGGGCCGCCGCGGGGCGAGCACGAGCACGGCGTAGGTCACCGCCTGGGCGGGCGAGGCGGGCAGGCTGTACGCGACTGCCTCCTGGCCCCGGATGTTCAGTCGTTCGCGGCCGATTGCGCCGTTGCGCACCGGTGGCGTGCTGCGGCCCATGCCGGTCTGCTGGGTGGCCGGCGCGGCGATCAGCAGGTCGCCCAGGTCGCAGACCGCCTCGGCCGCAGCGATCAGGCCCGGCGAATGGATGCCATCGTCGTTGGTGAGCAAGATGAGCGGTCGCAGTGAACTCATAAGACTACTTTGGACCAGACACGTCGGAAGTCCGGGATGTTTTCGGTTTCGTCGTTGAGCATCTTCTGGCCCAGCTCGTCGCCGTAGGCCACCAGGCGGTCCATCTGGTCGGCCGCGTCCATGCCGAGATCTTCGTTCAGGGTCACCTGGAAGCGCCGGAAATCGAGCTCGGGGAAGAGCGCGCCCACGATATGCAGTTGCTCGTCGTAGGCGGATTGCATGAACGCGCCCAGGAGCGGGTTGAGCCATTCCCAGGGCCAGAACTTCGTCGCCTGGCCGGGGCGCAGGCCGGTCGGATAGTGGCCGGTGCCGAAGCTGAGCAGGGTCGTCTCGGCCGGATCCCAGCCCAGGCAACGGGTCGCCTCGAACGCGGCGATGTAGCAGGGGTTGGCATACGCGCCGACCCCGCCGTCCACGTAGCGCCCCTCGACCGGCGGGAAGAAGGTGGGCACCGAGGAGGAGGCCAACACGGCCCGGGTGACGGGCCAGTCGGCGTATTCCGGCTTCCACGGCTTGATGAAGCGCGTGCGGTTCTCGACCAGGTCGTAGGCGGTGATGACCACGTCGGTCGGCGGGTCGGCCGCCCAGAAATCGCCCATCTTCTTGTCGCCGATCTGCGCCTTCAGCGCGGCCTCGATGGGGTCGAGCGGATAGCGGTACTTGCAGATCAGCCAGAGCCGGCTGCGCAGCGTCTTACGGAAGATCACCTTGCCGAGGGTGACGTACAGCTCGTGCATCTGGCTTGCCGTCAGCCCGGCGCCGATGCCGGCCGAGATGATCGAACCGGTAGACGTGCCGGCCGCCAGCCGGAAGATGTCGTGCACCGGCCGGCCCAGGTGTTGTTCCAGGATGCTCAGGGCGCGGGTGACGATCACCCCGCGGATGCCGCCGCCGTCAATGGCGATGGCCACGTGCTTGCGGAAAGGCTTCATGGGGCATGCTCCTTTCAGTTGTTCACGCGCCAGGCACGCCTTTCGCGAAATTTCGCGAAAAAAGTGCCCGGCACGTGATTCGCAGGTCAGAGTTGGTCGCCGGTGGCCGAAAGCCCATCTCCCCGGCGCCGCGAGCGTGCTGCAAGCGCACGGCGGGACGCTCCGATCACCAGCAGCAGGACGACCGCGGCCAGGGTGGCCAGCGAGACCGCCTTAGCAGCCGCACGCAACGGCGTATCCTCGAAGCGCAGCAGGATGTAGCCCTGGCCCGGCGGCACCGGCACGACCACGCGCGCCAGCGGGCCATCCTCGCGGCGCACCTCCAGCCGTTGCACGGGCCGGCCGTGCTTGCCGTCCAGCAGATAGGCGTTCCAGCCCGGATACCAGAAGAGGTTGAACGTGATGGATTGATCCGGCGCTTCGGCATAGTACCAGATCAGCTCGTGGTGGCTGCCCATTTCCTCGGCGTTCACCGCCAGCGTCTTGTTCTGAGGGATGCGGCTGTAGTCGGCCCGCGTGGCCACCGACCGGCCGGCCACCCATTCGTCGGCCAACGGCGACCAGTTGGGGATGTGTTGCGGATCCACCCACGCCGTGACCCCGGTCATTTCGTCGCTGGTGCGCTGGAAGCGCATCAGCGCGGCCATCGAGACCGGGCCTTGCTCCTTGGTCGGCTCGCGCATCTCCACTTTGTAGTACGGCGCGCTGCTCAGGAGCAACAGGCCGGCCAGGAGCAACGCAGGCCACAGCGGCTCGCCGGCCGGCCGGGCCGAGCCGGGCTTCGGCTCGGCGTCGTCGGCCACCAGCGTCGCCGGCAGGATGCTCAGCGGTACGATCGCCAGCATCAGGTAGCGCCAGGGGAACTGCGCGTAGCGCACCGGCGGCAGATAGCGCCAGACCGGCGCTGCGATGTTGAGGGTGAGGAAGATGGTCAGGCCGGCCCAGGCGGCCCAGAACCAGATCTCGCGACGTTGGTCGGCCGGCCGGCGCCGGGCCAAGACCACGGCGATCAGCGAGAGCAGCGTGGCGGCCGCGCCCAGTTGGAAGCTCATGCCTCCTTGCGCGGCGTCGTTCGGCCCCGGATAACTGATGCCGAAGCCCCAGGACGGATCGAAGAGCTGGAAGAAGTAGACGAAGTGTTGGAACGGATCGTAGTACTTGCCGAACCATTGCGTTTGATTGACATAACGCTGTTCAATCAGCGCCGGCACGAAGAACGCCGCGCTGAGCCCCAGGCCCAGGACGGCGCCCAAGAAGGGCGGCCAGCCTCGACGCAGGGCCAGGTGCAGGGGCCGGAACGGCCCGGCCGTGCGGCGCTTGGCGTCCACCACGGCCCAGATCAACAGCAACAGCACGTAAGCGGCCAGTGCGGGCGTGAAGATCAGTGCTACCAGGTTGCTCGTCCACATGATCGCGGCATACGCGAACGCGGCGGCGACGATCGCGGTCAGGCGCGGCCGCAGGGTGGCCGCGCGGAAGGCCCACAGCGCCAGCGGCAGGAAGGCCAGCGCCACCGACTCGGCAACGGCGGCCCGCACATAAGTATCCACCAGGTGATAGGGGATGCTCATGTAGGCCACGGCCGCCACCAGGCCCGCGTTGCGCCCCAGCCACGACCGCACGAAGCCGTACATCGCCAGGCCAGAGCCCAGGATCGAGAGCGCCAGGACGGTCTTGACGCTATCCTCGAAGCCCAGCCGCAGGAAATGGTGCACCAGCTCGCCGGCGAAGGTCGCCAGGGGCCCATAGACGATCCAAAACGGATAGCCGTAGCCGAACGCCCAATCGGGCCCCCAAGCGGGCAACCAGATGCCTTCCTGCACCGCCTTGTCGTACTCGAAGATGAAGTAGACGGCATGGCGGGCATCGTGCGCGCCCCAGAAGTAGCCCGGCCGGAGCAACGGCGAGATGACGACCAGCCCGCAGAACAAGATCAGGATGAGATAGAGGGCTGCGAAGCGGCCGTTCGTGATACGTTTTGCGTCATGGGTCATGCGTTATTGGCCTCGAAAATGGATTTTTTGCCTTGCGGCGTAATTACCTCTTTGTTCGCCAAGGATTTGGCCGCCTTACCTCTCTCACCCCCCGGCCCCCGCTCTCCCCTGAAAGGGGGCCACCTCTCTCACCCCCTACCCCCGCTCTC
>JBBIKA010000199.1:0-7570 GCA_037445695.1 Chloroflexota bacterium
TTTATCGCCGGGCGGTCAGGCGTGACGCACAGCGCGCCGGCGAACGCGATGACCGATCTTATTTTCTAACTCTCATAATCTGATGCTGCGTTTCTCTGCACCGACCGCAGCAGCAGCGTCGCCAATCCGGTTTTTCTGATTTGCCTCTCCCGACTTGTCGTCCCAGCACTGCGCCCTGCGGGCGCCGGCTGTTCTTCCGGAGATGGAGGTAGGCATATCCATGAACCAAACTGCAACGGCGCCCTCGCCAGGGGGCCTCATTCCATCGAAGACCAGGCGGCGACGCCGGTTCGATTGGCTGCCGTTTCTGTTGATCCTGCCGACGATGCTCATCCTCTTGGCCGTGCAGGTCTATCCGATGTTCTACACCATCGTCTTGAGCGTGCAGGAGCGCCGGCCGGCCGGCTGGCAGTTCGTGGGCCTCAAGAACTTCGACATCCTGCTGAGCTCAGCGACGCTGGCCGAAAGCGCCGGTCACACGCTCATCTTTCTCGTGGGCTATGCGGGGTTGACGCTCGTCCTGGCTTTCATCATCGCCTTGCTGCTCAACCGTAAATCGCGCTTCTCGGGCCTTTACATCACGTTGCTCTTCATTCCTTGGATCCTGGCCGATATCATTGCCGGCGCAGTATTTCGGCTGATGGTGTTGCCCGACTACGGTATTTTCTCCGGCATCTTGCAGAACCCGGCGCTTTTCCCGCCCAAAGGCTTATCGGTGCTGACCGCAGACGCGCCGCGGCCGTGGTTCGGTGCGTTTCCTTTTCCGCCCTCGCCGGCCATGATCTACCTGATCCTGGCCGCCTCCTGGCGCGCGCTGCCGTTCATTACGCTGTTGCTCCTGGCCGCGTTGCAAACGATCTCGAACGAGGTGATCGAAAGCAGCCGCATAGACGGCGCCCATACCTGGCAGATCATCCGCCACATCATTGTGCCGCTGATCCTGCCGACGATGGTCGTCGCGCTGTTCAATTTGACGCTCAGCGGCATCAACGGCGTGGGCATGGTCTTCAGCCTCACCAGCGGCGGACCGGGCACTTCAACCACCGTGCTCAGCTATCTGCTCTATTCCATCGGCTGGGAATCGCTGGACTTCGGCCGGGCGGCCGCGCTGGCGCTGATGCTCGGCGTGATCAACCTGGCCCTGATCGGCGGCACCCTGCGCATCACCCGCGTGCAGCAAAGGAGCGTCTGAGATGGTGCCATCCTCCCCCGGCCCGGTCGCCTTCGGATCCTCGCGCAAGGTGCGCGAGGAGATCCTGTCCAATATCGCGCTGATCACCATCGTGTTGGTGGCCCTGCTGCCCATCGGCACCACCGTGTTGATCTCGTTCAAGCGCGAAGAAGACGTCACGCGCAAGCCGCCGGTCATCTTCCCGTGTGACACGCCCACGGCCAAATTCGATCTGACCGCGTGTCGCTGGTCCATCGAAGGATATGAACGGGTGGCCCTGCCCATGCCGGAGCCGGCCGCACTGCTGGGCTATGCGCTCAAGGGCCGGATGCTCACCACCTATCTGCCCAACACGGTACTCTACGCTACAGCCACCGCGTCCATCGTGATGATCCTGGCCGGCCTGTCCGGCTACGCGTTTTCGCGCTACCGTTTTTGGGGCCACGACGCCCTGATGATCGCCATCCTGGCGATCACCGGCGTGCCGCTGTTGACGAACCTGCTGGCGCTTTACCAGGTGGGCGCCTCGATCCGCCATGCCGCAGAGCAGATCTACAACGATCGCATCTTCATCATCATCGTCTACACCGGCTTCTATCTGCCGATGAGCGTCTGGATCGCCAAAGGCTTCTTCGACGCCATCCCGCGCGAACTGGAGGAGGCTGCGTTGATTGATGGTTGCAGTCCGCTCCAGAGCCTGGGCCGCATCATCATGCCGCTGGCAACCCCCGGCCTGACGGCGATCTTCCTGCTCGCGTTCGTGGGCGTCTGGAACGAGTTCATCGCCGGCTACCTGCTGATCACGAAGAACGACCTGAAGCCGGCCATGTTCGGCATGTACGACTTCCTGGGCCAGAACATCATCAATGCCCAGGTCGTAGCCGCGGCCTGCATCGTCATCGCCTTGCCGATGGTCCTCGTCTTCCTGGTGGCGCGCAACAGCTTCTTCCGCGCCATGGCCGAGGGCGCGATCAAGGGGTAAGGTTTAAGTTTTAAGCGTGGAGCGCATCCGACCATGACTCGACCTGTGGTTGCGATCACCATCGGCAAGAACCATTACAGGCGCATGTTCACCCCGGCCGCCTGGCGCAACCTGGCCGCCTTCGCCGAGGTCATCCATCACGAGGGCCCGGAGCCGGCGAACAAAGCCGAATTGATCGGCCTGCTGCCGGCCGCCGATGCGTGCATCACCAGTTGGGACGTGGCCCAACTCGACGCCGACGTGATCGCGGCCGCGCCGCGCCTGAAAGCCATGGCGCACATGGGCAGCAGCGTCAAGCGCTTCGTATCCGACGCGCTGTGGGCGGCCGGGGTGCACGTCACCAGCGCGGGCCTGGCCCTGGCCGTAGACGTCGCCGAGACGACCCTGGGCCTGATGATCGTCGGCATGAAGCGCATCTGGCCGCTGGCGCAACACGTACGCGCGGGCGGCTGGCGCGCAAGCCCCTGGTGGCCCGCCCGCGAGCTGTTCGGCAAAGAAGTAGGCATCATCGGCGCCAGCAACGTCGGCCGCCATGTGATGAAGCTGCTGCAAGCGTTCGCCGTCCACGTGCTCGTCTACGACCCGTTCATCACCGCCGAAGAGGCGGCCGGCCTGGCCGCGGAGAAGGTGGAGCTGGACGAGCTGCTGCGCCGGGCCGATATCGTGTCGCTCCACGCGCCGGCCAAGCCCGACACGTTTCACATGCTCAACGCCGAGCGCCTGGCGCTCATGAAGGACGATGCATTGCTGATCAACACCGCCCGCGGCAGCCTGATTGACGAGGCCGCGCTGATCGCGGAGCTACGCAAGGGCCGCTTCTTTGCCTTCCTGGACGTCACCGACCCAGAGCCACCCGCGGCCGATTCGCCGCTGCGCCGGCTGGATAACGTGGTGGTCATGCCGCACATCGCCGGCTGCATCGAAAACTGCGGCCGGATGGGCGAGCTGGCGGTGGAGGAGCTGCGCCGCTTCTTCGCCGGCGAGCCGGCCATCTATCCCATTACGCCGGAGATGTTGGCGCGGATTGCGTGAGTTGGCAGATTGGGACGCGGTAGATTGAGACGCGGTAGATTGGTAGATTGGTAAATTGGGAGATTGGTAAATTGGGAGATTGGGACACGGTGACAAGGGTGAGAACGCCTTTCGCCCCCGCGACCATGTGGTTGGTGCGGGGCCGGGCCAATCCCAACGGCGCGCGGGACGCGGCGGTCTACCTCCTGGTCGGAGATGCGACTGCCGAACCCATAAAGGAAATCAGGCCGGCGGCCGGCGTGGAGCTGCCGGCCCGCCGGCCATCGGCGGCCGAGATGCGGCTCACCATATTCCACTTCAACGACCTGCATGGCCGCTATGGCGTCTTCGGCCGCATTGCCGGCCGGCTGGCGGCGACGCGGCGCGCCGCGGCCGGCGATGCGCGGCGTGCGGTGCTGGCGATCACGGCCGGCGATGAGTGCGGCGGCACCCTGGCCGATCTGTTGCCGGCGTCCGGCGGGGCCGACCGGCCGGCACACCCCGCCTATCGCCTCTACGCAGAGGCGGGGATAGATCTCGGTGTGCCGGGCAACCACGACCTGGACCTGGGCACCGGCCGGCTGGCGCACGCCATCGGCCGCGCGGGGCACCTGACCCTGTTGGCGGCCAATGTGACCGGCGCGGCGGCATTGGCGGAACGCCTGTATCCGGCCGCGCTCTTGCTCGTCAAGGGGATGCGGGTCGGCTTCATCGGCCTGACGACGGCGGCGCAGGTGCGCCCCGATCCGGCCAGCGGCCGCCGCGTCACCGACCCGCTGGCGGCCGCGCACCATCTCGTTCCCGCGCTGCGGCCGCTGTGCGATGTGTTGATCATCGTCAGCCACCTGGGCTTGAGCCTGAACCAGCACAGCGCGATCGTCGAAGGGGCCGGCGATGTGGAGCTGGCGCGCAGTTTGCCCACCGGCGCCGTGCATCTGATCATCGGCGGGCACACCCATACCGTCCTGAACGAAGGCGGCTTGAGCGCTGAAAATATCGTCAACGGCATTCCGATCGTCCAGACGGGCAAGTTCGGCCAGTTCGTCGGCGAGGTCGAGATGCGCGTGGGCGCAACGGTCGAGGTGACCCATGCTTGCCTGCGGGCCACCCTCGAGCTGCCGGACGACGCAGCATTCACGCGCGCGCACGTGCAACCGCTGCTGGCACAGATCGCGGCCGAGGGTCGTCGTGTCCTCGGCCGCGTCGCCGACGATGCTGACCTGAGCACCGCAGCCGTCCGCGAGCGGCTTGCCGAAGGCGAGTCGGCGCTGGCGAACTTCATCGCCGATGCCCTGGTGGCGCGCTGCCGGGCGGCGGGCTATCCGGTGGACTTTGCCATGATAGACGCCACCAGCATCCATGCCGGCTTGCCGCCGGGGGCCGAATTGACGTTGGCCGCGTGGTGCGAGGTGATGCCGTTCGACGACACCATCTGTCTCTTGCGCCTGACGGGCCGGCAGATCGAGGCGCTGTTGCGCGATAATGCACTGCGCGTCGAGCGGCCGGGCGAGCCGCACACCCAGCGCGGCTTCCTGCACTTCAGCGCGGGGGTGCGCTACGTAATTCAGCTTGGCCAGACGCGCGCCGAGGCCGATGTAGCAGCCATCACCCTGAACGGCCGGCCGATCGCGGCCTGCTACGAGCAGACGTTCGTCGTGGCGACCACCGGCTTCGTGCGCGGGTTGGCGGCAGCCTGGGAGACGCACGTCGGCGCACACCTGGGTCGGCCGTTGTTCGATCTGAAGCGGGTGCCGCGCGAGCACACGAACCTGTGTGCGCGCACCTTATTGCTGGAGCACATCGCCGCGCATGGCGGGGTATGGCCCGAGGCCGGCGCACGGCGAGATGGACGAATCGCGAGGCAACTATGGAGCTAAACGGCAAAGTGGCGCTGGTCACCGGCGGCGCGGTGCGGGTGGGCAAGGCGATTGCCCTGGCGCTGGCGCAGGCCGGGGCCGATATCGTGATCAATTATCATTCCTCGGCCGACGCCGCGGCCAGCACCGTCGCGGAGATCGAGGCGCTCGGCCGCCGGGCGGTGGCCATCCGGGCCGATGTGGCCCAGGGAAGCCAGGTGCAGGCACTGGTGGATGAGGCCGTGGCCCGGCTGGGTCGGCTGGACGTGCTGGTGAACAGCGCCTCGCTCTGGCGCAAGACCCCCTGGGCCGAGCTGGACGAAGCGGCCTGGGATCAACTGGTGGACATCGCTCTGAAGGGGCCGTTCCTGTGTGCCCGGGCCGCCGGGCCGCACCTGGCCGCGCACGGCGACGGCGCGATCATCAATATCATAGACCTGTCGGCGTTCGTGCCGTTTCGCCATTTCATGCCCCATTCGGCGGCCAAAGCCGGCCTGCTCAATCTGACTTATTCCCTGGCCATCGAGCTGGCCCCGGCCGTGCGGGTGAACGCGGTGGCGCCCGGCCCGGTGCTCCCGCCGCCCGACTACTCCGAAGCGCAGATCCAGGCGGCCGCGAAGCGCACCCTCTTGGGACGCTGGGGCACGGCCGAGGACGTAGCGCAGGCCGTGGTCTTCCTGGTCCGGGCACCCTACATCACGGGCGCGGTCTTGCCCGTGGACGGCGGCGAGCGATTGGTGAGGGGCCGATGAGCGACAACAGATGGAGCCGTTTTCATGGCTGAGGTGCGGACGCTGAAAGGAAAAACATGGGCTATCGCACGTTGTTTTTGACCGAGCGCGGCTTGCGCCATCAGCAAGACGCGCTGAACGCTGCGCCGCCGGAACTGGATGTCACGATCCTGCGTCAACCCGATCCGGCGACGTTGCGGCCCCTCCTGGCCGAAACCGTCTTTCTGATCAGCGAACGGGCCGGCGTGATTGATCGCGCGCTGATCGCGGCCGCGCCGAACCTCAAGATGATCCTGCGGCTCGGCTCGTTGGCCCACGACATTGATCTGGAGGCGGCACGCGCGGCCGGGGTGGTCGTGGCCATCTGGCCGCAGCGCGGGGTCATCATGGTGGCCGAGCATGTGGTGATGCAGATGCTGGCGTTGGTCAAGCGGCTGCGAGAAGTCGAAGCCATCGCGGTGGCCGCCGGCGATTGGGGCCGTGCGCGGCGCACCGACGAGGATACCTTCGCGTACAACTGGTCGCGGCGCCAGGGGATCGGCGGGCTGTGGCAGCAGACGATCGGCATCCTCGGCTTCGGCGAGATCGGCGCGGAGCTGGCCCGCCGGCTGCGCGGCTGGGAATGCCGCGTGCTCTACAACCGGCGCCGCCGCCTGCCCGCCTGGACGGAGCAGGAGTTGGGCATCGCATACGCCCCGACCGCAGCGCTGTTCGCCGAAAGCGACTTCGTGGTCAATCTGCTGCCCTACTTCCCTGAAACCGACCTTTCCCTGGCTGCAGCGCAGTTCGCCGCCATGAAGCCCGGGGCGTTCCTGGTGAGCTGCGGCAGCGGCAGCGTGCTCGACGAGGCCGCGCTGGCTGCCGCCGTAGCGTCCGGGCATCTGGCCGGCGTGGCGCTCGACACGTTCGAGTGGGAGCCGCTCCGGCCGGATAATCCGCTGCGCCGGCTGGCCGCTCAAGATGCCTGCTGGAACGTGTTGCTGACGCCGCATACGGCCGCCGGCGCGCCGCCGGCCGGGGTTGTGCCGACCCGCGCCGACGACTATGCGCCGATCCTCCGTTTCTTGCGCGGAGAACCGGTCGCACATCGGCTGGTCTAAGAGGTATCTGATGCAGATCATCATGCCCAAGCTGGGCCTCACGACGACGCACGGGACGGTCACCGAATGGCTGAAGGCTCCCGGCGATGCAGTCAAAGCCGAAGAAACGCTCTGCACCTACGAGACCGAAAAGGTGACGCTCGAACTGCCGTCGCCCGCTGACGGCATCTTGACCGAGATCCTGGTGCCGGCGGGCGAGACGGTGGCGGTGGGCACGCCGCTCTGCGTGGTGGAAACGGTGGCCAGAAGCCGGCCGCCGGAAATCGGCGAGCAGCGGCTAGAAGCCGGAGGACAGAAGTCAGAGGACAGAAGTCAGGAGTCAGAAGTCGGAGCTCAGGAAGCAAGGCGCAGCGCACTGCTTGTCGCCACGCCCAAAGCGCGGACGCTGGCGCGGCAACTGGGGGTGGATCTGGGCCGGGTGCGCGGCTCGGGACCCGCCGGCCGGATCCAGGCCGCCGATGTGGCCGCGGTCGCCGCCTCTGGCGCCCCGGCTGAAACGAGAAAGCGCCGGGAACGGCCAGAAGTTGGCGGAGCGCAGGGCGAGATCAGAGCGACTCCGCTCGCCCGCCGCATCGCTGCGGCCGAAGGACTTGACCTGAGCCGCATCGTCGGCAGCGGGACGGATGGCACGATCACCCGCGAGGACGTGGCCGCAGCCCTCGGCCGCCGGCCGTCGGCGACAGCCGACTCGGCCGCCGGCGGCGGCCCGGCGTCGGCCG
>JBBIKA010000200.1:0-99 GCA_037445695.1 Chloroflexota bacterium
CGCGCCGGCGAACGCGATGACCGGTTTAATTCTTTAACTTTCATAAGGGGCCTCGACCGGGCAGGCCACCGGCCCCGTTCACGGGGCATCCACATCGTA
>JBBIKA010000200.1:199-7487 GCA_037445695.1 Chloroflexota bacterium
TGACGGTCGGGCGGGTCTACGACGTGCAAGGCCCCTCAAGGGGCCTCGACCGGGCAGGCCACCGGCCCCGTTCACGGGGCATCCACATCGTAGCCCGACCGTTGACGGTCGGGCGGGTCTACGACGTGCAAGGCCCCTCAAGGGGCCTCGACCGGGCGGGCCTGCCCCCTCTCCCGCAGGCGGGAGAGGGGGCAGGGGGTGATGGCGTTGGCCTGGGCCGCACAACACGCCTTTTGACAAACGCCCGCGTTTGGGCGATAATCGCCCTGGCACGTGTCAGCTTATCCGTGCTACTCTATGCTCAGGAGCTTCGGTGGCGAAACGCGTTACCCAGAGCGATGTGGCCCGCCTGGCGGGCGTCTCGCGCGCCACGGTGTCCAACGTGGTCACCGGCCACACCAGCGGCAGCGTCCAGATCACCGAGGAGACGCGACGCCGCGTGTTGGCCGCCATCGCACAATTGGGCTATCAGCCCCACGCGGCGGCGCGCAGCTTGCGCTCGGGCCGCACCGACACGATCGCCCTCCTCATCCCCGACGGCCGCAACCCCCATTGGTGGGCCATCGTGCGCGGAGTTGAGGCAGTGGCGCGCGAGCACGGCTGTCAGCTCGTCCTCAGCATCTCGGGCCAGGAGGCCGAACGCGAGCGCCGCTCGCTGCGCGCCCTGGCCGAGCAGCGTTTCGATGGCCTGATCCTGATCCTCATCTACGCAGGCCGCCTGGCCGACGAGCTGGAGGCCCTGCGCCTGCAGGGCAGTCCGATCGTCACCTTCGGCCACGAGCTGCCGGGCAAGGACCTGGTCACGCAAGACTATGGCCCGGGCACCTGCGAGCTGATGGAGCACCTGATGCAACTGGGCCACACGCGCATCGGATTCATCCACGGCGTAGCGCGCGCCGGGCTGGGCGCCGACCGCCTCTTCGCCTATCGCCGCGCGCTGCGCGCGGCCGGCCTGCCCTACGAAAAGGCGCTGATCGCTCAATGCGGCCCCGATCCCGATGACGGCGCGGGCGCGGCCCGACGCCTGCTCGACCTCTCCCCGCGGCCCACGGCCATCCTGGGCGTCAACGACCTGATGGCGATGGGCGCGCTCCAGGCCGCCTACGAACGCGGATTAGCCGTGCCGGCCGATCTCTCGGTGGCCGGCTTCGACGACATGGATTTCGCCGAACATCTGACGCCACCCCTCACCACCGTGCGCGCCCACGGCGAAGAGATCGGCCATCAGGCCGCCAGGCTGCTCTTCGACCGGCTCGCCGACCCCGACCGGCCGCCGCAACGCGTCGTCATCCCAACCCGGTTGATCATCCGAGGTTCGACGAGCGCCGGGCCGCATGCATGCGGCCCGGCCTGAGGAGGCCCAATGTTCTACACTCGACGCCATTGTCTCATCGAATGGAGCTACACCTCGGGCAAGGCCTACCTTGACCCCTTCAACGACGTCGAGCTGAACGTCCTCATCAGCGATGGAGACGGCCAGGAGATCGTCGTTCCCGCGTTTTGGGCCGGCGATCAGACGTGGCGCGTGCGCTTTGCCCCGCGGCAGATCGGCCGCTACACCTTCCGCACCGTCTGCTCGGACACGAGCAACGCCGACCTTCACGACCGCACCGGCACGATCCTGGTCGCGCGCTACGACGGCCTCAACCCACTGCTGCGCCGCGGCTTCCTGCGCGTCGCCGCCGACCGCCGCCATCTGGAACACGCCGACGGCACACCCTTCTTCTGGCTGGCCGACACCTGGTGGATGGGCCTCACCAAACGCCTGAGCTGGCCCGACGACTTCCAGGCGCTCACCGCCGACCGGGCGGCCAAAGGCTTCACCGTCGTCCAGATCGTCGCCGGGCTCTATCCCGACATGGACTGGTACGACGCGCGCGGCGCCAACGAGGCCGGCTTCCCGTGGGCCCAAGATTTCTCCTCCGTCAACCCCGCCTACTTCGACATGGCCGATCTGCGCATCGCCCATCTGGTGCGCTCGGGCCTCGTGCCGTGCATCGTCGGCTCATGGGGCTACTTCATGGACATCGCCGGGCCCGAGACGCTGAAAAAGCACTGGCGCTATCTGATCGCCCGCTACAGCGCCTATCCGGTCGTCTGGTGCGCGGCCGGCGAGGCGATGATGAACTACTACCTGCTGAAGGATCCCCAACGAGAGGGCGACGCCTGGAAGCGCAGCCGCCAGGCGCAATGGTCCGACCTCATCCGCTATATCCGCGCGCTCGATCCCAACAAGCACCCGATCACCATCCACCCGACCCGCTACGGCCGCCAGCAGGTGGACGATGCGGCCGTGCTCGACTTCGAGATGCTCCAGACCGGCCACAGCGGCTATCCGACCCTGGCCAACTCGGTGCAGTGCCTCGAAGAGTCGCTCGCCGCGGCGCCGACCATGCCCGTGCTGATCGGCGAAGCCAACTACGAAGGGATCATGGAGTCGAGCCGGGAGGAGATGCAGCGCTTCCTCTTCTGGACGGCCATGCTCTCCGGCGCGCTGGGCCACACCTACGGCGCCAACGGCATCTGGCAGGTGAACACCCGGACAATGCCCTACGGCCTCTCGCCGCACGGCTCCTCCTGGGGCAACCGACCCTGGGACGAAGCCGCCCGCCTCCCCGGCTCCGGCCAGCTCGGCCTGGCGAAGCGGCTGCTCGAGCGCTATCCGTGGGCCAGGTTCGAGACGCATCACGAATGGGTCGAGCCGCATCAGGCCGCCGGCAACCGCATGTTGCCCTACGCGGCCGGCATCCCCGGCCACGTGCGGATCATCTACATCCCGGCCGAAGCGTCGTGGATCGCCTGGCGCGGCCAGATGGTCGTCAAGGCGCTGGAGCCGGACGCCGGCTATCGGGCCTTCTACTTCGACCCGACGAACGGCGCCGAATACGCCCTGGGCGAGGTCGCCGGCGGGACCGACTACCGCGTGCCCAAGCCGCCGGTCTTCCAGGATTGGGTGCTCGTCCTGGAACGCCGGTAGGCACACGCCGAACCCGCCCCGAGGGAGCGCAAAATTCCTCATGTCCGCACCGAACATCCTGTTCATCCAGGCCGATCAACACCGCTACGACTGCATCGCCGGCCACGGCCATCCGCTGATCCGCACGCCCAACCTGGATCGGCTGATCCGCGAGGGGGTCACCTTCAGCCACGCGTTTTGCGCCAGCCCGGTGTGCCGGCCGGCGCGCGCCTCGCTGATGACCGGCGTCTGGCCCACGCGGCACGGCGTGATCTGCAACGAAAACCTGGAACCGACCGCCGCGCTGCGCCCCGGCCTGCCGATGTGGAGCGAGGTGTTGGCCGGCCACGGCGGAGCGGAAGGCTCCCGCCCCTACTATTTGGGCTACGTGGGCAAGTGGCAGGTGGACCCGGAGCGCGACCCCACGCACTTCGGCTTCCACGACTACGTGCCGAACAGCGCCTATCGCGCCTGGCGGCAGGCGCAGGGATTGCCGCCGGTGCCGCGCACGAACGGCTATTGGGGCGAGGTGGATGCGGCCATTACGCCGGCGCAATCGCGGCTGGGATGGGGCGCGAACGAGCTGATCCGCCTCCTGGAACGGGCGGCCCGCGGGGATCAGCCTTTCTTTCTGCGCTGGGACACCGACGAGCCGCACCTGCCCAACGTCGTGCCCGAGCCGTACGCCTCCATGTACGATCCGGCCGCCATCCCGCCCTGGCCCAGCTTCGGCGATCCGCTGCTCGGCAAGCCGTACATCCAGCGCCAGCAGTTGCGCAGCTGGGGGATCGCGGGCTGGACGTGGGAGCAGTGGGCGCCGATCGTGGCGCGCTACCTGGGCGAGATCTCGCTCCTGGATGCCCAGATCGGCCGCATCCTGGACGCGCTGGGTGCGCTGGGCCTGGCGGAGAACACGCTGGTGATCTACACGGCCGATCACGGCGACCTGTGCGGCGCACACGGTATGGCCGACAAACATTATGTCATGTACGACGACGTGGTGCGCGTCCCGCTGATCATGCGCTGGCCGGCCGGCCTCCCCGCCGGCCGGATCTGCGACGCGTTCGTCTCGGCGGGCATTGATCTGGCAGCCACGTTCTGCGACGTGGCCGGCGCGACACCGCCCGCGACCTTCGTCGGCCAGAGCCTGCTGCCGCTCGCCCGCGGAGAGGGCGACAACGGCCGGCAAGATCTCTTCTGCACCTACTTCGGCAACCAGTTCGGCCTCTACAGCCAGCGCATGGTGCGCGATCGGCGCTGGAAGTACATCTGGAACTTGACCGCCGAAGATGAGCTTTACGACCTGGCGACCGATCCCGGGGAGATCGTCAATCGGGCGACCGATCCGGCCGCGGCAGTCGAGCTGGCCCGTCTGCGGCGGCGCATGCTCGCCTGGCTGGAGGAGACGCGCGATCCGATCTTGAACGGCTGGACGCGGCGACAACTGGCGGAAGGAGCCAAGGTCTGATGGCGAGACGGGAATCTCCGACGCAGCGCAACCTGCGCATCCTTGTCCTCGGCGCGCTGCTGATCCTGGCCCTCGGCCTGGCGACGCTCGCCCTGATGCGGCCGCTTCCCCCCACGCCGCTTCCGGCCGCGGCCGCGAGCCCAACGGCCGCCCAGCCCGCGCTTCAGACAACGGTCACTCCCCACCAAGAGCCCGTCGAAGCTGCCGCGACCGTTGCCGTCACGGCCGGCCTTTCACCTCAAGCGTCCACCACTCCTGTGCGAACGGCCGTGCGTTCCTCGCCGTCCGCACTCGTCGGTCGGCCATCCGCCACGCCAACACCCCGGCCGTCCGGCGCGGCGACCGCCGGCGAGCTGCCCATCGCCACGCCGTTGCCCAACGACCGGATGCGGACGATCCGGCTGGATCAGTTGCCGACCGAGGCGCACGACACGCTCCGTCTGATCGCGGCCGGCGGGCCGTTTCCCTATCGCCAGGATGGGGCGGTGTTCGAAAATCGCGAAGGCCGCCTGCCGCGCCGGCCGGCCGGCTATTACCGGGAGTACACGGTGGTCACGCCCGGCTCGGCCGATCGCGGCGCGCGGCGGTTGGTGCGGGGCAATCAGGGCGAGCTGTATTACACCGACGATCATTACAACAGCTTTCGCCGGGTGATCCCATGAAGGAGAGACTGGACGAGTTGCTGGCCGGCCACCTGGCGCCGGGGGTCTATCGCCTGACGCAGCCGATCTCCGCGGACGAGATCGCGGCGCGCGCCGGCCGCTACGGCTGGCGCTTCGCCCGGCTGGAGGGCCGCGAGATCCGCTCGAAGGCAGCTTTTCTGGATGCCTGCAGCCGGGCGTTGGCGTTTCCGGCCTATTTCGGCCGAAACTGGGACGCCCTGGCCGACTGTCTGCGCGACCTGGCGTGGGCGCCGGCCACAGCCGGCCATTTGCTATTGTACGATGACGCGAGGATCTTCGCGTCCGCCGCGCCGACCGACTGTGCGGTGGCGCTCGCTGTGCTGCGCGCGGCCGCGGCCTATCGCCGCGCCATGCCTGCGCCGCTGGTTGTCCTATTGCGCCGCGCCGGCCGCGCGGCGGCCCTTGTCCCCCGGCTCTAAGCGCGCGCGTCGGCGGGACGCGCGATAGGCGTCCCACCGATGACACCTCTTCACTGCTGGAACCGCCGGCCCTTCAGGCCGCGCTTGCCCAGGAATTTGGCGCGCTTGCCCAGTTCGGCCTCGATCTGCAAGAAACGGTTGCCGGCGGGGCCGGTGGCGCTCTCGCGCACCGTGCCGGCGTTGATCCCCACGCAGTAGTCCGCGATGTCCGCGCCCTCGCCCCGGCTGGAGCACGGCATCACACCGTAGCCGTGGCGATAGGCCAGCTGGATCATGTCGAGTGCCTCGGAGATCGTGCCGATCTGGTTGACCTTGAGCAGCACGCAGTTGGCCGCGGCCGCATTGATCCCCTTTTGCACGCGCACCGGATCGGTCGTGAACAGATCATCGCCCACGATCTGGATGTCCAGCTCGCGCGTGAGGATGGCGTGGCTCTCGTAGTCGTCTTCGTCGAACGGGTCTTCGATGATGACGAAGGGGTAGTCCCGCGCCATCATGTGGTAGATCTTGAACAGATCGTCCTTCGTCTTCGGCGTCTCCGAGAAGAGGCCGATATAGCGTCCCTCGGCCTCCTCCCAGTAGGTCTCCGACGCCACGTCCACCTGGATGCCGATCTTCCCCTCGTAGCCGAGCTTGTTGATCGTCTGTACCATCAGGTCCCAGATCTCGCGATCGTCTTTGACATAGCCGCGCGGCACGCCGGGCGCGTGGGTGACCGAGTGCTTGGGCACGCCGAGCTTCTTGTTCAGCACGTCCGACCACTCGACCGAGATATCCCAGCCGGCGTAAGAAGCCTCAGAGAAGGTGTCGAAGCCATAGCACATGAACGCGTAGCTGGGCTTGCCGCCCGAGCGTGCGCCGCCGCCGTAGCGGTCGCTGCCCACGAGACAAATGACGCCCGGCACGGGCAGGGTACAGGCGTTCACGCCGCCGATGTGCTGATAGAGCGGAATGCCGAGCGCGGCCGCGCCGGCCTTCAGCGCCGCCGCCGAGACCGCCGCGGTGGCATTGCCGCCCAATCGCTGCTTGCCCAAATCCAGCATGGCCTGATCAATAGCTTGCTGGCGGGTCGCGTCCATCCCTTTGAGCACCGGCGCGATGATCTCGTTCACCGCGTTGACCGCGCGCATGACGCCCTTGCCGCGCCACTTGGGGCCGCCGTCGTAGGCGAACTCGACCTCGTGGGTACCAACCGAGATACCCGCAGTGCAGATGGCAACCCCTTGGGCGCCGTTGGCGGTCTTCACGGTCGCTTCAACGCCCGGATGGCCGCGATCGGAATAGACCTGGCGCGCGGTGACCGAAACAATGGTGGTATCTGCGGACATGGTTTGCTCCTCAAACAGGGTGACACCGTTCATCCACGGCGATTACATCTTAGCGCGCAAAGACGAATCTGCCAAATCGGTCATTTCAAACTCGCGCTCCCGCGCCGTAACCAACGCCCTCACCCCCTAACCCCCTCTCCCGCAGGCGGGAGAGGGGGGGAACCCTGTGTCAAGTGGGGTTTTGGGGTCGCAAAGCGGCCCCAAAACCCCATAATAGAGGACTGCCCCGCCCCTGCTTGCGGGGGCGGGGCAGAAGCCGAAATGGGGGTTTTTGC
Source organism: Chloroflexota bacterium (assembly GCA_037445695.1). Classification (GTDB taxonomy): domain Bacteria; phylum Chloroflexota; class Anaerolineae; order CG2-30-64-16; family CG2-30-64-16; genus CAKZKT01. The sequence goes on from JBBIKA010000200.1 coordinate 7,329, forward strand.
GGGCGGTTTCGCTGCTCGCAAAAAATCATTCAGCCACTTTTCGAATTCGTGGTGACCGATGTAAAATAGTGACTCTACGGCTTTCGGTGGGAAGACGGTAGGACTCGCAACTTGCGTGGCCCCATCCCCCGGCCCCTTCCCCGCCAAGCGGGGAAGGGG
>JBBIKA010000201.1:0-7473 GCA_037445695.1 Chloroflexota bacterium
GCGGGGCGCTCAGCCCGGTTTACCGGGCGCGGCCGGGTAGCCCGGACATGATGAATGTTGAAAAATTAAACCGGTAATTGTCTTCGCCGGCGCGCTGTGCGTCACGCCTGACCGCCCGGCGATAAATCGACCGGGCTACCACGCGACGCCCCGTTAACGGGGCTAAAACCATGCCGGCGAGGCGCTCAGCCCGGTTTACCGGGCGCGGCCGGGTAGCCCGGACATTCATGTCCGGGCGGGCCGACATCGCGGCGAGCGCGGCTCGATTACCGGTTAAATTCTTAACATTCATAAATCGCAGCTAACGGGCGTACCGCCGGGCGTCCACCTGCGTGGACGCCCCCACCCCGCCGGTCGGCGTAGGCCGACCTCGCGGCGGAACGCCCCTTCGCCCCGAATTGATTCGGCGGACGGCCCTATTTCAGGCGCGCGGCGGCCTCGGCGTCGAAGACCTGCTCCAGCGCGCGCAATTCGGCATTTTTCAGGCTATCCCCTTTGCCCGCGCCGCGCAACCACTTCTTCAGGCTCTTGGGCTCCAACACCGGCACCACCGGTTCGACAATCTGCAGCTTCGCGCGCGGATCTATGAACACAATGACCGGCTGGACCGTGCCCGCAAAATCCGGCAGCCGGGCCTTGATCCAGACCAACAGCCGGTTGGCCGCGTCTTGCGCTTCGATCGTCGGATTGCCGAGCCCCTCCTGCGCAAAGGCCAGCAACAGCTTGCCGATGCTGAACTTGCTCTTCCACTCCGCGCCGTGCACCCGGATCTCCCCCGTCTGATCACGCACGATAAAGAGATGGACCCCCTGCGGCGAGAGCAGCACATAGGGCCACGGCAATGCCCAGGCGTAGTAGTGATAGCGGTCGTCGAAGCCTTTGAGCGCGGTCTCGATCACCTGATCGGGCCGAGGCGAGCGCCCCCAGCGGCGCAGGCTATAATTGCCGAACTGGGCCAGGATGAAGCCGACCACGATGGCAACGAGGGAAACCCAAAGCAGGTTCTGGTTCTGCTGGAGCGAGGCGATGAAGCCTACGACCAGCACGGCCAGGCCGAACAGGCTGGCATAGATGCCCAACCGCCCGCGGCGGCGGATGAACTTCTCGTTCTTGGTGATTTGCATATTATGTCCTGAGATGTTGGCACTTTGATGTTTTGCGGTGGGCGCAGGCAATGCCTGCGCCCGCCCCTTCCCTATCCTTCGCGCACCCGTCAACGCCCCATCGCCGCGCTCGCGGATGGGCCCTTGCCGAACACGACGCACGCGTTCTGGCCGCCCAGGCCAAACGAATTCGAAAGCGCCACATTCACGCGGCGTCGCCGGGCCGTATTGGGCGTATAATCCAGATCGCAGGCCGGATCGGGAGTCTCGTAGTTGATCGTCGGGTGGATGGTGTCGGTGCAGACGGCCATGACGGTGGCCAGCGCCTCGATCGCGCCTGCCGCGCCGAAGAGGTGGCCGACCATGCTCTTCGTGCTGCTGATCGCCAGCCGATAGGCATGTTCGCCGAACACCTGCTTGATGGCGGCCGTCTCGGCCGCGTCGTTCGGCTGCGTGGCACTGCCATGCGCGTTGATATAGTCCACCTGTTCCGGCGCAACGCCGGCATCGGCCAGCGCCAGGCGCATGGTGCGCGCCGGACCCCAACCGGCCGGATCGGGCGCGGCGATGTGGAACGCATCGGCCGTGGCCGCCTGGCCCAGCACCTCCGCATAGATGCGCGCGCCGCGGCGCCGGGCATGTTCCAGCTCCTCCAGCACCAGCACGACCGCGCCCTCGCCGATCACAAACCCGTCGCGATGCAGGTCGAACGGCCGGCTGGCCTTGGTCGGATCGCCGGCGTAGGTGGAGAGCACCTTCATCGAGGTAAAGCCGATATAGAAGAGGGGCGTGATCTGCGCCTCCGCGCCGCCGGCCAGGGCGACATCGCACGCGCCGCGGCGAATCCACTCCAGCCCCTCGCCGATCGCCTGCGTGCCGGCCGCGCACGCCGTGCCGAGGGTGGCAAGAGGCCCGCGCAAGCCGTGCTCGAGGCCGATGTGAAACGCCGGCATGTTGATCAGCGTCTCCAGCGGCACGTGTGGCGTGACGCGCGTGACCCCTTCGCCGAGAAAGCGATGGATCGGCTCCATCAGGATGTCAATGCCCCCGAACGCCACCCCCAGGATCACGCCGACGCGCTCGCGCTCTTCGTGCGCCAGGTCGAGTCCGGCGTCGGCCACGGCCTGTCGGCCGGCCACGATGGCCAGTTGCGAGCAGCGCGCCATGCGCCGGGCGTCTTTCGCCGGGATGTGCGCTTCGGGGCTGAAATCTTTGACCTCGGCCGCCAGCCGCGTCGGAAAGACGCTCGCGTCGCACAGGGTCGCCTCGCCGACGCCGGAGCGCCCCTCTACGAAAGCCTCCCACGTCTCCTGGGCCGTATGCCCCACGGGCGTGATCGCGCCCAGGCCGGTAACGACCACGCGGCGCCGGCCGACCGGCCGTTCCGCGCCCTCCACCCCATCCATCATCCCTCAACATTCCTTCGTTGTGCGATCTCCGCCTGAATAACGCCGACCAGGTTCTGCCGCGCGCTCTTCTCGGCCATGCGGATCATGCTGGCGATGGCCCGCGCGTCGCTGCGGCCATGGCCGATCACCACGACGCCGTTGACGCCCAGCAGCGGCGCGCCGCCGATCTCGCGCCAATCCATCCGCCACCTCAGCCGGCGCATGGCCGGATAGAGCAACGCCAGTCCGGGCAAGGTCAGCAGCAAACCGGGTATCATCAGCATTAACCCCAGTTTATTGCGAAAGCCGCGGGTGAATTCGCGGCGCAACGTCTTGGCCAAAAACGACACCACCCCTTCCGTCAGCTTGATGATGACGTTGCCCGTCAGCCCGTCGGTGACGACCACATTGGCGATGCCGCGACCGATGTCCTTGCCCTCCACGTTGCCGACGAAGTTCAGGCCCGAAGCCTTGAGGAGCGGATACGTCTCGCGGATCAACATGCTCCCCTTGTCTTCCTCTTCGCCGTTAGAAATGATGCCGATCTTCGGCCGCTCCAGGCCGAAGATGAGCCGGGCATAGGCGTTGCCCATGATGGCGAACTGGACCAGATATTCCGGCTTGCAGTCGGCGTTGGCGCCGATGTCAATGATCAGGCATGGCTCGGGCGCGGCCGGATAGATGCTGCCGATGGCCGGCCGCTCGACCCCGGGGATGCGGCCCAGGCCGAAGAGCGCGGCCGCCATGACCGCGCCCGAATTGCCCGCCGACGCGAAGGCATCGGCCTTGCCCTCCTTGACCAGGCGCATCCCCACCAGCATGGACGAATCGCGCTTGGTCTTCACGGCCATCGTGTGCTCGGCCATCTCCACCACTTCGGACGCGTGGACGACCTCGATCGGCAGCCCGCTGACGTCGCCGTGTTTGGCCAGCTCGGCCCGCACGCGCTCCTCTTGGCCGACGAGGATGATCGGCGTGCCGCGGCGGGCTTCGGCGACCGCGCCGGCCACCACGACCGCAGGCGCATGATCGCCCCCCATGGCGTCTACAACGATCTTCATAAGTCCTCCCCTTTGACGATGATCGGATCGTAGATGTTGAGTATACGACAGGTTGCGACGGTTGACAAAGAAAAGGGGAAGGGTTACACTAGCGAGGCCGTGCCTGGCGAGGAAGGGGCGCGGCCGATAGCGGGGTATTAGGGGGTTTGCGGGCGGCGAAGCCGCCCGCAAACCCCCTCCTCAGCACTCCCGCTCTCCCCTTTCAGGGCAGAGCGGGGGCCGGGAGGTGAGAGGGGTAAGGCGGCCGAAAAGTAAATTCTTGGCTAACAAAGCAGTAGGCCGTTACCATCGGATACCGGGGAGGATCATCTTATGCGGGCGCTTATCACGGGCGGGGCCGGCTTCATCGGCAGCCATCTGGCCGAGGCCCTGTTGGCCGCAGGCCATCGGGTCGTCGCCATTGACGACCTGTCTACGGGTTCAGAGGCCAACATCGAGCACCTGTACGACCGGCCCGATTTTCAGTTCGTCCTGGAGACCATCGCCAACGAAGCGGTGATGGATCGCCTGGTGAGCGAGTGCGACATCGTCTTTCATCTGGCGGCGGCGGTCGGGGTCGAGCTGATCGTGCGCGACCCGATCCACACCATCGAGACCAACGTCCTGGGCACCAGCATCGTCCTGCGCATCGCCAACCGCTATCGGCGCAAGGTGGTCCTGGCCTCCACGTCGGAGATCTACGGCAAGAGCACCGATGTGCCGTTCCGCGAGGACGGCGACCGGGTCATGGGGCCCACAACGCACTCCCGTTGGGCCTACGCCAATTCCAAGGCCATGGACGAGTTTCTGGCGCTGGCCTATCACAAGCAGCGCGGCCTGCCGATCGTCATCTGCCGTTTCTTCAACACCATCGGCCCGCGACAGACGGGGCGCTACGGCATGGTTGTCCCGCGCTTCGTGCGCCAGGCGCTCGAGGGCGAGCCGCTCACCGTCTACGGCGACGGCCAGCAATCCCGCTGCTTCGCCGACGTGCTGGACGTGACCGATGCGGTGATCAAGCTGGCCGCGCATCCCGGCGCGGTGGGGCAGGTGTTCAACCTGGGGAGCACCGAGGAGATCACCATCCTGGAGCTGGCGCAGCGCGTGCTGCGGCTGACCGGCAGCGCCTCGCCGATCGTCATGGTGCCCTACGATCAGGCGTACGAGCCCGGGTTCGAGGATATGCGTCGCCGCGTGCCCGACATCAGCCGCGCGGCCGGCCTGATCGGCTACCGGCCCCGACACGCACTCGACGATACCTTGCAGCGCATCATCGCACATTACCGGCAACACGGCCGCGCTTGAGCGCGCAAAGATCGGGCCCGGTTTTGGCGGCGCCAGGCGACTGGTGTATAATCCACTGCGGGCTTCTTCGGAGGCTTCATCCGGCAAGCACATCACAAGACACAAAGGAGTGTACGATGTCTGCAACCCTCAATCCCTTCGAGATCGCGCAGCGCCAGCTCGATGAAGCAGCGCAACTGCTCGGCCTTTCGCCGGCCATGCATGCCTTCCTGCGCGTGCCGATGCGCGAAATGCACTTCACTATCCCCGTCTTGATGGACGATGGCAGCTACCAGACCTTCCAGGGCTTTCGCGTCCAATATAACGACGCGCGCGGGCCGGCCAAAGGCGGCATCCGCTTCCACCCCGATGAAACGATTGATACCGTGCGCGCGCTGGCGGCCTGGATGACCTGGAAGACGGCCGTGGTAGACATCCCGCTGGGCGGCGGCAAGGGCGGCGTGATCTGCAACCCCAAGCTCCTCTCCGCGGGAGAGCTGGAACGCCTCAGCCGCGGCTTCATTCGCCAGGTGGCGTATTTTATCGGCCCGGACAAAGACGTGCCCGCGCCCGATGTTTACACCACGCCGCAGATCATGGCGTGGATGATGGACGAATACGAGATCATTCGGGGCCGACACCTGCCCGGCGTCATCACGGGCAAACCGGTGCCGCTCTTCGGCTCGCTGGGTCGCGGGGATGCGACCGCGCGCGGGGGCATTTATGTGGCGCGTGAGGCGGCCAAGGCGCTGGGCATTAACCTGCAGGAGGCAACCGCGGCAATCCAGGGCTACGGCAATGCCGGCCAGTTCGCCCATCAGTTGAGCCATGATTTGCTGGGGCTGAAAGTTGTGGCCATCAGCGATTCCAAAGGCGGCGTCTATAATCCCCAGGGCATTGATTATGCCAACGCGCTCATGTGGAAGGAACAAACCGGCAGCGTCGTCAATCTGCCCGGCACGGAGAACATCACCAATGCCGAGTTGTTGGAGCTGCCGGTGACGGTGCTCTTTCCGGCCGCGCTGGAAAACCAGATCACGGTCGAGAATGCCGACCGCATCCAGGCCAAGATCGTGGCCGAACTGGCGAACGGCCCCACCACCCCCGAGGCCGATGCGATCCTGTACGACAAGGGAATCTATGTGATTCCCGACTTCCTCTGCAATGCCGGCGGGGTGACGGTGAGCTACTTCGAGCAGGTACAGAACGCCTACAACTTCTACTGGACGGTGGACGAAGTCATGCGGCGGCTGGATGAGAAGATGACCACCGCGTTTCACGCCGTGCACGAGATGGCGCAGAAGCGCCGGGTGCACAATCGACTGGCCGCCTACCTGGTGGCCGTCCAGCGCGTAGCCGAAGCCGTGGCCTTGCGCGGCTGGGTGAAGTAAGAAGCCTGTAGACAGGCCGGGCGCCCGCGGGGTGCCCGGCCCCTATAATGCGGCCGCGATTTCCTCGCGCACCCAGGCGTCGGGCTCAACCGCCAGTCTTTCGGCCAGAGCGCGCAGCCCCTCGGGCGCGGCGATCTGCCCCAGGGCCCAGGCCGCGTGGCCGCGGATCAGCGGCTCGGCGTCGGACAGCAGGCCAACGAGAAGCGGCACCAGGGCCCGCTCGCCGGCGTTGCCCGCCGCGATGCACGCATTGCGCACCAGGCCGCGGCGCTTGGCGCGCCAGACCGCCGTGCCCCGAAAGCGCCGCCTGAACGCCTCTTCGTCCAGCGTCAACAGCTCCCCCAGCGGCATGGTCGCCCGCGTGGGGTCGGCCGGCCAGGCGGCGCGCGACGCCGGCACTGCGACCCGATTGTACGGGCACACCTCCTGGCACACATCGCACCCGAAGACCCGATTGCCCATGAGCGATCGCAGCTCGCGCGGGATCGGCCCGCGCAGCTCGATGGTCAGATAGGAGATGCAGCGCCGCGCATCCAGCACGTGCGGCCCGACGAACGCGCGCGTCGGGCAGGCCTGGAGGCAGCGCGTGCAACGGCCACACCCGCCCCCGCGGACGTCCCCGGCCGGATCGTGCGTCAGGCGCTCCGGCACCGCCAGCGCGGCCAGGAACGTCCACGAGCCCACTCCCGGCGTGATCAAACAGGTGTTGCGGCCGATGAAGCCCAGCCCGGCCTGAGCCGCGAAGTCGCGCTCCAAGAGCGGCGCGGTATCCACACACGCCTTGCCCAGGCCCGACCGACCGGTGCGCGCCCGGATGAACGCGTCGAGCGCGTAGAGCCGCGCCTTGAGCAGGTCGTGATAATCGTCGGCCGCCCAGGTGTAACGCGCAAAACATCCATGCGTCGGATCGCGCCAGGACGCAGGCGATGGTCCGGGGAAATAGCTGACCGCCAGCACGATCAGGCTGCTCATGCCCGCCAGCCACGCGGCGGGATCGAGCCGTTCGGCCGCTCGGCCGGCCAGATAGGCCATTTCACCGGCATAGCCGGCCGCCAGCCAATCGGCGAACGCGGCGGCGTGCACCGGCCGGCCGATGGGGACGATGCCGCCGCGGTCGAAGCCGAGAGCACGGGCGTAGGCCAGGATCTCTTCGGTCAAGGTCATGCCGATATTATACATCCACTTGATACCTGCCTACTGCTTTGTTAGCCGAGAATTTACTTTTTCGGCCGCCTTACCTCTCTCACCCCCCGGCCCCCGCTCTCCC
>JBBIKA010000202.1:0-7468 GCA_037445695.1 Chloroflexota bacterium
CCCCCGCTCTCCCCTGAAAGGGGAGAGCGGGGGCCAGGGGGTGAGAGAGGTAAGGCGGCCGAAAAAGTAAATTCTCGGCTAACAAGGCACTAGCCGTTCCACGGCGCGCGGAAAGTGTAGCTTCCGCCGCCCACCTCGTAGATGGCCCCGCCTTCCTCGGCCCGCACGAAGGTGACGCCGACCATGCCCCCCTCTTCCGTTACCTGGCCGGGATCGGCCGTCGGCACGTACACCGTGGCCGTCGTGTTGGCCGGCACGGTTACCTCCAGCGTCAGGACGCCATCCGCGATGCGCCAACCGCTGACGATCCTCCCGCGTATCGAATCGTACGCGGCGCGGGCGTGCGTCAGGCCGCCGCCGGGGTGAGGCCGAATGACGATGTGCGCGTAGCCCGGCCGGTCGGGATCCAGGTCGAGCCCGGCCACGACGCGATAGAGCCACTCGCCGATCGCGCCATAGGCGTAGTGGTTGAAGGAGTTCATGCCCACATCCTGGAACCCCTTATCGTGCGTCCAGCCGTCCCAGCGCTCCCAGATCGTCGTTGCGCCCTGCGTCACCGCGTAGAGCCACGAGGGCCACGTCTTCTGGAACAGCAGCTGATACGCCACGTCGAGCCGGCCGCCCTCTGACAGGACGAACGGCAGGTAAGAGGCGCCGACGAAGCCGGTGGAAAGATGCCCCCCGCGCTTCTGGATGTCGCGCACGATCTGATCCACGGCCACGCTGCGCAGCTCGGGCGGCAACAGATCGAAATGCAGCGCGAGCACGTAGGAGGTCTGCGTGGCGCCGGCCACCAGCCCGGCCGGGGTGACGAAGCGCTTCTGGAACGCGGCGCGCACGTTCTCGAAGAGCTGCGCGTACTTCTCGGCATCGGCCGTCTTGCCCAAGGCGGCCGCGATCCGGCTCATCAGCCGGGCGCTATAGGCGAAGAACGCGGTGCCGATCAGATCCTTGCGCGTGCCGCCGTCCGTCAATCCGCTGCCGTCGAGCGCCAGCCAGTCGCCGAAGCCAGGAAAGCCCGGATAGCCCTCGTAGGACCGGATGTAGTCCTTGCTGTTCTGCTCCAGATACGCGATGAAGCGGGCCAACGAATCGTAGTGCTCGGCCAGGAGCGCGGTGTCGCCGTAGCACTGATATACCGTCCACGGGCAGATGATCCCCGCATCGGCCCAGGCCGGGCCGCCGTCGGGGCCCAACACGCTCGGTGCGACCATCGGGAACGCGCCCTCCGGCGACTGCGCGTCGGCCAGGTCGCGCTGCCATTTGGTGAAGAACGCGGCCACGTCCCGGTTGAAGATGCCCGTGCGGATGAAGACCTGGGCGTCGCCGGTCCAGCCGAGCCGCTCGTCGCGCTGCGGACAATCGGTGGGCACCTCCAGGTAGTTGCCCTTCTGCCCCCATTGGATGTTGTGCTGCAACTGATTGACGAGCGGATCGGAGCACTCGAACGAGCCGGAGAGCGGCGCGTCGGTGTGGACGACGACTCCGGTCACGGCGTCGGCCGTCACCTCGCCGGGCAAGCCGCTCAGCTCCACATAGCGGAAGCCGTGGAAGGTAAAGCGCGGCTCCCACACCTCTTCGCCGTCTCCGCGCAGGGTGTAATAATCGGTGGCGCGGGCCGTGCGCAGGTTGGCCGTGTAGAGGGTACCGTCGGGGTTGAGCATCTCGCCGAAGCGCAGGGTCACGGTCGCGCCGGCCGGGCCGCGCACCTTGATCCGCACCCAACCGACCATGTTTTGCCCCATGTCGAAGACCCACTTCGAGGAGACCCAACCGCGGAACTGCCGCGGCGCGGCGATCGGCTTCAGCTCTTCCTGCCGGCGCACCGGTTGCCCCCGCATCGGCGCAATTTCGATGCCCGGATCGGGGAAGACCTGTACGGGCCACCAGGCGTGATCGTCGAAGCCGGCCGTGCTCCAGCCGGGGAATTCCAGGCGTGCATCGTAGCTTTCGCCCATGATCAGGTCGGCCTCCAGGATCGGGCCATAGACCACCTTCCAGGACTCGTCGGTGGCGATCGTCAGCGTCCGGCCGTCGGCCAGGGTGACCTCCAGTTGCGCCAGCAACTTGGGCCGGTCGCCGTAGAGCTGCCGGCCGAACGCGGCCACATTGCCGCAATACCAACCGTCGCCCAGGATGGCGCCGAGCGCGTTCTCGCCGGCCGTCAGCAGATCGGCCACGTCGTAGACCTGGTATTGCACGCGCTTCTTGTAGTCCGTCCAGCCGGGGGTGAAGATGTCGCGGCCGACGCGCTGGCCGTTGATCTCGATCTCGTACAACCCGAGCGCGGTGACATAGAGCCGCGCCGAACGCACCGGCTGATCGAGATGGAAGCCTTTGCGCAGGAACGGCGCCGGGCACGAGGTGCGCGGCCCGCCCTTCAACGGGCCGCCGATCCACCGGCCGACCCATTCCTGCCGCGCCAACAGGCCCATCTCCCACCAGGCCGGCTCGCTCCAGGCCGAAGGCACGCCGTCCTCGTCCCAGACGCGCACCTTCCACCACACGCGCTGCCGCGACGCCAGCGTGGGTCCGGCGTAGCGCACGTGACACGTCTCGGCCGACGCCACCTTGCCGCTATCCCACACGTCAGCTTCATCGCCGGCCAGCTTTTCCGGGCTGCTCGCCGCGATGATCTGATATGCGCTCTGCCGTGCGCCGCGGCGGTCCGCTTCCAGCACCCAACTGAGCCGCGGGGCCTGGACGCCCAGGCCGAGCGGATTGGTCAGGTATTCGCAACGCAATTGGGTCACACGCAACTGGTCGTTCATGTTTTATCCTCTCGGTTTGGTATCAACTCCGCCAGGCGGTCGAGATAGGGCCGCACGGCGGGAAAGAGATGCCGATATACTTCTTCGTACAGCCGGCTGTAAAACTCGTGACGGCCGGGATCGGGCGTCTCGCCGATCGCCTCCCGGCCGGACATGGCGGCCGCGGCGCTGCGCACATCGGGGAAGAGGCCGGCGCCGGCCGCGGCCAGGATCCCCGCGCCGAGCGCGGCCGCCTCGGCGGTGCGGCTGCAGCGCACCGGCTTGCCCGTCACATCGGCAATGATCTGCCGCCAGAGCGCGCTGCGGCTGCCGCCGCCCATGACGATCAGCTCGCGGATCGGCCGGCCGGTGACCGCCTCGATCCCTTCGATGCACAGGCGCTGCTCGCAGGCGATCCCCTCCAGGATGGCCCGGTAGAGATGTGCCGGGCCATGGACGCCCCGCCACCCCACGACGATGCCGCTGGCGAGCGCATCCCAGTAGGGGTTGAGCACGCTGTTCCAATAGGGCACGAGGACCAGCCCGGCCGCGGCCGGCGGCAGGTCGGCGGCCGCGGCCTCCCAGCGGTCGAGGTCGCTTCCGTCTTCCGGGTCCGACGCGCAGCGGCCGAACTTGTCTAGAAACCAACCGATCGTGTAGGTGCCGGCCATCAGCGCGGTCTCCAGCAAGCAGGCGCCGGGGAGGCCCGCCGTGGTGGTACGAAAGGCCGCCGCGGTCAGATAGGTGTCGGCGTGCGCGCCGAGGATGACCGATGTGCCCAGGCTCAGATAGGCCGGGCCGTAGCCGACGACCCCCGCGCCCAGGCCGGCCGCCTGGCCGTCGCCCAGCCCGGCGAAGACGGGCAGGCCGACGGGCAAGGCACACGCGGCCGCGGCCGCCGGCGTCACCGCGGCCAGATAGGCGGCCGGCGGATGGAGCGTCGGCAACTGTGCCTCGGCAATGCCGGCCACGCGCAACAACTCCTCGTGCCAGGCGTGCGCCTGCATGTCGAACAGCCCGGTCGGATCGGCGCTGCCCCAGCCGGTGGCGATCCGCGCCGTGAGCCGATGCACCAGGTATGCGTGCGTGTCGAGGTACCAGGCCGCGGCCGCGCAAAGCTCCGGTTCGTGGCGTTGCAGCCAGGCGATCTTGGCGATGGTCAGGTTGCGGGAAAGGCGCTTGCCGGTGATCCGATGGAAGCGGTCGCCGCCGACGGCCGCTTCGATGACGGGCAGAAGCCCGGCGGCCCGATCGTCCAGCCAGAGGATAGCATCGCACAGGGGCTGACCGGCCGCGTCCACCGGCACGAAGGTTTCGCGCTGGTGGGCAATGGCCAACCCGGCCACGCGGCGCATATCTATCTGCGCCGCCACCTGGCGCAGCGCGGCCATCAGCGCCGACCACCACTGATCGGCCGCCTGCTCGTGCCGGCCGGGCGCCGGTTGCCGAACGACGTGATCCCCGCGGCCGGCCGCGGCAACCTCGCCCGCGGTCGTCCACGCGATGGCTTTCGTCGCGGTGGTGCTGCAATCAATCCCGATGACCAGATCGCGCTTCACAGATGCGCCTTGAGCCAGGCGAAGGCCGCCTCTTGCATTTCCAGATCGAACTTGTGCGGGCCCGGATAGAACTGGCCCGTGTACGCTTCGGGCCGACCGACCGCCGCGTAATGCTCCGCGAGCCGCTCGTGCGCGGCGCGCATGCCGGCCGGGGTAAAGAGATCGTCCTCATTGTCGTATTGCACCAGGAGCGGCATCGGCGCGCGCGCGGCGGCAATGTCGGGCCAGTCGCCGTAGCGCGACCAGCCGTGGGGAAAGAGCATCCACGTATGGCTGGCGACGTTGTGATCGAGCAGGCCCTCGTATGTGCTCATCAGGCCCACGATGACAGCCGCGGCGATGCCGTCGTGCGTGGCGAGCAAGAGCGCCGAACGATTGCCGCCGCCCGATAGTCCGCAGCAAGCCACGCGGTCGGGGTCCACTTCGGGCCGACTGCGCAGCACGTTGAGCGCGATGCGATCTTCGTGGCTGACGACGCCGGCGAGGGTGGTGCCGAGCAGGTTGCAATACTTTTCCACCAGGTGCTCGTGGTGGGTGGTGGCCGCGTTGTAGCGGGCAATCTCTTCCGGCGCGGGATTGCCCGACATCCAGAGCTCGCGCGTGGCTTCGATCAAGGTGCGCGTGGTTTCGGGCATCGTCTCCAGGGGAAAACGCCGCGTGCCCCACAGGAAGGTATCGTGGACCAGGACGACGAAGCCCGCGCGCGCCAGCGCGTTGGCCCACGGCCGGCCGCCGTAATATCTGGCCCAGAACTCGCGCAACACGGGCAACGGCTCATCCGGCCCCTCGGCGATCTTTTCCTTGCCGAAGAATTTGAAGCCGCCGTGATCGTGCAGCGCGATGACGGCCGGGAGCGGGCCGCGAGCGTCGGCCGGCTTGAGCAGCCAGGCGTGCGTGCGCGGGCCATAGCCCACCGACCAGGAGAGCTCCTCGCCGAGCAGGCCGTCTTTCTCCCAGCGCGCTTCCACGCGCAGGTTGAGCGGCATCTCGGGTCCGTTCCCAAAGCCGAGCACCGCGCGCAGTTGGGCACGCGTCTCCCGGCCGGGCGTGGCCGGCGGATAAAGGGGCCCCTGCCGCCGGGCTTCCTCGACCCAGTCGCTGAAGATGCCAAGGTGTTGGTAGAAAGTAGTCATGGTGACCTCTGCCCAGTAAAATAGGGTTCTCCAGCTTCTAGTGCTTTGTTTGCCAAGAATTTACTTTTTCGGCCGCCTTACCTCTCTCACCCCCCAGCCCCCGCTCTCTCCTGAAAAGGGAGAGCGGGGGCGCTGAGGAGGGGGTTTGCGGGCGGCTTCGCCGCCCGCAAACCCCATTCAGCCTTCTCCCCGCCCCCCGCAAGCGGGGGGCGGGGAACCCATCGCAAGGGGTATTTTGGCCGCCGAAGGCGGCCAAAATACCCCGCTATGAGCCTCGCCCCTTCCCTGCCTGGCGGGGAAGGGGCCGGGGGATGGGGCCACGCAAGTTGCGCGTCCTACCACCTTCCCGCTTCCCGCCAAAAGCCGCAGAGCCGTAAAACAGCCGCGCTGTTGATCAAGGCTTCGACATTTGCCGTTTAACTTCTTCCAGCTTGGCCGCCTCCGGCCGCGCTTTGTAGAATTCATCCAGGGGATAACAGCCCGACACCAGGCCGTTGCGCGGCGCGGTGGTACAATCGCTGAAAGTGCGGCAGATGCGCTTGCGTTGGAGCGGCCGGCCCGCGAGCGCATCGGCCACCAGCTCCGGATAGGCCAACATCATGCGGCCCAAGCCCACAAAGTCGGCCATGCCGGTGCGTACCACATACTGCGCCACATTCGGCACCCACTCCTGGAGATACGTGTAGCCCGAGCCGACCACGACCAGCTCGGGCCGATGGCGCTTCAGCGCGGCCGTGACCGCGATCTGCCGCGCCACGCCGACCAGCGGATCTTCGGGCGGCTGATAGCCGTCGGAGGGCGGGAAGAGGGCCGGCCGCTGGATATGCGGCACATAGTAGGGGCTGCCGGCCGTGATGCAGACCAGCGAGACGCCGAGTTGGGCCAGCAGGTCGAGGAACGCCCGCGGCTCGGTCAGGTCAATGCCCACGCCCGTGCCATCGCCGCCGAACGCCCAGCGATACGGTCCCTCGCCCCACGTTTCGGGCACGCCGACGCCGTCGGGGCCAGGGCGAAAGGGCACGAAGTCGAACGCGCTGAGACGCACGGCGATGGCCAGGCCTGGCGCGGCCGCGCGAATCGCGGCGACCACCTCGCGCAGGAAACGGGTGCGGTTTTCGAAGCTGCCGCCATAGCGGCCGGGCCGATCCACCGCGCTGAGGAACTCATGGCCCAGATAGCCGTGGCAATGCTTCACGTCCACGAAGTGGAAGCCGGCGCGCCGGGCGCGCACGGCCGCGGCCGCGAAGTCCTCGATCAGCCGGCCGATCTGGTCGTCCGTCATCACCGGATAGTCGGCCGGGATGCCGAACTTGCGGTCCAGGATCGGATGATGATAGAGGATCCACGGCTCCAGCTTCTTGCTGTTGGGCCGCGCGAAGCGGCCCGAATGGGTGAGTTGCAGGCCGATGTAGAGGTCGTCGGCGCTGTGCGGGCCGAAGGCGTCCTTGTGCGCGGCGATCAGCGTCTCGCGCAGGCGGGCCAGGTCGGGCCAGGTAGCTTCGCTGATGACGAGCTGATTGGGATTGGCGCGGCCATCGTGGCGCACGGCGGTCGCCTCACCGCCGAAGATCAGCTTGGCGCCGCTGCGACCGAAACGCTCCCAGCGCCGGAAGGTCAGCTCGGAGGGACGGCCGTCGGCCGTGCCATCCCACCCTTCCATCGGCAACACGCAGAACCGGTTGCCGATGGTGAAGCCGTCCGGCAGCGTGTAGGGCTGCACCAGCGGTGCATGCGGCCCGGTTTGCACCTGCTCATCGAACGGCAAGTCAATCCCCAGCCCGGCGATGTGCTCGCGCAATGCCGCCGGGGTTTTTAACATGGCGACGCGACGGTAGGTCATAGTCATAGTTCCAATCCTCTGAAGGCGATTGAAATCGCAGCTAACGGGCCTGCGGCCGGGCGTCCACCTGCGTGGACGCGGCCCGGCCGGCGCAGGCCGGCCTCGCGGCGCCACGCCCCTTCGCCCCGAATTTATTCGGCGGCCGACATGCTCAGGCGCGGCCCGTGGCGCCGGTCAGGTGGAACC
>JBBIKA010000203.1:0-7390 GCA_037445695.1 Chloroflexota bacterium
GGATTGCGGGGACGTGTCCCCGCTTTTCGATCAGGAGCGGCGACATATCGCCGCAGACCGAAAGCGGCGTCGGGCCGCCGCAAGCCAAAGCGGCGTCGGGCCGCCGCAAACCAAAGCGGCGTCGGGCCGCCACACGCTGAATGATATGCAGTCTGTTAAGGATTGGCAAATCGCCAGGGGCGTCAGATGGTTGTTTCCATCCACTCGGCCAGCACGGCGGCCGCGCGGCGGAGCACTTCCGGCAGCGCACCGGCGACGACCGGGCTGAGCTCCAGACCGATCGCCAGGTCGGCGGGCTGGACGCCGATGAGGTGCAGGTGCGGCGGCAACTTGCCGCGCACGGCCGCCAGCCCCAGCACCTCCTGGAAGGTGACCTGATGCTGCGAGAGTTTGATGCCGCTGAAGAGCGGGATCTCGTCGCCGGTCAGCTCGATCACCGTGCCGGGCGCTTGTTTGGCGTCCACGGCGTCGAGGATCAGCAGGTGGCTGGCTTCCTCGACGATCGGCAGCAGGTTAAGGCCCAGCGTGCCGCCGTCGAGGAATTCCACCTCACCCCCCAACCCTCTCTCTTGACGGGAAGAACGCCCGTCAGGAGAGGGAGCGGGGGTGAGGTGCGCCTCCAGTGCTCGTACGGCGTGTACCCCCACCCCCTCATCGCGATTCAGGGTGTTGCCGATGCCGAGGACGACAATACGGTTTGACATAATGCTCGCCTCACGTGCCAGGCACTCTTAAAGTGCCTGGCACGTCACATGCCTCATCCCACGCACACGTTTAACCCCACCGCCACCTCGCCCAGGTCCTCGCCCGTCGCGTCCACCATGTGGATGGCGCAGGCCATGCAGGGGTCGAAGGAGTGGACGGTGCGCAGGATCTCCAGTGGCCATTCCGGCTTGGCCAGCGGCGTGCCCACCAGCGAGGCTTCGTAGGCGCTGGGCTGGTTCTTGTGATCGCGCGGGGAGCCGTTCCAGGTGGTGGGGACGACCATCTGGTAGTTCTCGATCTTCCCGTTGGCGATGACGATCCAGTGCCCCAGCGCGCCGCGCGGGGCCTCCATGAAGCCGAAGCCCTGGGCGCGCGCGGGCCAGGTGGCCGGCTCCCATTTGCTGTCGTCGAAGGTGCGGGTGTCCCCGGCCTTGATCGCTGCGATCAGGTCGGCGTAGAACGTCCGCAGGCTGTCGGCGAACACTTTGGTCTCGATGGCGCGGGCGGCTGTGCGGCCCAGGGTCGAGAAGACAGCCGTGATCGGCGCGCCGAGCTTCTTGAGCACTGCGTCGGTCAGCTCGCGCGTCTGCTGGTGGCCGGTGGCGTACATCGCCAGGACGCGCGCCAGCGGGCCGACTTCGACGGCCACGTCGTTCCAGCGCGGGGCCTTGAGCCAGGAGTACTTCTGCTCGACCTCGAGCTGCTCGTAGGGCGGCTTGGGGCCGGTGTAGTTGAAGGCCGTCTCGCCCTGCCACGGGTGCAGGCCGGTGTTGTCACCGCCGCCGTATTTGTACCATGAGTGCGCGACGTACTCCTTCATCCGGTCGAAATCGGCGGGATCGGGCACGGAGACGTTCTTGAGGTCACGGTTCAGGATCAGCGCGCGCGGCACCAGGAACTTGGCCGGGTCGTTGGCGCCGTCGGCCGGGAACTCGCCCCAGGTGAGGAAGTTGCCCAGCCCTTCGCCCAGGCCGGCGTACTCCAGGTAGTAGGGCGCGATGGCCAGCAGGTCGGGCAGGTAGACCTGGTCCACGAACGCGATGATCTTCTCGATGCTGGCGCTGATGATGGACAGGCGCTCGGCATTGAGGGCAGTGTCGCTGTTCAGGTCAATCGGCATGGGCACGCCGCCGACCACGAAGTTCGGATGCGGGTTCTTGCCGCCGAAGATCGTGTGGATCTTGACCACGTCTTTCTGCCAGTCCAGCGCCTCCAGGTAGTGGGCCACCGCCAGCAGGTTGACCTCCGGCGGCAGCTTGTAGGCCGGGTGGCCCCAGTAGGCGTTGGCGAAGATCGAGAGCTGGCCGCTTTCCACGATGGCCTTGACCTTGCCTTGCACGTCGGCAAAGTAGGCCGGCGAGGAGTTGGGCCAGGGCGAGATGGCTTGTTGGATCTCCGAGGTCTTCTGCGGGTCTGCCTTGAGGCTGGCCACCACATCCACCCAATCCAGCGCGTGCAGATGATAGAAGTGCATCACGTGGTCGTGGACGTACTGCTGCGCGATCATCAGGTTGCGGATCAGATTGGCCGCGTTGGGGATTTTGATCTTCAGCGCGTCTTCGACCGCGCGGATCGAGGCGAACGCGTGGACGGTGGTGCAGACGCCGCAGGCGCGCTGGGTGAAGGCCCAGGCCTCGCGCGGGTCGCGGCCGCGCAGGATGATCTCGATGCCGCGCACCATGGTGCCCGACGAGTACGCCGCGGCGATCTTGTTGTCCGGCCCGACCTCGGCCTCGATGCGCAGATGTCCCTCGATGCGGGTGATGGGGTCAATGACGAGTCGTTTTGCCATGATGGCCTCCTATTGATTCCGCAACCACGCCAGCGCCTCTTCCTCGGTCTCGAAGTAGCGCACCTCGTGCAGATAGTAGCTGTCTGGGACCTCCAGGATGGCGGGGTCAATGGCCGCGCCGAAGATGGCCGCGGTGGGCATCATCGGCCGGAAGTTGCGGATGTGCCGGCTGCATTCCTCGCCGGTCGTCCCCGACAGGTCAATCAGCAGCTTGCCCCGGTAATCGTCGAAGAAGGCGGCCAGCGCCCGGATTTCCTCTTTGGTGAACTCGCCGGTGTGCCGGCAGCGCATGATGCCTTTTTCGACGGGAGTGATGGTAAATGAAGCCATGGGAACCTCCAATTGACAGCGACGAACGACGGAGGACGAACGACCAAGGGCTTTCGTCATCCGTCATTGGTCATTCGTCTAGTCCACCAGCGCATCCGCCACCATCTGCGCCAGGCCCGTCACCTTCAGGTCGAGGCCGAAGTGGGCCACGCTATCGGTGAATTGCAGGCGGCAGTTGGAGCAGGTCATCGTCACCGTCCCTGCGCCGACCTTGCGGATCTGGTCCAGCTTCATCTGGAAGACGGCGTAGCGCTGCGGGTCGGCCTCTTTGATCGCAATCACGCCGCCCCCGCCGCCGCAGCAGATGGACTGTTCGCGGTTGGGCGACATTTCCCGGAACGCGTTCGGCGCCAGGATTCGCAGGACCTCGCGCGGCTCATTGATGTGCCCGCCGCGGCGCTGGATCTTGCAGGCGTCGTGGAAGGTGATGATGCCGTCGTTGTCGAACGCGCCCGCCTTGAGCTTGATGCGGCCGGAACGCACGAACTCGCCCAGCACGCCGGCGATGTGCGTCACCTCGATGCCGGGGGGCACGTCTATCAGGTTGGCAGCCGTCCAGCGCAGCGCGTCGTAGGCGTGGCCGCACTCGGTCACGACGATGCGCTTGACGCCCAGCGCCTTCGCGCCATCGAAAACACGCTTCAGGATCTCGACCGTGCGGTGCTCGCTGCCTTCGTAGAAGCCGAAGTTCACGACTTCACGCGCCTGCGAGCTGACCGTCCACTTCTCGCCCGCGGCGTTCATGATTTTGGCGATGGCCGCCACGTTGCCGGGGAACTTCATCACTTCGATGGACGAGAAGACCACCAGTGTGTCCGCGCCCTGCACGTCGCGCGGGATCTCCTCCTCCCACTCGTCGGCCACCCATTCCAGGCGTTGGTCCCACACATCGTCGGTCATGCCCAGCGGGCTGCCTTCGTTCATCTGCTTGTTGACCGCGGCCATCAGCTCCGCGGGCACGACGCCCGCCTCGAACATGGCCGAACGCACCTCGTGGATCAGCGGGCCGATCTGGATGCCCATGGGGCAGACGATAGCGCACTTGTTGCACATCGTGCACGCTTCGTAGACCACCTTGCTCCAGCGCGCCAGGTCGGCGTCGGTGATGGGCTTGTCCAGCCCGACCGCCAGCCGCAGCTTGCCGCCGACGGTGAAGCGCTGTTCGTAGGCGCGACGCAACAGCTCGATCTTCCACACGGGCGCGTATTTGGGGTTGCCGGTGGCCTGGTAGAAGTGGCACGCTTCCGCGCACATGCCGCAGCGGGTGCACGCCTCCAGTTGGGCGGCCACCCAGCCGCCGGTCTCTTTGACAAAGGTGCGCATGGCCGCGGCTTCCGGGGTCCGGCCCGAGCCATTGGTGGGTGCTTGTGTCGTCATGGCGGCCTCCTTACGGCGCCACCGCGCGCTTGCCGAACTGCGCGCCGTGGATGGCCTTCGAGAAGAAGTAAAACATGAAGTGCGAGATGCGGCTCAACGGGATCCAGATCACCAGCCAATCCACCGCCAGCATGTGCAGGCTGTAGGCGGTCTCGTAGCGGAAGAAGAGATGGTGCGTCAGGATGTAGCCGCTGATCATGGGCAGGAAGACAAACAGCAGGTTCAGCCACTCGGCCGGGCCGCTGATCAGCTTGAGCACCGGATGGACCAGCCGGTTGATGAAGAGCACAATCATCGCGGCGATCGCCACCACCGCCAGCCAGTCCACGATGGGCAGCGGCAGGGTGGGCCAGCCGAAGCCGAGCAGGCTTTTCCAGACCAGCATGTGCGCCGCGCCCAGGAAGACCACGACGAACAGGCCCAGGTGGAACAGCCCGCCGGCGACGTAGATGAGCGGATTGCGGCTGAAGGTGTTCTTGACCCAGGGCACGAAGGGCCAGATCAGGATGCCTTTGAGGAACGATTGGACCGCGCCCGCCAGCTTGCTGCCCCGCGACTTGACGCGGTCCGGTGCCCAGCCCAGCGCGATGACGCGCACCAGGCGGTACATCATACCGGCGATGAAAATCAGCAGCGCCGCATAGAACAGCGGGCCGCGGGTGAATTCGAGGAAGGAAGTCCAGTTCATGTGTTGCCTCCTGCACGCTTTTGCGCCTGGTTGGCGATTGCGATGCCCGCGCCGGCCACCAGGCCGATCCCTGCGGCGGCCGCGGCAACGCCGATGCCCGGCCGGCCGATGGGCGCCGACTGCCCCTGGTAGAACCCGCCGCCGTCCCAAAAGGCCGGCTGCGAGCAGCCCAGGCACGGATGCCCCGACTGGATCGGGAACGACAGCCCGGCGTCCCACTTGATGCCCGCGCAGGCGTTGTAGGTGGTCGGCCCCTTGCAGCCCAGCTTGTAGAGGCACCAGCCCTGCCGCGCGCCCTCGTCGTCGAACGTCAGCGCGAACTTGCCCGCCTCGTAGAACGGCCGGCGCAGGCAGCGGTCGTGCACGGTGTGGCCGTAGAACGCCTTGGGTCGGTGTAGCTCATCCAGCTCGGGCAGTGATCCAAAGATAAGGAAGTGCGCCACGGTGCCGGTGAACGCTTCCGGGATGGCCGGGCAGCCGGCGATGTTGACCACCGGCTTGTCCTTGATGATCTCCCACACGCCCCGGGCCGAGGTGGGGTTGGGGTTGGCCTTGGGCAGGCCGCCGAAGGAGGCACAGTTGCCGGTAGCGATGATCGCTGCCGTGCCGGCCGCCGCCTCTTTGAGAAGCTCCAGCGCCGACCGGCCGCCGACCGTGCAGTAGATGCCGTCATCGGGGATCGAGCCTTCGACGACCAGCACGTACTGGCCCGCGTACTTCTTCATGGCTGCCTGCTTGGCCTCTTCGGCCTGGAAGCCGGCCGCGGCCGAGAGGGTTTCGTGGTATTCGACGGTGATTTCTTTGAGGACGAGGTCAACCAGGGTGGGGTTGTGTGAGCGGGTGAGCGCCTCGGAGCAGCCGGCGCAGTCCTGGAACTCCAGCCAGATGACCGGCACGCGCTGCTTGATGTTTTGCAGGGCGTTTGCCACGATGCGGGCGGGGCTGGTCCCGCGCGCCAGGCTCATCGGCAGCCCACTGGCAGCCACCGGTGGAGCCTGCTGCAGTCCCATCAGCGCCGCCAATGCGCCGCACCCTTTCAGGAAGTCACGCCGCGAAACCCCCGCGGCTTTCAGGCGTTGAGAGACGGTTTCTTCTGTCATGGGAATCTCCTGATCGAGAAACCGGTAGACTGGTAAATTGGTAGATTGGGAAATGGGTAGATTCGGAGCCGCAGAACTGACGCC
This sequence comes from Chloroflexota bacterium, assembly GCA_037445695.1. Lineage (GTDB taxonomy): Bacteria > Chloroflexota > Anaerolineae > CG2-30-64-16 > CG2-30-64-16 > CAKZKT01. The sequence continues at coordinate 6,077 of JBBIKA010000203.1, forward strand.
AAGCGTACCAATCTACCGCTGCACCAATCTACCAATGTACCGGTGTACCAATCTACCACTTCATCCGCACGCCACCCCATCCGCCTCCAATTTGGCCTGGTAGGCGGCGACGCCTTCTGCGCCGGTGACGAGTGCCCCTGCCTCGGCGTCCCAGGCGCTCGGCTTGACCTCGGCGATCCAGCCCTCGCCGTAGGGGTCGCTGATCGCCAGGTTGGGGTTGGCGGCCAGCTTGTCGTTGGCCCGCACCAGCACGCCGGTGACGGGCGCCGGCACCGGGCCGACGAACTTGCTGCTCTCGACCGTGGCCAGGCTCTTGCCCTGCTTCACCTCCTGGCCGATGTTCGGTGAAGAAGATGGCGGCTTCCATGTCCATGGCGGCCGCGGCGGTTGCCAGGATCAGCGGCGGGTAGGCCGCGTCGAGGGTGCCGTGCAGGGCGATGATCGCCAGACGTTTGGTGGGTTCGGACATTTCTCCGCTCCTCTGCTGCGGTTGATGAATGTTGAAAAATTAAAACCGGTAATTGTCTTCGCCCGCGCGCTGTGCGTCCCATACGCCCGCCCGGCGATAAATCGTCCGGGCTACCCAGCAGCGCCCGGTGAACCGGGCTGGCCAGTGCGTCGGCGTCGGAGCTAGCCCCGTTGAGTGCGAAGCCTCCCCGTGGGACGGGGCGCTGCTCGGTAGCACGAGCCATTTATGGTCGTGCGGGCGTCAGCAACGGGACGCATCGTCCATTACCGAAATAAATTCTTCACGTTCATCAAGAGTCGGGCGGTCGGTGAGACGTGCGCTTGACCCACCACGTGCCAGGCACTCTGGAAGATGCCTGGCACGTGAGGGCCGCGAGGTTCAGCTCAGTTGCACGCCTCGAAGGCCGGCAGGTGGCTGTTCAGCGAGGCCGCCTGCAGGTTGGCGAAGACCTGCAAGATGTCGGCGTTGTCCACCGATGGCTTCAGTTCGTCGTACAGCGCCGCGTCCGCGATCTCGGCATCCACGCCGGTCTGGCAGGCGTCGGCCACGGTGGCCCAGGCCGGCGTGGTCGCCAGGCCGGGGTTGGCCGGCACGGGCAGCCCGTACTTGGTGAAGAGCCGGGCCAGCGCGTTCACGTGCTGCTGCTCCGAGCGGGCGATCTGGCTGAACGGGTAGATGTTCCCGAACTGGGCGATCGCCGCCTGATAGGTGTTCAGCGCGGCGTACTCCTCGTTGATGGCCTCGGTCAGCGCCGCGACCTCGGCGGCATCCAGCGGGGCCAACGCCGTGCCCCAATACGTCCCCGCGGCCGGGGCGGCCGCCTGGCCGCTCGGCCCGCCGTAGCG
>JBBIKA010000204.1:0-7333 GCA_037445695.1 Chloroflexota bacterium
GCGGGCGGCGCAGCCGCCCGCCGCAAAACCCTCATCCATTATCCCCCTCTCCCCTTGGCCGCAGGCCAAGGGGAGAGGGGGGACAAAGGGGGTGAGGTGAGGGCCGCCCCTACGCAGTTCGCGCGATTTGCGCGCTGAACCGAGTTGAGCTATAATTGTTTTTATTCCAGTTGTGCACGTGCAGCGGCCCACAGCGCGCGATGAAAATGAACGGCGCCATGTGCCAGGCACTTCGAAAGTGCCTGGCACATGAATGTTAATAGCTTTCTCATCGGCGCCGGGGGGCGCTTCTTTTTCCTCCCGCCGGCGCCGGTCGTCGGAATGGAAGCGGCCGGAGGGGCGCCCGGCCGTGCGTGCATCGTCGGTGAACGCGGCCGATACGGCCGATATGTGAAGTGAATCCGGGACCAACGTGCCTGGCACCTGAAAGGGTGCCAGGCACGTGACATTCTAATGTGTTTGAAAAGTCTGAAGGACGACGGTCATGCAAGAGTCGCACACCACCTATTTGACGGCAGAAGGCATTAAAAAGCTCCAGGAGGAGCTGGACTATCTGATCAACGTCCGGCGGCCGGAAATCGCCCGGCAGATCGCGGAAGCCAAGGCGGACGGGGACGTCTCGGAAAATGCCGGCTACGAAGAAGCGAAAAACGCCCAGGCCTTCAACGAAGGGCGCATCCTCACCCTCAAGAACATCCTGGCCAACGCCGTGGTGATCCCCGAGAACGGCTCCAAGGAAACGGTGGATATCGGGTGTACGGTGACGGTGCGCGATGCGACCTATGGCGACCAGGAGACCTATACCATCGTTGGCTCCACCGAGGTGGATCCGGGCAACGGTCGCATCTCGCTCAAATCGCCGATCGGCCGGGCGCTCATGGGGCACCGGGTTGGCGATGTGGTGACCGTGCAGACTCCGGGCGGAGCCGTCGAATTCGAGATCGTGAATATTGCATAAGCCGAAACGCGAGGCATCTTGGACGAAACCGAACTTCTCCAGCAACAACTGAACGAACAGCAGCTTGTCCGCCGCCAGAAGCTGAACGAGCTTCAGGCCGCGGGCCGAGATCCGTATGTGCGCCGGTTGCCCTGGCCGCGCACCCACACCGCAGCCGAGGCGATCGCCGCGCACACGTCCGGCCGCCTGTCGGCCGAGGAGCCCGTGGGGCTGGTGGGCCGGCTGATGACCGTGCGGATCATGGGCAAGGCCTCGTTTGCCCACATCGAGGACGGCAGCGGTCGCGTGCAGATCCACATCCGCCGCGATCGGATCGGCGAAGAAGCTTACGACAACTTCTTCAAAAAGATGGTTGACCTGGGCGACTTCCTGGCCGTTCGCGGTCCCATGTTCACCACGCGCACGGGCGAGCCGACCTGCGAGGTGCACGAGCTGGCGCTGATCAGCAAGACGCTCAACCCGTTGCCCGATAAATGGCACGGCGTGCGCGACATCGAGACTCGCTATCGCCAGCGCTATGTGGACCTGCTGGCCAACCCCGAAGTGCGCCAGATCTTCGTCACGCGCGCCCGCATCGTCAAGGCGATCCGCCGCTACCTGGACGCCAACGGCTTCCTCGAAGTCGAGACGCCGGTGCTCCAGCCGATCTACGGCGGCGCGGCCGCGCGGCCCTTCGTGACCCATCACAATCAGCTCGACCAGGACCTGTTCTTGCGGATCAGCTTCGAGCTCTATCTCAAGCGGCTGCTGGTGGGCGGTTACGAGCGGGTCTATGAGATCGGCCGCGATTTCCGCAACGAGGGGATCAGCTTTAAGCACAATCCCGAGTTTACCCAGCTCGAGTGGTACGAGGCGTATACCGACTATCACGGCGTAATGCGTCGGGTCGAAGAGCTGCTGGTGGCCATCGCCGGGGAGCTGGGCCGGGGCATGACGATCACCTACAACGGCCACGAGATTGATCTGACCCCGCCGTGGCGGCGCATCACCATGCGCGAAGCCATTCGCCAGGCGACCGGCATTGATTACGCCACGTATCCCACGGCGGCTGCTCTGGCCGCAGCCATGCGGGCGGCCGGCCTTCAGCCCGAACAGGTCACGTCGCGCGGCAAGCTGATAGACCAGCTCTTCAGCGATCACGTCGAACCGACCCTGATCCAGCCCACCTTCATCCTGGACTACCCCGTGGAGATCAGCCCGCTGGCCAAGAAGAAGGCCGATGACCCCACCACGGTGGAGCGGTTCGAGTACTTCATCGGCGGGCTGGAACTGGGCAATGCCTTCACCGAGCTGAACGACCCGATAGATCAGCGCGCGCGCTTTGTAGAGCTGCGCGAGGCCATGGCCGGCGCGGATGAGAACACCCATCCGCTGGATGAGGACTTCCTCAATGCGCTCTGCTACGGCATGCCGCCCACCGGCGGCTTCGGCACCGGCATTGATCGGCTGACCATGCTCTTCACCGACAAGCAGTCCATCCGCGAGGTGATCCTCTTCCCGCACCTGCGCACGGTCTAACTCCTTCTCCCTTCTTCCCCGAAACGGGGGAGGAGGGGAAAAGAGGGGGTCAGGGGCATATGCGTCAATCGAGTAGGGGCGTGGCATGCCACGCCCCTACTCCCCTCCCCTACAGGGGAGGGGTCTCCCCGTGTAGGGGAGGGGCCGGGGGAGGGGTCTTCTCACGGGGGCGGGGGCGTTGCTCTGGTTCCGCGATCCGCGAGGTAAAGGACATACGCAGGTGTCTGTTTTGACAAGTCGGCGAAGTTCATTATAATAACAAGCGTTGCGGGTATAGTTCAGCGGTAGAACGTCAGCTTCCCAAGCTGAATGTCAGGGGTTCGAATCCCCTTACCCGCTTGCGGTGTAACCCCCGGCCCGATCTACAGGGCCGGGGGTTTTGTCATCCTGATCCTTGCCGTCCGACGGGAACGGAGTTGAAGCTGCGTGGACACGATGGATGATCTGCCCCGCGCGCCGGTTTCGGCGCTGATCCTGGCCGGCGGCCAGAGCCGGCGCATGGGACAAGACAAGGTCTGGATGGAGCTGGAAGGGGTCCCGCTGATCGAGCGCCTGGTGCAGCGCATCTTGCCGCTGGCAGGGGAGATCCTCTTCAGCACGAACGCCGGGGAACGCTTCGCGGCGCTTGCCGCTACCCTGCCGCTGCCGGCGCGGGTCGTGGCAGATCGGTTTTCGGGCAGCGGGCCGCTGGCAGGACTGCATGCCGGCCTGAGCGCTGCGCGTTACGACCTGCTCCTGGTGCTGGCTGCCGACCTGCCGTTCGTCAACCCTCGCCTGCTCCGTCACCTGATCGGCCTGGCCGCCGGCTTCGACGCCGTGGTGCCCCAGACCCCCGGCGACGAGGCCGACGCCCTGCAATGGGAGCCGCTCCACGCGCTTTACCGGCGGACGTGCCTTCCGGCCGTCGAGGCCCATTTGGCCATGGGCCACCGCCAGGTGATCTGCTTCTTCCCCGAGGTGCACGTGCGCGGGGTCCCGCCGGACGAACTGCGCCGCTTCGACCCCGACCTGCTTTCGTTTTTCAACGTCAACACGCCGCACGATTGGGAGCGCAGTCGGCAGATCTTGCGGCAGATGAGGCAGGAACGGCCGCCGCGGGAAGCCCCTCCTCAGGCCCGGCCGGCCACATAGATCAGCCGCAGGTCGCGCACGTTCGTCCCGCGTACGCCCGTGATCAACAGATCGCCCAGCGCGGCCAGCACCGCGTTGGAGTTGTGGTTCGCCAGCTCGGCCATCAGGTCGAAGCCGGCCGCCCGGGCGCGGGCCAGCGTCTGGCCGTCCACGATGCCGCCGGCCGATTCGGTCGGGCCATCGGTGCCCTCCGAGTCAATCGAGGCGATGACGATATGCGGCCGGCCCGCGATGCGGCTCGCGGCCGCCAGGACGAACTCCTGGTTGCGGCCGCCGCAGCCGGTTGCATCGCCCACCGCCACCACCAGCTCGCCGCCCAGGATCAACATGCACGGCGGCTCCACCGGTTGCCCCAACTGCTCGATCTCGGTGGCGATGTAGCCCAGCGCCTCGCCGATATCGCGCGCCTGGACGTCGTTCAGGCTCGAAGCGACGATCACCGCGCGCAGGCCCAACGCTTCGGCGCGACGTTTGGCGGCCGCCAGCATCACCTCGGGCCCCATGGTGCGGAAGACATAGTGCGGCTTGCCGGCCGTCTCTTCGGGCCGCAGGTGGCCGTAGCGCGGGTCCGCGGCGAGCAGGAAATCGCGCACCGACTGGGGCACCCGCTCCCACAGGCGATAGGCCTTTAGTACTTCGATGGCCGCGCGATAGCCGCCGTCGCCGTAGGCGGGCGCTTCGTAGGCGTGAACGCGCAATCCCGGCGGCGTCTCCAGGGTTTCCAGCGTCACCGCGATGGCCTCGCCCCAATAGCGCGGGTGGCGGCTGTGGAGCACCACAAGCTGATTGCGCACCGCGTTGGCCACCGGCATGGCCGCGCCGCACTCGAAGTAGAGCAGGCGATAGACGGCCTGCAGATCGGCCAGCGAGATGCCGGGCGCCGGGAGGGCCGTCAACGCGGTCGCGCCGCCCGAATGGCACAGAAAGACCACGTCTCCGCGCCGGGCGCGGCGCTCGATCTCCACGATGCGTTGGGCACCCCGCACGCTATCCTCGTCGGGGATCGGGTGGCCGGCCAGGGTCACGGGGATGCGCTTCAGCCGGATCGTATCGCCCTTCTTCGCGTTGATCTGCCCGTCGGTGATCAGATCGCCCAGGATCTCTTCCAGCGCCTCGGCCTGGCGCTGGGCCACCTTGCCGCCCCCTACCACGTAGATGTGGCCGATGGACGCCAGATCCAGCGCGATCGGCGGCCGGCCGGGCGGCTCCGAGAAATCGGGATGGCCGATGATCAGCCGACCATCTTCGATGCGCACGATCTTCTTGACGTTCTCGTAGGGATCGGGCGCGGCGAGCGCGGTTTCCAGCACGTCCAACACGATCTTCCGGCCGGCGATATTGCCATGCTGCAACAATTCGTTGTGATTGTGGAGGATCAAGCCGGGGTCTCCAGGGAGAAAAAAGCCGGCGTCGCTCGCCGCGGCGCCGGCTTTGCGCTCAATCTATCTGTTGCGCCAGATAGTTTTGGATGCCCATCTGTTCGATCTGGTCGAGCTGGGCCTCCAGCCAGTCGAGATGGTCCTCCTCATCCTTCAGGATGCTTTCGAGCATGGCCCGCGTGCCGTTATCGCCGGCCTCGACGGCCAGCTTGACGGCATCGTTATACGCCTTTACGGCGGCCTGCTCGGCGCCCAGATCGCTCTTGAGCTGCTCCAGGACGGTGTCGCCGATGTGGAGCGGGTTGAGCTTGCTGACGATCGGCCGCCCCTCCAGGAAGATGATGCGACCGATGTGCATCTCGGCGTGCTTCATCTCGGTGATGGCGCGCTTCTCGATGGCCTCGTGGAGCTCCTCGTAGCCCCAGTTCTTGCACATCTCCGAGTGCACCATGTACTGGTTGATGGCGGTGAGCTCATCTGCGAGCAGCAGGTTCAGCGTTTCGATGACTTTGTCGTTGCCTTTCATGATGGCCTCCTCTGTTTGCTTTCCAGCTTTGCCCATGTATCCTTCAACGAAACCGTCCGGTTGAAGACCAGCTTGCCGTGGACGGAGTCGGGATCCACGCAGAAATAGCCCTGGCGCAGAAACTGATAGCGACTGCCGACGGCCGCGTTGGTCAGAGAGGGCTCGACTTTGCAGCCGGTCAGGATCTCCAGCGAGTTCGGGTTGATGTACGCGTGCCAATCTTCGCCGTCCGGCACGTCGTCGGGGTTGGGCACCGTGAAGAGGGTGTCGTAGAGCCGCACCTCGGCATCCACTGCATGTGGCACCGAGACCCAATGCAGCGTGCCCTGCACCCTGCGGCCGTCGGGCGTCACGCCGCTGCGCGAGGCGGGGTCGTAGGTGCAGCGCAGCTCGACGACCTCCCCGCGCTCGTCCTTGATCACCTCTTTTACCCGGATGTAATAGGCGTGTTTGAGCCGCACCTCGTAGCCGGGCGCCAGGCGGAACCAGCCCTTCGGCGGGTCCTCGCGAAAATCATCGCGCTCGACATAAAGCTCGCGGCTGAACGGCAGGAGCCGTGTGCCCATGCTCTCGTCTTCGGGGTTGTTGATCGCCTCGACGTACTCCACCTGGCCTGCGGGGTAGTTTTCGAGCACCACCCGCAGCGGCCGGAGGACGGCCATCACGCGCGGGGCCCGCTTGTTCAGGTCTTCGCGGATGCAATGCTCCAGGAGCGCCAGCTCGATGACGCTGTTCGTCTTGCCCACGCCGACGCGCCGGATGAAATCGAGGATCGCCTCGGGGGTATAGCCGCGGCGCCGCAGGCCGCGCAGGGTGTGCAGCCGGGGATCGTCCCAGCCGCTCACGATGCCCTCGCGGATGAGCTGATTGAGCTTGCGCTTGCTCATCATCGTGTAGGTCAGGTTGAGCCGCGCGAACTCGATCTGCCGGGGCGCATAGATGCCCAGCGCCTCCAGGAACCACTCGTAGAGGGGCCGATGGTCTTCGTATTCCAGCGAACAGAGCGAATGGGTGATCCCCTCGATGGAGTCGCATTGGCCGTGGGCGAAGTCGTACATCGGATAGATGCACCACTTGTCGCCCGTGCGGTGATGGGTAGCGTGCAGGATGCGATACATCACCGGGTCGCGCATGTTGAAGTTGGGGTGGGCCATATCTATCTTGGCCCGCAACGTGCGCGAACCATCGGGGAACTCGCCCTTGCGCATCCGCTCGAACAGGTCGAGGTTCTCCTCGACCGAGCGGTTGCGCCAGGGGCTTTCCCGGCCGGGCACGGTGGGGGTGCCGCGATACTCGCGGATCTCTTCCGGGCTCAGGTCGCAGACGTACGCCTTGCCTTTTTTGATCAGGGCTACGGCCATCTGGTAGAGCTGCTCGAAGTAATCGGACGCGTAGTATTCACGGTCTTCCCAATCGAAGCCGAGCCAGCGGATGTCTTCCTTGATGGCTTCGACGTATTCGACGTCTTCCTTCACCGGGTTGGTGTCGTCGAAACGCAGGTTGCATTTGCCGCCGAACTCCTGCGCGATGCCGAAGTCAATGGCGATGGCCTTGGCGTGGCCGATGTGGAGATAGCCGTTCGGCTCCGGCGGAAAGCGGGTGTGGACGTGATCGAAGCGTCCCGTCCGCAGGTCTTCCATGATCGCAGCGCGAATGAAATCTACCGATCCCAGGGACTCGTTGTCCGGCATAGGTTTCTGCACCTCTTCCTTTTTTCCTCTCCTCTCCTGGCCGAAGGCCAGGAGAGGAGAGGAAGAGATCATGGAGGGGGTTTGCGGGCGGCGAAGCCGCCCGCAAACCCCCATTCCGCCTTCTCCCCGC
>JBBIKA010000205.1:0-7327 GCA_037445695.1 Chloroflexota bacterium
TCGGCGTCGGTGTGTTGGCCGGCGTGTCGGTCACCGTCGGCGTGGCGGTCGGCGTCGGTGTGTTGGCCGGCGTGGCGGTCACCGTCGGCGTGGCGGTCGGCGTCGGTGTGTTGGCCGGCGTGTCGGTCACCGTCGGCGTGGCGGTCGGCGTGGCGGTCACCGTCGGCGTGGCGGTCGGCGTGTCGGCCGGCGCCAAGCCGAAATCCACCTCTTTGATATCGCCCTCATCCGCTCCCACGGTGACGCTTACCGGATTGCTGGTCGGCCACAGCAGCACATGCCCGGCCGGCACTTCGATGCCCAGATTGTAATCACCGGCCGCCACCGGGCTGAACACATAATACCCGTCGCCTGCGGTTGGCGTGCTCTGCGACGCGCCATCGGCCACCCGCACAAGCTGCACGGCCACCCCAGGCACCCCAGGATCGCCTGAAGTGACGCTCCTGCTCCGATCCTGGTCAATCACCACGTACCCTTTGACGGTTGAAGACACAAGCGGTCGCTGTACCGGCGCGCCGAAGGCCGCCGAGGCAACGCCGCCGGCCGACCCCCCGGCCGCGCTGACGCTCGCTCCGGCCGACGGCTCTACGATGTATGAACCGCTCCACCTGCTGCCCCCTCCCAGCGACCCCACCTCCCAGCGCACCGCAGAGCCCACCTGCTGCCCACCGGCCGACGCCGAGACCAGCCTCAGGCCCGCCGGCACCGGCGCCGTCACCACCACCCCGGAAGCCAACGGGTTCCCCAACGGATTGTAGAGGAGGATCGCATATGTCAACTGATTGCCAGGCTGGGTCTGACTCAACTCCACGATCAACGGCGGCGGAGGGGTGGCCGTCGGCGTAGCCGTCGGCGTGGGGGTGGGAGGCACATCGGACCGGTAGACCGCACTCTGCGCCTGCCCGCTGCTGGCGCCACCGGCCACATACAGGTAGTCCGACCCGTACTTGCGCACCGCAGCCGCACCCAGCCGATAAAGCGGCATGGGCAAGGCAGGCTCCTCCTGCCACCCGCCCAGCCCGCCGTCTGCCATAATCGGCGCAGCAATCACGCTCGCCAGCCCTGCGTTGCCCACCACCTCACGGCCCCCCAGCACCACCAGCCGGCCGTCATGGATCACAGCAGCGGCATACTCGCGCGGACCCGGCAGTTCGCTCGTCTGCCACTCGCCCAGGGTGCCGTCGCCGTTGATGCGCGCCCGGTAGACCTCGCGGCGCACAACACGGTCGTCGTAGCCGCCCACCACATACAGCATGTCCCCGGCCGCGGCCATGGCATGCCGATAGACCACCGCCCGCGGCAGCGACCGCTCCTCCCGCCACTCCCCCAGCGCACCCCCGGCGCCGATGGCCGCCGAGAACACCCGATTGGTGCGGCCGATGGTCGCATCGCCGCCGCTGACATAGAGCCGCCCCTGCGCCGCCACGGCCGCATGGAGCGTCACGCCGTAGGGATAGGACCGCTCCTGCTGCCACGGCCCCAGCCCACCGTCGGCGCCGATAGCCGCACGCCACACCTCAGCATGGTAGCTCCGGTCGTCCCAGCCGCCGATGACATAGACCTGGTCGCCCCAAACGGCCGCCGCATGCAGGACCAGCTTCATGGGCAGGGGCGGCTGCGCGACCCAATCCCCCAGCCCGCCGTCCGCACCGATGGCCGCGCACCAGACCTGGTCTGTGACCGCGTCGGCCGCGTTGCGGCCCCCGAGGCTGCAGAGCCGGCGGTCGCCGAAGGCCACCAGCGCCAGCCCCAGGCGCGGCTCGGGCAGCCCGGCCACGGCCGTCCACCCGCCGATGGGCACGGCCGGCGCGGCCCGCGAGACGGCCGCCAGGCTCCCCACCACCAGCCCCACGGCCATCAGGCCCACCACAAGAACGAGGTATTGCTTTTTGGCCATGTCTCCTCCTTCCCCTGGCCGATTGCAGCCGGCCCCTTCCTCCGGCCGGGCGTGAATGGCCCATCAGATCAAGGAGAAACAGGATTCTCCACAGACAGAAATCACCGGAATCACTTATCTGGCGGCTTTGGTGCTGATCCTGATTGCGACCCCGATCGCTCATACACGAACTTACGCCCCACAGACAGCATCCGCAGCGGGGTTTTGCCATCGGCCGCCAGCAGGCGCACCCCCCACAGATACGTGCGCCCCGGCGACAGGCCCAAAGGCCCTTCGAGCCCGGCCAGGTTCGCGCTCGCCTGGGTCTCGGAGGTGCCTCCAACCGGGCTGCGGCCAGCGCGCATGGGGTCCTCGCCTTCGCCCCACACGATCAGCTCGTACTGCTGGCCTGGCTCCAACTTGAGATCGGCCTGGGGTCGCCATTTGAAAGTGGCCCGATCGGTGATCTTCTCGCCCTCGGCCGGCTCCAACAGGTCCACCCCCCCGCCGGTCTGGGCCGCCGGCAGCGGCGCGGGCGACGGTGTGACGGCCGGGCCGGCAGTGGCCGGCGCCCTGGTCGGCGCCGACGTGGCCGTCGGGATGAGGGTGGGCGGAGGGGTCATCGCCGCTGCCATGGCGGTGGCCTCGACGGTGGCGGTCACAACCGGCAAGGTCGCCGCCGCGGTCGGCATCGTTGTGCGGGTCGGAACGGCCGTGGCCACCTGCAGGCCTCCGCCGCCGGCCGCCGCGGTCCGGGCCACTGGGGCCGGGAGCGTTGCCTGAGGCACCCGGGTGGTTGTGGCGGCCGCCGGCGGCGGCATCGACGTGGTCTCGACCGCTCCCCGGCCGCGCGACAAGACCAACAGCGCCACCAAGGCCAGGGCAACCAACCCGATGGCTCCCAGGGCCACGGCCAACAGCGGCAGCTTGCGGCCGGCCTGCACGGCGGCGGCCGGCGGCACGATGGCTCCGCCGGGCAGCCGCAACACGACCGCGGTGACGTTGTCGGTCGTCCCGGCCCTGAGCGCCGCACTCACCAGCGCGTCGGCCGCGGTCTGACAGTCGGGATACGCCATGAAGCCGGCGATCGTACGGTTGTCCAACACGTCGGAGAGGCCGTCGGTGCAGAGCAACAAGGTATCGCCGGGCTCCAGGAAGAAGGGTCCGGCCAACGCGTCGGCGATTTCTCCCGTAATATCGCGATAGCGCGTATCAATGCTGACCGTGGGATCAATGCCCAGATAGCGCAGGATGACCCCGCGGTTCGGATGGTTGCGGATCTCTTCGGGCGGGCGGCCGGCGCGGATCGCCTCTTCGGCCCAGGTGTGGTCAATGGTGAGCTGATAGATCTGGCCGTTGCGCAGCAAGTAGAGGCGGCTGTCGCCGACATGGGCCAGATAAAGCCGGCGGTCGGCCACGGCGATCGCCGTACAGGTGGTGCCCATGCCGCTCCGGTTCGGATCTTCCAACGACGCCTGATAGATCGCCTGGCTGACCTCTTCCAACGTTGTCTTCAAGCGGGACGTGATCTCGCTGGCCGATGGCGGCCTGGCCAACAGACGGGCCGGGATCTGCTCTTTGGCCATCTGGCTGGCGATCTCGCCGGTGCTATGGCCGCCAATGCCGTCGGCGATCAACGCCAGCGTCGCCGGCCGGCCATCGGCTGTCGTGAATTCACGGACCTCCCAGCGATCCTCCTGATTGGGCCGCTTGCCGATATCGGATTGTTGTCCGTGCAGGAGAGCGGACGCTGTGTCGGTGAAAACTGCGCTCATAAGTTTTCATCCTTGAGTAGAGCTGGGCGCCAGACTGACCGGCGTATTCGTCGGCCATGGCCTGGTCGGGATCGGCGTGTAGGTCGGTATGAGAGTCGGTTCGGACTCTAACGGCGCAGGCGTAAAGGTCGCCGTTCGGATGGGCGTTGGAGAGACGCGGGTCGGTGGCCGGGGAGTCCTCGTCGGCATTGGAGCCGGCGTGGCCGTTACAGCCGGCGCTGCGGGGGACGGGCTCGTGGCGACGACGGCCGAAGTCGGCGTGGGGGCAAGGGCGGTCGGCTGTGTTCCGCCCAGGGGCCTTGTGCCCAGGGAGGCGGCCAGCCCCCCTCCTTCCAATGCCGCCACCAATCCCAGCACCAGGGCCGCGTACTTCCAGCCCTTGCCGATCGTTGCCTGGGCATGCCGTTCTGCCTCCGGTGAGATATGGCCGAAGCGGGGAGGCATCACGGCCTGGTCCAGCCGCGTCAAGACCTCCTTGATGGCCGGCCGGCGGGCCGGATCCTTCTCCAGCATTTCCATGATCAGGGCGTCTAGCTCGGGCAAGGCCACCAGTTTCCGGTTGATCTGCATGGGATTGGTCGGCACCTCGTTCAAAATTGCCGTCGTCACGTGATCCCGCTTGCCGTGAAACGGCAGTTCGCCGGTCAACATCCGATAGAGCGTGACTCCCAGCGAATACACGTCCACGGCCGCCTTGTTCGCCACCGTTTCCGGCGATCGGCTTCCTGTCAACACTTGCACTCGTTCTGGAGGCAGATACACCAAAGCGCCGGCTTCCACTTCGGCACGGCGAAGCGCTTTCTGCGCCGCGCCGAAGTCAATCAAAACCGCCTGCGGTGCGGCCCCCGGCACCAGCGGCTGGCGCAATGCGATGTTATTGGTCTTGACATCCAGATGCGCATAGCCGCTGGTGTGGATGTAATCCAGCGCCACGCCGACCTGATGGGCGATCTCCACGGCCAACTTGGGATCGAGGACCCCTTCCTGGCGGATCAGGTCCTCGACGGTGCCACCGGCCAGGTATTCCATCACATAGTACCACGGGTTGCCCGGCACATGCACGGCGCGTGCCATATAGGAATAGCGGCGCTCGTCGAGCTTGATGGGATACAGGCGGACGATCCCGGGGTGCTTCAACACCCGCAGCGTTTCCACCTCGTTGCCCAGCGCGCGCGCATATATCTCGGGATCCGAATCCGCAGCGACGTCGGTGCGGGCGACTTTGATGGCCACCAGTTCCTGTTTTTCGCCGCCCGAAATCCGGCGGGCCAGGACCACCCGCGCGAATCCGCCGCGATGGCCGGGGAGCACAGATTCCACCTGATATGGGCCAATGCGCGTTCCGATCGCTATGTCCGACATGCTGCACCTCGCTTCAGCGGCGCCTGACCAGTGTCTCTGTCTGGTCCTGCGCCCTGCCGGCCTGGGTCGTTTGCGAGTCCCCGGCCAGTTGGAAGATCACCCGCACCCGGCCGAACTCCAACACATCGCCCTGCTTCAACTTCTGTGGCTGAGCCACACTGATCTGGGTGTCGTTGACATAGGTGCCACTGGTGCTGCCTTCGTCGTGCAATACGAACTCGTGATCGGTCTCTTCCACCAGCCGCGCATGCAGGCGGGACACCGTCTTATCCGCAAAGACGATCTGGGCGCGGCCGGGATCACGGCCGATGTAGGTCGTCTGCCAGCGGACGGCGATCGGATCGCCGCGCGTGCCGATATCATCAATGATCGGCACCAGGAACGCGCGCGGGGCAGCCGACGGGCCGCGCTTGGGCTTGAAAATGATGGTCGGATCGCGCACTGCCTGCGTCACGGTGGTCGTAAACGATTCGCGCACCTGGGGATTGCGCAACAAACGGATCAGGGCATACAGCGCCAGCAGCGCCGCAAGCACGGCCACCACGAAGACGACCAGGAGCATTGGCTGCTCCTCGACATTGAGGCGAAGCCGTTCGGGCCAGGGGGGCAGCGGCGTAGGGGTCGGCGGCGGCGCCAGGGTCGGTGTGGGTGCGGGCGGGATCACCATATTGATCTCGATCCGGGCGGGATCGCTGGCGCCTTCGATGCCCAGCTCATCGCGCACCACCACACGCAGGGAATGAATGCCCTGCGCCAGCCGAGAAAAGTCCCATACGAAGACTTCGTTGGGCGACAGGTTGGCCACCGTACTGCCGTCCACCTCATAAAGCACCCGTTCGATGTTGCGGGGGAAGTTGTCCGGCCAGGTCACTTCGACCGTCACCGGCTCCTCACGGGGCTCGATAGTGCTGGGATCTTGATCCCAACTGGAAGCGATGCGATCATAAACCGTGCCATCGGCCGGCGCCACGATCTTCACGCTCGGGGGCAGGGGCGAGATCGAAATGCTGCGGGCCGGGCTTTTGTATTCCCGCCCTCCCGCCTTAACTCCCACCTCGATGTTGTGCGCGCCGGGCCGATTGATGCGCGAACGATAGCAGACCAGGTATTGCTCGGCTTGCGACTTGATGGCGCTGTAAAGGGGCGCCAGAGAGTTGTTGCCCGTGTAAAGGGTATAGGCCCATTCAGAGCGAAAATCGCGCGGCGTCTCCTCGGCCAGGCGCTGCAATGTCTTGCCATTGCCCCCCGTCCCGATCTGCACCGTGAGGATCTTGACGCCCAGGTTGTTGGCCCGGTTGATCACATCGGTCACATCGTTGGCGCTGGTGCGATCAATGCCGTCCGAAAAGACCAGCAGGAACTTGGCGCGCTGCTCGTAATCGGGCAGGTCCTTCATCCGCACCATGGCCTCGATGAGCATCTTGTAAAGCGGCGTATCGGTGCTGACGATCGCCGACTGGTAGGCGCCGTTGTGGATCAGGGCAGGTTGCACCGTCCAGGGTACGGCCACCTTAATAGTAGTCAGGCCGGTAGGCACGATCAACAAGAATTGGTCCACCGGCGGGCTTGGCTGCAGCCACTTCTTGCTGAGGAGCAGCTCATCCAAGGCGGCAATGGCATCATCGAAAAGGCGATTAGAGCCTCGGCTGCCGGGGCCGCCGAAGCTGCCGGCCGTGTCGAACACGATCGCGATCTGCGTGCCGATATACTGCCGGGCCACCGAAGTTACCGGTCGAGCTACCCCGCTCTCGTAGATTTGAAACGAGTCCAGAGCGAGGTCGCCGGGCATCATCCCGTTGGCGGCCACCGGCGCCACTCTCAGGCAGATGTCCGGAAAAGTCCCGTAATCCACAGCCAGGATCCGTACCTCTACAGGACCTGTCTGGGCCCAGGCCGGCTGTACGCCAAGAATCAAGGCGACCATTGCGGCCAACAACAGACTGCAGAGACGATGATAACGACTAGATAACATTGGAAAACCTCCGCAATGCAGCCTATCTCAACGTGAGGAACGCGACGCATCTGGCGTTGACGGCGGGCCGACCGGAATATCTCCGCTGACCACCAGCGCCATGCGATCCAACAGATCCCAGCTTGCCAGGAAAACATCCCAAGTAAAATGCCGCTGCTGTCCGTCCCAGGGATCGGTCAACCAGACCCCGGCGGCATCATAGCCTATCGCCAGATAAGTATGTTCACCGGGCACCCCTTTCACGGTGACGCCATCGGCGGCGGTCCAGGTGACCACCGGGCGAATTGTCATGTTGCTGGTCGCCCAGATCATGACCGGCCGACCATCGGCGATCTGCGCCAT
>JBBIKA010000206.1:0-1262 GCA_037445695.1 Chloroflexota bacterium
GCAGGTTACTTCTTCGCCAGTCGTTCGATCAACGCCAGCAAATCCGTCGCGGCCTTGTCAACCGACGACTTGCCGAGCGCTGCCGCCTGGCCGATCAGCCTAAGTTCGTTGACAAACTCCTGGTCGTTCGGCAGATTCGGGTCCTGGGGGATGGTACGATCGGCGATCGCGTTGTAGATCCGATACACAGCCGCATCGGCCTCGCTGGACTGGCCAGAGATGGCCGTGCGCACAACCGGGGAGGCCGGCACCCCGCGATCCGTGCCGAGCACGGCGCCCGCCTCGGGGCTGGTCACGAAGAAGTTGACGAACAGTGCGGCTGCCTCAAGGTTCTTGCTGGCCTTGTTGATGCCCAGACACTGGCTCATCTGAATGGCATACGACTTCTGGCCGCCCTTGGGGAGCGTTACCGCGCCGAGCTTATCCTTCATGGCCGCCTGATAGGCCGCGATCTGGTTGCTCCAGATCAGGCCGATGGCCGCCTTGCCGGCCACCAATGCGGAATTATCCGCACCGGTCTCCGCGTAAGTCGCCGTGGTATCCGCATCGGGGATCAGCCCCTGGGCGCGCATATCGGCCCACATCTGGAACCACTTCTTGGCCGACTCAAGGGTTGCGTAAGACTTGCCACCGCCATCCGAAGTCCAGATCGGGGTACCCTGCTGGCGGAAGAAGTAGCTCAGATAGTTCGCCTGGTTGGTGCTGTTGTCTACGAACGGCGCGACCCCCTTGGGCAGCTTCGCCTTGAGCTCTTTGCCGTAGGCTAAAAGCTCGTCCCAGGTCATGTTGTCTTTCGGCAACGGAGCCCCGGCTGCTTCGATCATCGTTTTGTTGTAGACGAGGACGAGCGTATTCGTGCCGAGGCTGACACACCACAGCTTACCATCGCGCGTCCCGGGGATCAACGCGGTCTGATCAAACCGTTCCGGCGTGTCTATCAGAAGCTGCTTGCCGAGGTACTCGTTGAGCGGTTGGAGATACTTGATGTAGTCCGGATAGTTGCCGCCGAACTGGATCAAGTCGGGCGCGTTATTGCCCGCAAGCTGGGTGTCAATGATCTGGAAGTGGTCGGACGTGCCGCCATTGGGCTCGCCGATGACTTTGATCTGCGGATAGGCGGCCTGGAACAGCTCGATGACCTTTTTGGTGCGGTTGGCGCGGTTATCGTTGCCCCACCAGGCGAAACGCAGCGTGGCGGGACCGCCCGTATACGCGGGAAGGCCGGCCGGGCTGGCCTTGGTCGGTTCCGGCGCCTTGGTCGG
>JBBIKA010000206.1:1362-7322 GCA_037445695.1 Chloroflexota bacterium
GCCTTGGTCGGCTCCGGCGCCTTGGTCGGCTCAGGGGCCTTGGTCGGAGCAACGGTTGGAGCCGCCGGAGCGGCAGCCGTCGCGGCCGGCCCGGCCGTCTGGGGCGCGGGCGCGGGCTGCGCACATCCCACAACCAGCGCCAGCGCGAGCAGAACGACGAGTACGGTGGCAAGAGAGCGGTTCACTTTGAGATCCTCCTGTCTTGGGTAAAGGGTGAATTGGCCGGATCGTTCCGACAGATGGACACGTGGCGTATGCAGTAGGTCATCGTTTCATGCTGAATCCTCCCGTGAGCAATGTTTAACCCTTGAGGCCCGTGGTCGTGATGCCCTGGACGAAATATTTCTGCAGCGAAAAGAACAGGATAAAGGCCGGCACCAAAGAAAGGGTAGACATCGCCAGCGCGCCGCCCCAGTTAGATACCGCCCCTGCGTCGCCGACGAACGTGCGGAGCGCCCTCGACACGCTGAAGATGGACGGCTTGGTGAGATATAGCAGGTGGTTGAAGAAATCGTCCCAGGTCCACAGGAAGGTGAACAGTGCGGTGGTCACCAAAGCGGGCACCGTCAGCGGCACAATGATGCGCAGGAAAACCCCCACCTTGCTGCAGCCATCAATGGTCGCCGCCTCATCCAGTTCTTTGGGCAGGCTACGGATGAACTGCACAAGCAAAAACACGAAGAACGCGTCCGTGGCCAGGAATTTCGGCACGAGGATCGGCAGATATGTGCCTATCCAGCCGAAGGTGTTGAACAGGATGTAGCGTGGCACGATCGTAACATGGCCCGGGAGCATGAGCGTCGTCATCATCACGGCGAACCAGAGGCTCCTGCCGGCAAATTTGAGTCGCGCAAAGGCATACGCGGCCATGGTGCAAGAAATCAGGTTGCCGGCGATGGCCACCGCGCACATAAAGAGCGAGTTGGCAAAGAACCTCCCGAAAGTCGTGCCGCCATAACCCTTCCACCCGCTGATGTAATTTTCGATCGTTACAGCCTTCGGGATCAGCCCGGGATCGCTGAAGATCATGTTGTTGGGCTTGAACGAACTGACGATCATCCAAAGCACGGGGTAGATCATGGTGATCCCCAGGGCCATGATGAACAGATGAGTCAACAGATGACGTATCATTGTGCCGGTTTTCATGTTATTCTCCGGTCCCATACGATACCCACCAGCCCGATGACCTGAAGACAAGTGCCGTCAGCACACCGATGATGAACAACAGCACCCAGGCCATGGCGGACGCGTAGCCCATCTCGTGATAGGTCCACCCCTGAATATAGAGATGCAGGGTATAGAACAGCGTGGAGTTGAGCACGCCGCCCCGGCCGCCGCCGATGATGTAGGCCTGGGTGAACGCCTGGAAGGCCGAGATCATCTGCATGACCAGGTTGAACAGGATCACCGGCGAGAGCAATGGCAGGGTGATGAAGAAAAACTGCCGCACCTTGTTCGCGCCGTCTACGGCGGCGGCTTCGTAATATTCCTGAGGGATCTGCTTTAGCCCGGCGAGAAAGATGATCATGGATGAGCCAAATTGCCACACCGTCAGCAAAACCAGGGTCCAAAGCGCGTAGTTGGGGTTGGTGATCCAGCCCGGCAGGTCGGTAAAACCGAGGGCGCCCAGGAAGGCATTGACCAGACCATCTTTCTCAAACAGCTTGCGCCACAACACCGCGATGGCCACCGAACCGCCGAGGAGCGTAGGGATGTAATACACGGCGCGATAGAACGAGACTCCTCGTAGCTTCTGGTTCATCAACAGCGCCACGGCCAGGGCAAAGATCAGCTTGAGCGGCACGGACACGAACACATACGTGAACGTGACGGACAGCGCCTTCAGGTAATAGGGGTCCACCCGCATTACCTCGCCCGTCGAGGCGGTGAATTCGGACAGTCCCACGACCTGCCCGAACATCTTCACGTAGTTGCCGATCCCGATCCACTGCGTCGAATCAGGCTTGGTAAAGTCGTAATTCGTGAAACCGAGCCACAGCGAATAAGCCATCGGGTAAAGCGTGAGCACGAAAAAGCCCACAAGCCACGGCGCGAGGAACATGTAGGCGGCCGCGTTGCGCTTAAGAAACCCGGCAATGTTGGACGTCTGGCGCATAGAGTATCCTTTATGGGCATCAAGCCGGAATCGGTCCTGTGGACTCGCGAACAATAAACCGGGCGTGTATCGTAACCCTTTGGTGCGGCCGTTCGGGCTCCCGGATGCGGGTCAACAACAGCTTGGCCGCCTCTCGGCCTACCCTAACCATGTCCTTCGAGCTGGTCGTCAGGCGGGGGGTCAGATAGTTGGCCAGAGGGATATCGTCAAAGCCGACTACAGACAGATCGGCGGGAACGCGCAGCCCCAGATCAACAGCCGCCCGCAGTGCGCCGATGGCCAACACATCGTTGATGGCGATCAGGGCGGTGGGCCGCCGGGGCAGCTTGAGGAGCTGGAGAGCGGCCTGATAGCCGTCCTCGACGGTTGTTCCGCACGTGACCACCAGTTCCGGGTCAACCGGCAGGCCGGCCGCCCGCAGACACTCCTGGTAGGGCAGCAGACGATCCAGGCCTCCCGCCGCATCCATGGGCAAGTCGGCCGCGCCGGCGCGATCCCATGGCGGCCGCACGCCGTAAATCAGCCCGATCCGTCGGTGCTGGAGGGACAACAGATGGGCCATCGCTTCCCGCGTCGCCGTCTCGTAGTTGGATACGATGCAGTCTAGCGTTTGGTGTTCGCCGATCCTCACGATCGGAAAGCGCCGCTTGAGGAGTTGGGCCAGGATCTTTTGGGTGCCTTCGGCCTGAAATAGGAACGTACTCATCAAGATCAGCCCATCAATGCGCCGCCGCGAGAGCTCTTTAAGGATGTCTTCCCCATAGCCGGGATCGAGATCGGCGCTGGAAAGAAGCAGATGATAGCCCGCGGCCCGCAGCTCCTGCTCGACGCCATCGGCCGCTTGCCAGAAATGGGGATTATGCGTGTCCGGGATGATCAGGCCGATCGTTTTCGTCTGACCGGAGCGCAGCGCCTGGGCGCGGGCGTCCGGTTCGTAGCCGAGTTCCTCGATGGCTGCCAGGACCCGCTTGCGGGTTTCCTCGGAAATGGGGACGCGTTCGGTCGCCAGGCCATTTAAGACATACGAGACGGTTGCCGTTGAAACGCCGGCCAGACGAGCTACGTCAGTTTGAGTCGGTCTCTTCATGGCGTTTGGCCGCTGTGGTCGCGATGCACAGTAGATGACAGATGACGAATGCGCTGATTTATACGAATAACCTTATACGTATAAGCTCACGGCAAGATAATACCATGAAGCCGAAATGGTGTCAAGCTGTGGGGTGGCGGCCGACGCGGACGTTCTTGACGCTCATCAAGAAGCGCATATAATGAAGCTTATCTCATCGTCAGGAGGACTCTGAAATGCCTGAACCAACGGCCAAAGTCGTTCACTATACCGCTGTCCCCGCCGAAGTGGTCGGCCCAGAGGCGCCGGGCGCCACCATCCGCTGGCTGATAGACGAGCCGCACGACGGCGCACCTAACTATGCGCTGCGCATGATCGAAGTGGCCGTCGGCGGCCACACGCCCGATCACACCCATCCCTTCGAACATGAAAACTTCGTGGTGGAGGGCCGCGGTCGGGTGCGCATCGGCGACGAGTGGCACGAGGTCGGTCCGGGAAGCGTCATCTTCGTGCCGGCCGGCGTCCGCCACTGCTACGCCAACGCCGGCAACGAGCCGTTCCGCTTTCTGTGCGGCATCCCCACCCCGCGGCTGATGCCCCAGGGCTAACCTGCGCCGTCGGCCGGCCCGCCGACCCCATCTCGCCGAGGAGCCTTTCATCCATGCCCGACGTGCAAACCCCCGAGTGGGTCAAGGATGCCGTCTTCTATCAGATCTTTCCCGACCGCTTCGCACGCTCTCCGCGCGTGCCCAAGCCGACCGGCCTGCAGCCGTGGGGCAGTCCGCCCACCGTGCACGGCTATCAGGGCGGCGACCTGCTCGGCGTGGTCGAGCATCTCGACTATCTGGCCGATCTGGGCATCACGGCCATCTACTTCAACCCGATCTTCCGCTCGGCCTCGAACCACCGCTACCACACGCACGACTACTACCAGGTAGATCCGATGCTCGGCGGCAACGCGGCGCTGCGCGAGCTGCTCGACGCCGCGCACGGCCGCGGCATCAAAGTGGTGCTCGACGGCGTGTTCAACCACGCCAGCCGCGGCTTCTTCCAATTCCACGACATCCTGGAGAATGGCCCGGAATCCGCCTACCTGGACTGGTTCACGGTGGAAGATTGGCCGCTGCGCCCCTACGGCAGCACCCAGCCCAACTACCGCTGCTGGTGGGGCAATCCGGCGCTGCCGAAGTTCAACACCGACACGCCCGCGGTGCGGGAGTTCCTGTGGGGCGTGGCGCGCTATTGGATCGAGTTCGGCATTGACGGCTGGCGGCTCGACGTGCCGGCCGAGATCAACGACGACGAGTTCTGGCGCATCTTCCGCCGCCGGGTGAAGGCCGCCAACCCCGAAGCCTATATCGTCGGCGAGATCTGGGATGAGGCGGACCGCTGGTTGCAGGGGGATCAGTTCGACGCGGTCATGAACTACGGCGTGGCGCGCGCCGCCATCGGCTTCTTTGCCGCGTCCACCTTCAACCACGACTACAGGCCGGGCGGGTTCCGCCTGCACGAGATGACCGCGCGCCAGTTCCTCCAAGAGATTGACCGCCTGATGAAGCGCTATCCGTGGCCTATCGTCCAGGCGCAGCTCAACCTGCTGGACAGTCACGATACCGCGCGCTTCATCACCCAAGCCCGCGGCGACCGCAGCGCGCTGCAATTGGCGCTCCTCTTCCTGCTGACGATCCCCGGCGCGCCGTGCATCTACTACGGCACGGAGATCGGCATGGCCGGCGGCCCCGACCCCGACTGTCGCCGCGCGTTCCCCTGGGACGAAGCGGCCTGGGACAAGGAGCTATTGGCCTGGGTCAAGCGGGCGATTGCCCTGCGCCATGCCCATCCGGCGTTGCGCCGCGGACGGTTCAAACCGCTCTATGCCACGGACGACGTGTGCGCGTTCGGCCGCCGGCTGGACGAGGAACGCGCCGTGGTGGCCTTCAACGCCGGCCGCGTCGGACGTACCTTCAACATCGAGACCGGCGATCTATTGCCCGACGGCGAGGCGACCGACCTCTGGGGCGGCGGGAGCGCGCGCGTCGTGCACGGGGCGCTGCGCAACGTGACGCTGGCCCCGCGCTCGGCCGCGGTATTCGTGATGAGAAATCTAACCTGAAAATCACGTGCCAGGCACTTTGAAAGTGCCTGGCACGTAGGCGCTGCTCATTTGCGAGGAACACCTATGCGCTATTACCATCGCGCCCGGCCGGTCGTCAGCTTCACCCTGGCGACCGCCATGCTGATCTTCCTGGCGCTGATCTTAAGCGGGATCCTGCACATCAGCGTAGACTTCAGGCCGGTGACCGAGAATCCACAACTGGTCGCGGTCGCGCTGCTCTTTGCCGCGATCTCCGCGCTGCTGCTGTACGAATGGTGAGCGCAGCTTCAGCCCAGGCACAGCCACGTCACCTGTTCGTTGGTGCGTAGCCCGTGCTCGACCCACGGCGCCAGCAGGATCACATCGCCGGCCGCCACTTGCTCCTCGCGGCCATCCAGGCTCACCCACGCCCGTCCCGCGATGATGTACCAGATCTCCTCCGCCTCGTGCCGGTGCGGCCCGAACGGATTGGCGGGCGTGGTGATGCGCACGGCAAAATGATGCAGCAAATGTTGCCGATCGGCAATCGGATACCCCTTGCGGCCGTTCTGCTCGACAATGTCCTGTCCCCGAATGATCATCGCACTTTCTCCACCACAATAGAATCGAGGTTTTGCGGCTTTTGGTGGGAAGACGGTAGGGTTCGCAACTTGCGTGGCCCCATCCCCCGGCCCCTTCCCCGC
>JBBIKA010000207.1:0-7307 GCA_037445695.1 Chloroflexota bacterium
CTCAACTCGTAACACCCCCAACCTGACCGGCTTCTAATCATATTTGGAATTGCTGAAGCGAGGGCGGAAACGTAACTGTTGAGCGGAGGTTTGCCTATCCCGTCCGAACGGGGTAAAATGGATTTAAGCCATCAGAGCAACGAACCCGGAAGAAGAAAACAAAATATGCCATGAGCGAGCGACAAAGCGATATCCTGATCGTCGGTGGCGGGCTCGGGGGCGTGGCCGGCGCCCTGGCCGCGCTGCGGCTCGGCCGACGTGTCATCCTGATCGAGGAAACCGACTGGATCGGGGGACAGCTCACCCAACAGGCGGTGCCGCCCGATGAGCATCCCTGGATCGAGACGACGGGATGCACCGAGTCCTATCGTCGCCTGCGTCAGGGCATTCGCGATTACTACCGTCGCAATTACCCATTGCGCCAGGAGATTCGGGAACGCGTATTGTTCAATCCCGGCAACGGCAACGTCAGTCGGCTATGCCACGAACCGCGCGTGGCGTTGGCCGTCCTGGAAGAGCTGCTGGCGCCTTATCGCGCCGGACGTCAGCTAGAGGTCTTCTTGCGCCACCGCGCAGTTGGTTGCGAGACGGATGGCGACCGGGTGCGGGCGGTACAGGTGGTGAACGAGGAGACCGGCCAGACGCAGGTCATGCGCGCGGCCTACGTCCTCGACGCCACCGAGCTGGGCGACTTGCTGGAACTGGCGGGCGTTGAGCACGTCATTGGTTCGGAGAGCCAGGCGCAGACTGGCGAGCTCCACGCGTTGCCGGGCGATCCCGATCCTCTCGATCAGCAAGCGTTCACAGCATGTTTTGCCATAGACTACCTGCCCGACGAGGACCACACGATCCCCAAGCCCCCTGACTATGAGCGGTGGCGCACTTATCGGGCACCTTTCTGGCCCGGGCCGCAACTGGGCTGGCGCGACGTGGATCCGATCACGCTGGAACCGCGCGAGCGCGGCATCTTTCACTCGAAGCCCCGCGCCGACGGCCGCGATGTCGGTCCCTTCTGGTTGTACCGTCGCATCTTCTGCAAGGACTATTATCCCCCGGGAATGTATCCCAGCGACATCACGTTGGTTAACTGGCCCCATAATGATTATTGGTGCGGGCCGCTGGTCGGCGTAAGCCAGGAAGAGGCCGTTCGTCACATTCAGGCCGCCAAGAACTTGAGCCTCTCGCTCCTCTACTGGATGCAAACCGAAGCCCCGCGTCCCGACGGCGGAACGGGTTATCCTGGCTTGCGGCTGCGCCACGATATCGTGGGGACAACCGATGGATTGGCGAAACATGTTTACGTTCGCGAAAGTCGGCGTATTGTGGCCGAGTTCACGGTGTTGGAACAGCATATCGGGGTAGAACAGCGCGGCAGATTGATCGGCGCCGAACAGTTCTACGATAGCGTCGGCATCGGCAGCTATCGCATTGATCTGCATCCGAGCACCGGCGGACGCAACTACATTGACGTGTCCAGCTATCCGTTCCAGATTCCGCTCGGCGCTTTGTTGCCGGTGCGCGTCGAAAACCTGTTGCCGGCATGCAAAAACCTGGGCGTGACCCATATCACCAACGGCTGCTATCGCCTGCATCCGGTCGAGTGGAACATCGGCGAGGCGGCCGGTGCATTGGCGGCCTATTGTCTGGCGAAAGGCCTTGCTCCGCGCCAGGTGCGCAACCATCCGGCGCATCTGGCCGATTTCCAGACCATGTTGGTCGAAACGTTGGGCTTTGAACTGGCATGGCCCGAATATGCCCGCATCACGCCGCGTTGATCGTAGGGCGAAATCAATTTCGCCTTACATTTTCATGCGTCGTGGCCCCGCCCTTTCAAGGAATTCCCCGCCCCCGCGTGCGGGGGGCGGGGTCAGGGATGGGGGACCTACTGCATCCGGAATTGCCGAAATGCCTCTTGTCCCGCCAGAAGCTGGAGAACCAAAACTAACCTCACCGCACTCGCGCCATTTGGCGCATACATGTCTCTGTGCTATACTTTTGGTAGCCTTTTGCTGTAAGGATATGAAGAAAGGAGGTGACGCCATGATTGTATTGCATCGCCGGACATGAACCGCGGTCGGTGCGATGCACGGCGTGCATCGGCTGAACCACATGGCGCTCGCCTCCTCCCCGACCTGCGGCGTGTCTTCCCCGATTTCTGCCTGATTTCCCCTGGGTTCCACCGTTGCCGGCGGGCGAGGTTGTGCGCGGCGCCCCATCATCATAACCTGCAACGGAGGAACCAGCCATGTCTTCTCTTGGTCGCTTCTTCGCGTCCCGCTGGGGCCCGATCAGCACGGGCATCGCGGTGGGCGTGCTCGCGCCCATCCTGGTCAAGCTCGGCAATCCGGGCAACATGGGCATCTGTGTGGCCTGCTTCAGCCGCGATATCGCCGGCGGCCTGGGGCTGCATCGTGCGGCCGCGGTCCAGTACATCCGGCCCGAGATCATCGGCTTCGTGCTCGGCTCGCTGGTCGCGGCGTTGCTCTTCCGTGAGTTCCGGCCGCGCACCGGCTCTGCGCCGCTGGCCCGCTTCTTGCTGGGCATCTTCGCCATGATCGGCGCGCTGGTCTTCCTGGGATGCCCCTGGCGCGCCTACCTGCGCCTGGGCGGCGGCGACTGGAACGCCATCCCCGGCATCCTCGGCCTGTTCGGCGGCATCGCGCTGGGGGTCGTGTTCCTGCGCATGGGTTACAGCCTGGGCCGCAACCGGCCCGCGCCGGCCGCGCTGGGCTGGCTGATGCCGGCCATCGCGGTCGGGCTGCTGCTGCTCCTGGTCTTCGCGCCGCGGTTCGGCCGCGACGCGAACGGCCAGCCGGTCGGCCCCATCTTCTTCTCGACGACCGGTCCCGGCAGCCAGCATGCGCCGATCCTCATCGCGCTGGCCGTGGGCCTGATCATCGGCTTCCTGGCGCAGCGCAGCCGCTTCTGCACGGTCGGCGGCGTGCGCGATCTGATCCTGGCGCGCGACCCACACCTGTTCGGCGGCATCGTGGCGGTGGTGGTCGCCGCGTTCATCACCAACCTGGTGCTGGGGCAGTTCAAGCCAGGCTTCGCGGGCCAGCCGGTGGCGCATACCGATTTCCTGTGGAACTTCGGCGGCATGGTGCTGGCCGGCCTGGCGTTCACCCTGGCGGGCGGCTGCCCCGGCCGGCAGCTCATGATGTCGGGCGAGGGGGACGGCGACGCTGCGATCTTCGCCCTGGGCATGATCGTCGGCGCGGGCTTCGCGCACAACTTCAACACGGCGGCCTCGCCGGCCGGCCCCGGCCCTTATAGCGCGGCCGCGGTCATCGTGGGCCTGGCGTTCTGCATCGTGCTCGGCCTGACCATGCGCGAGCCGGCCGGCGCGTAGCGTTCCTTCACGTGCCTGGCACCTCTAAGGTGCCAGGCACGTGAACGTAGAAGGAGGACAACTATGAGCGACATCATTACCGTGGACGCCCGCGGGCTTTCCTGCCCGGAGCCGGTCATCCGCACCAGGCAAGCAATGAAGGCGGGCATCTTCCCGATCCGGGTGTTCGTGGACACCGGCACTTCGCGCGATAACGTCTCGCGCATGGCCCAGAGCCAGGGCTGCCAGGTGACGGTGGAGGACAAAGGGGACGGGTTCGTTCTGACGTTGACGAAATAGGGATCCGTTTACGTGCCAGGCACCTCGAAGGTGCCTGGTACGTGGATCCAGGAGGGCTTCCCTCACGTGCCAGGCACTTTGAAAGTGCCTGGCACGTGAGAATCCAGGAGGATTCCCATGCCCAAAACCGTAGACGCGCGCGGGCTGGCATGCCCGCAGCCCGTCATCCTGACCCGCGTCGCGCTGCAAGAGGCGGACGCGGTGCTGGCCATCGTGGACAACGAGACCGCGCGCCAGAACGTGACCCGCATGGCCGAGAAGGCCGGCTACGCGGTCCAGGCCGAGACGCGCGGCGACGGCATCTACCTGCATATCGGCCGGCCGGCAGGAGCAACCGCGCCGGCCCCCGCGGCCGCGCCGGCCTCCGCGCCCGCGGCCGGGCCGCTGGTGCTGGTCATCCCCAGCGAGACCATGGGCCGGGGCGACGACGAGCTGGGCGCCGTCCTGATCCGCGGCTTCTTCCATGCGGTGGGCCAGGTGGCGCCGCAGCCCGACACGATCATCTTCTTCAACAGCGGCGTCAAGCTGGTGGTCGAGGGCTCGCCGGTGCTGGAGGACCTGCGGGCGCTGGCCGACCAGGGGGTCGAGCTGCTGGCGTGCGGCACCTGCCTGGGGCATTACGGCCTGAAGGAGAAAGTGGCGGTGGGCGTGGTCTCCAACATGTACACCATCGCCGAGACGCTGCTGCGGGCCGGAAAGGTGGTCCACCTGTGAGCGCAGAGAAGTTGCGGCTGACCCAGATGTCGGCCGCGGCCGGCTGAGCGGCCAAACGGGCCCCCGCGGCCCTGGCGCAGGTGCTGCGCCCCTTGCAAGCGCTGTTCCGCGCGGCGGATTTCCCCGACCTGCTGGTGGGGTTGGAGAAGGCCGACGACGCGGCCGTCTACCGCCTGACGCCCGATCTGGCGGTGATCCACACGCTGGACTTCTTCACGCCCATCGTGGACGACCCGTACCAGTACGGCGCCATCGCGGCCGCCAACGCGTTGAGCGACGTCTACGCCATGGGCGGCGAAGTGTTGCTGGCGCTGAACATCTGCGCGTTCCCGGCCGACATGGATCCGGACATCATCGGCGAGATCCTGCGCGGGGGCGCGGAGAAGGTGCGGGAGGCGGGCGCCGTGCTGGCCGGCGGCCATACCGTGGACGACAAGGAGCCGAAGTACGGCCTCTCGGTGCTGGGCGTGGTGCATCCCGACCGGGTGCTGACCAAAGGCGGCGCGCGGCCGGGGGACGTGCTGGTGCTGACCAAGCCACTGGGCACAGGGATCGTAACCACCGCGTTCAAGGGCGGCGTGGCCGAGCCGGAGCACGTCGCCGCGGCGACGGCGAGCATGGCCGCGCTCAACCGCACGGCCGCGCAACTGGCCGGCCGGGTTGGCGTGCGCGGGGCCACCGACATCACCGGCTTCAGCCTGCTGGGCCACGCCAGCGAGATGGCGGCCCTCAGCGGCGTGGGCCTGCGCTTCCACCTGGCCGACCTGCCCTTCCTGCCCGGCGCGGTCGAGTATGCGGAACAGTGGCTTTTCCCGGCCGGCGCCAACCGCAACCAGGAGCACTTCAGCTGCGGCGTCACATTCGCGGACGCGATCGGGGATGAGATGCGGCTGCTGCTCTTCACCCCGGAGACCAGCGGCGGCCTCCTCCTGGCCATGCCACCCGATCGGCTGGCCGAGCTGCGGGCCCTGGCCGCCGAGGCCGGGCAGGCGCTGTGGGTGGTGGGCGAGGTGGTTGAGGGGTTTGGGATCGAAGTGAGGTAGTTTTGGCTTGCGGCGCTCTGCGCCGCTTTGGCATCGCGCCGCGGCCGAAAAAGCGGCGACACGTCGCCGCAAGCCAAAAGGGGTCATACCATGATCTATCTCGACCATGCGGCCACGTCGTGGCCCAAGCCGCCGGACGTGTTGGCGGCCATGCGCGATTTCCTGGAGCGGGCGGGCGGCAACCCGGGCCGGTCGGGGCATCGCCTGTCGGCGGAGGCCGGCCGGATCGTCTACGACGCGCGCGAGGCGGTGGCGGAGCTGTTCAACGCGGCGGACCCGCTGCGGGTGATCTTCACCCTGAACGCGACGCACGCCATCAACATCGCGCTCCACGGCCTCCTGCGCCCCGGCGATCGGGTGGTGACGACCGGCATCGAGCACAACGCGGTCATGCGGCCGCTGCGCGCCATGGAAGGCTTGCACGTGCCTGGCACCTCCGAGGTGCCAGGCACGTCTCGTGGGATCACCCTCGCCATCATCCCCTGTGGCCGCGATGGCACGCTCGACCTGGCCGCGGCCGAGCAGCTCATCACCCCCGGCACGCGGCTGGTGGTGCTCAACCACGCCAGCAACGTGATGGGCACGATCCTCCCCGTGGCCCCTGTGGCCGAACTGGCCCATCGGGCCGGCGCGCTGCTGTTGGTAGACGCCGCGCAGACGGCCGGCGCTGTGCCCATTGACATGCAGGCGCTGGATATTGACCTGCTGGCGTTCACCGGCCACAAGGCGCTCCTCGGCCCGCCCGGCACCGGCGGCCTGGTCATCGGCGAACGGGTGGACACGGGTGAGATGGCGCCGCTCCTGCGCGGGGGCACCGGCAGCCGCTCCGAGTTCGAGATCCAGCCCGAGGATTGCCCGGACAAGTTCGAGAGCGGCACCCCCAACGGGGTGGGCATCGCCGGGCTGGCCGCGGGCATCCGCTACGTGTTGCGGCACGGCATGGCGGCCATCCGCGGCCACGAGATGGCGCTGGCGCGCGGCCTGGCCGAGGGGCTGGCGGCCATCCCCGGCGTCACGGTCTACGGCCCGGCCGATCCGGCGCAGCGCACCGCCACCGTGTCGTTCACCGTGGCCGGCCGTCGCGTCTCCGAGATCGGCCTGCGGCTGGACGAGGAGCACGGTGTGCTGTGCCGGGTGGGGCTGCACTGCGCGCCGGCCGCGCACCGCACCATCGGCACCTTCCCGGAGGGCACGGTGCGCCTCGCAGCGGGGCTCAGTACCACGTTGGAAGAGGTGCAACGGGCGGTCGCGGCCGTGGCGGCCATCGTGGCAGGTTAGCGCCCGCCGCACGGCGGTGGACTCTTCCAAATTCATGTAATTCGTGGCCAAAACCATCACCCAGAGGACATGATGAGCCCATACGGCGTCGTGCTGTTCCACACCACATCGGCAGCGCTGCGGGCCGAGAAGCTGCTCCAGCGCGCCGGCCTTACGGTCAAGCTGATCCCCACCCCGCGCGAGTTTTCCAGCGATTGCGGGATGGCGCTGCGCTTCGATTGGGCGCGGGTCGAACAGGTGCAGGCCACGCTTCACGCCGCGCATGTCGAGATCGCCGGCGTTAGACAGTTGTCCTCTCCCCCTTAAAAAGGGTGCTCCGGCTTCTGGCGGGATAAGAGGCATTTCGGCACTTCCGGATGCAGTGGGCCCCCCACCCCTGACCCTGCCCCCAGAACGCGGGGGGCGGGGAATTCCTTGAAAGGGGTATTTTGGCCGCCTTACCTCTCTCACCCCCCGGCCCCGTTTCGCGAAATTTCGCGAAACGGGGTCGAGGGTGGGGGTCAATGCGGCAAAATGCAAAATCTAAGCTCACAAAGCACTAGTTGCGAGTCCTACCGTCTTCTCACCAAAATAAAAAAGCTTCTCCATGTTACCCGCAGTGCCGATCGCTCGCTGCTTGGCACGCCACCGGGCCGTCTTGG
>JBBIKA010000208.1:0-7302 GCA_037445695.1 Chloroflexota bacterium
AAAAGCGGGGACACGTCCCCGCAATCCAAAGCCGCTGGCGATCAAAAGCGGGGACACGTCCCCGCAATCCAAAGCCGCTTTGGGTCTGCGGCGGCCCGACGCCGCTTTCGATCAAAAAGCGGGGACACGTCCCCGCAATCCAAAGCCGCTGGCGATCAAAAGCGGGGACACGTCCCTGCAAGCCAAAATGCCGAGAAGAGAGGCTTTCGTGTCCGGTGATTACTTTGTTCATCCCAGCTCTTACATAGACGAGCCGTGCGAGATCGGCGCGGGGACCCGCATCTGGCACTTCTGTCACATCATGGCCGGCGCGCGCATCGGCGAGCGTTGCAACCTGGGCCAGAACGTCTTCGTCGGCAGCGGCGTGGTGATCGGCAACAACGTCAAGATCCAGAACAACGTGTCGGTCTACCCCGGCGTCGAGCTGGAGGACGACGTGTTCTGTGGCCCTTCGTGCGTCTTCACCAACGTCATCAACCCGCGCTCGCAGATCGTGCGCCACAGCGAGTATCGGCGGACGCTGGTGCGCCGGGGCGCGACGATCGGCGCCAACGCGACGATCGTGTGCGGGGTGACGATCGGCCGCTATGCGTTCATCGGCGCCGGCGCGGTGGTGGTGAGCGACGTGCCCGACTACGCGCTGATGCTGGGCGTGCCGGCCCGGCGCCGCGGCTGGATGAGCCGCCACGGCCATCGCCTGCCCGAGCCGGACGCCGATGGGATCATGATCTGTCCGCAGAGCGGCTGGCGCTATCGCGAGGTCGAGCCGGCCGTGGTGCGCTGCCTGGATTGGCCGGAGGATGAACCGCTGCCATGACTTGGAATCAACCCATTCCGTTGCTCGACTTGAAGGCGCAATACGCGGCGATCCGCGCGGAGATCCGCGCGGCGATAGATCGCGTGGCCGACGCCCAGCACTTCATCGGCGGGCCCGAGGTCGAGGCGCTGGAGCAAGAGGTGGCTGCGTATGCGGGGTGTCGCTTCGGCATCGGCGTCAGCTCGGGCACCGATGCGCTGCTCGTGGCGCTGATGGCACTCGACCTGCGGCCGGGCGACGAGGTGATCACCACGGCCTACAGCTTCTTCGCCACGGCCGGCTCGATCTATCGGCTGGGCGGCCGGCCGGTCTTCGTGGACATCAACCCGCTCACTTACAACATCGAGCCGGCGCAGATCGAGGCGGCCATCACCGATCGCACGCGGGCCATCATCCCGGTGCATCTGTTCGGCCAGATGGCCGACATGGATCCGATCATGGCCATCGCGCGACGGCATGATCTGATCGTCATCGAGGATGCGGCGCAGGCCATCGGCGCGGAGTATCGGGGCCGGCGGGCCGGCTCCATCGGCCACTTCGGCTGCTTCAGCTTCTTTCCCTCGAAGAACCTGGGCGCGTTCGGCGACGGCGGCATGATCACCACCAACGATCCCGAGCTGGCGCATCGGGCGCGGCTGCTGCGCAATCACGGCGCGGAGCCGAAGTACTATCACAAGCTGGTGGGGGGCAACTTTCGGCTGGACGCCCTGCAGGCGGCCATCCTGCGGGTCAAGCTGAAGTATCTGGACGGCTGGACGGCCGCGCGCCAGCGCAACGCCGACCGCTATCGGCGTCTCTTCGCGGCAGCCGGATTGGCCGATCCCCGATCTCCAATCCTCGGTCCCCAAACGCCCATCGTCCTGCCGACCGACATGGGCTATGGCCGGCATATTTACAATCAGTTCGTCATCCGCGCTGCTCGCCGCGACGCGGTGATGGCCGAACTGAAGGCGCGCCAGATCGGGCACGAGATCTACTATCCGGTGCCGCTGCACCTGCAGGAGTGCTTTGTGGGCCTGGGCTATCGGCCCGGCGACCTGCCCGAGAGCGAGCGCGCCGCGCAGGAGTCGCTGGCGCTGCCCATCTATGGGGAGCTGACCGAGGAGATGCAGGCGGCGGTAGTCGAAGCCATCGCGGCGGCATATCGTCCATGATGAGCGAACCTTCGACGCATTTTGTGGGTGAAGCCATATCGGGGCGCTCGACGGTCGTGGAGCGCCTACGTGCCGTCTTGCCCGCGATCCTGCGGCCTCGGCCGGTGGTGGCGGCTTATCTCTATGGTTCGTTCGCCGATGGGCGGGTCTTGCCCGATAGCGACATAGATATCGCCCTGGTTTTGGCGCCTGGATCCAACCTGACGGCTTACGAGCGAATGCTCCTGGAGCTAGATGTGGCAGCGGAGATCGATGATTGCGATTTCGATCGCACGGTAGATGTGCGTATCATCAATGATGCGCCGCTCGTTGCGCAGGGTACGGTATTGACGGATGGAATTTGTGTATATTCTGGCGATGACGCATTGCGGGAGGAGTATGAAGTTCTGACCCGCAAACTGTACTTTGACTTTCTGCCCACCCTCCAAATGATGCGCCGGGCGTATTTCCAGCGTAAGGGTAAGGACCTGCGCTCTCAGGGATTGAGCCGTCATGGTTAAGGCTGAAAAGATCGAAGGCGTTTTTCGGAATCTGGATCGCTACGTTAGCATTCTGCGCGAGTTGGCGCAGTTGCCGCCGGCGGTATTGTTAGCGGATCCGGCGCGACTCGGAGGCGCGAAGTACTACTTACAAGTAGCGATCGAGTGCTGCATAGATGTAGCCAACCATTTGATTGCGCAGTCTGGCTGGCGTGCGCCCCGAAACTACGCAGACAGCTTTGCTGTGCTTGTTGAGAATCGGGTTCTGCCGGAAGAGTTCTTGCCGACCCTCCGACGGATGGTGGGGATGCGGAATCGCCTGGTACATCTGTACTGGGAAGTGGATGACGCAACGGTTTGTCAAGTTCTCAACGACCACCTGGGCGATTTCGCCCGTTTTCAAGCCATGATTCTTGACTACCTGCAAGCGACCGAAGCCTTACTGGCGACTGATGAAGAAGGACACACCGGCGAATGAAGGTAGTAACCGTGATCGGCGCGCGGCCGCAGTTCATCAAGGCCGCGCCGGTCTGCCAGGCGCTGCGCGCGGCAGGATACACCGAGTATCTGGTGCATACCGGCCAGCACTACGACTACGGCATGTCGCAGGTCTTCTTCGACGAGCTGGGCATCCCGCAGCCGGACATCAACCTGGCCGTCGGTTCCGGTAGCCATGGCCGGCAGACAGGGGAGATGTTGATCCGGCTGGAAGAGGTGTTGCTGGCGCAGCGGCCTGATTGGACGCTGGTCTATGGGGATACCAATTCGACGCTGGCGGCCGCGCTGGCCGCGGTCAAGCTGCGCATCCCGGTGGCGCACGTCGAGGCCGGGCTGCGCAGCTTCAATCGCGAGATGCCCGAAGAGCACAACCGCGTGCTGACCGATCACATCGCCGATCTGCTCTTTTGCCCGACGGAGACCGCCGTGAACAACCTGCGCAACGAAGGGATCGTGCGCGGGGTGCATCTGGTGGGCGACACCATGTACGACGCTGTGCTCCGGTTTGCCGAGGCCGCGCAGCGGCGTTCGACGATCCTGGCGCGGCTGGGCCTACGGCCGAAAGGCTACCTGCTGGCGACCGTCCATCGGCCCTATAACACGGATGATCCCGCCAACCTGCGCAGCATCCTGGCCGCGTTCGCCGAGATCGAGGAGCCGATCATCTTCCCGGTGCATCCGCGCACGCGGAAGCAGATCGCTGAGCTGGGCCTGGCGCACGAGGATGGCCCGGCTGCCAACCCGCGCATGATCGAGCCGGTCGGCTATCTCGACATGCTGGCGTTGGAGCAAAACGCCCGGCTGATCCTGACCGATTCAGGCGGCATCCAGAAGGAAGCCTACTGGCTGGACGTGCCGTGCATAACGCTGCGCAGCGAGACCGAGTGGGTGGAGACGGTGGCGGCGGGCTGGAACGTGGTGGTCGGCGCCGATCGCGAGCGGATCGTGGCGGCGGTGCGCGGCTTCGTTCCGCCGGCCGGCCGACCGCTGGTGTATGGCGATGGCCGCGCGGCGGCGCAGATCGTGACAATTTTGGAGCGACATGATCGCAGATAAGACGATTTTCATCACCGGCGGAGCCGGGTTCATCGGCTCGACGTTGGCCGGTCGGCTGGTGGAGCACAACCGCGTTGTGCTCTACGACAATCTGACGCGCAACTCGCTGCAGGATCGGCCGTTCCGCGACCATCCTAACCTGCGCCTGGTGCAGGGCGATGTGCTGGACGCGCGCCACGTCGCCGAGGCGATGCGCGGGGCCGATATCGTCATCCATTGCGCGGCCATCGCCGGCATTGATACGGTGATCAAAAGCCCCGTGACGACCATGCGCGTCAACATGATCGGATCGGCGAACGTGTTGGAGGCTGCCGCCGACCTGCCGCGCTGCGACCGGGTCGTCTGCTTCTCGACCAGCGAGGTGTTCGGTCAGCAGGCGTTTCGCAGCGCCGAAACCGATAGCACCGTGATCGGCAAGGTCGGCGAGGCGCGCTGGACATACGCCGTCAGCAAAGTGGCCGAAGAGCACCTGGCGATCGCCTATTTCCAGGAGAAGGGGTTGCCGACGACCATCCTCAGGCCGTTCAACGTCTACGGGCCGGGGCAGGTCGGCGAGGGCGCGCTGCGCACATTCGTGATTCGGGCGCTGCGCAACGAGCCGATCGAGATCCACGGCGACGGCACGCAGATTCGCGCCTGGTGTTATGTGGACGACATGGTGGACGGCGTCTTGCTGGCCATGGAACATCCGCGCGCCGTGGGCGAGTCGTTCAACATCGGCAACCAGCGCGCGGTCACCACGATCTACGGCCTGGCGAACACAGTGATTCGTGTGCTCGGCTCTCGTTCGCCCATCGTTTTTACTCGCAAAGATTACGCCGATGTCGAGCTGCGCATCCCTTCGGTCCGCAAGGCAAAGGAGCTGTTGGGCTTCGAGGCCAGGATTGACCTGGAAGAGGGTATCCGTCGTACGGCCGAATACTATCGGACCCGAATATGATTCGCCTGACCATTCCATCTATCGAAGAGGACGACCTGACCGCAGTGCGCGAAGTCCTGGCGTCCGGTTTTCTGGTGCAGGGGCCGCGCGTGGCGGCCTTCGAGCGCGCGGTCGCCGATTACCTTGGCGTCAAACACGCGATCGCGGTCAGCAACTGCACGGCCGCCTTGCACCTGGCGTTGTTGGCGCTGGGGGTGCGCAGCGGCGACCTGGTGATCGTCACGGCTTATTCCTACACGGCCACGGCCAACGTGATCGAGCTGTGCGCGGGGCAGCCGGTCTTTGTGGACATCGAACCCCAGACCTTCAACATGGCGGCCGACCGTCTGGCCGAGACGCTGCAACGTCTGGCCGCTAACCGCGACCTGATCGCGCGCATCAAGGCAATCCTGCCCGTCCATACCTTCGGGCATCCGGCCGACATGCCTGCGCTCATCGCCGTTGCCGAGCGGTACGGCATCCCGGTCGTGGAGGATGCGGCGTGCGCCCTGGGCGCCACGCTGCATGGCCGGCCGGCCGGCGCGTGGGGCACGCTGGGGTGCTTCAGCTTCCATCCCCGTAAGGCGATCACGACCGGTGAGGGCGGCTTGATTGTGACCGACCGCGACGACCTGGCCTGGCGGCTGCGCGCACTGCGCAATCACGGCCAGGACCCTGATGCGCCGGCGCCTGATTTCATCATGCCCGGCTTCAACTATCGGCTCACCGAGTTTCAAGCGGCCCTGGGCCTGACCCAGATGGCCAAGCTCGACCGGATCATTGCCGGCCGCCGTGCGCGCGCAGCAGAATACGATGCACTGCTTGCCGGCTCGCCCATCCGGCCGCCGGTGATCGCCGCCGGCGCGGCACCGGTCTATCAATCCTATGTCGTTCTGCTGCCGACCGAGGCCGCGGCGCGCCGCGGCGACCTCATCGGCCGCCTGCGCAGCGAAGGGATCGAGACGACCATCGGCACGTGGCACATGCCGCTGACGACCTACTTCCGCACGCGCTACGGCTACCGGCCCGGCGATTTCCCGGTCACGGATGAGGTGTTTGCCCGCTCGTTGACGTTGCCGCTGTATGAACAACTCACGGCCGACGAGCAACGGCGGGTCGTGGACCGGTTGACCGAACTTCTGAGCCCGAACGGTCAGGCATGAGCGCTTCTGCCGTCTCCCTGCTGCGCGAGGCCGGCATCGCCAACCCGGGTCGTCTGGTCGGGCTGATCCGGCGCACGATTGACTTCCTGGAACTCGACCTGCGCGATCTGGTTATCCTCACCGAAGCGGCCAGCGGGCCGTATGTGGTGACGCCGATCATCGCGGGGTTGGCCGGAGCCGATCGGGTGCTCGCGCTGACCCGCGCCTCGCGTTACGCCGGCATCCAGGCGGTGATTGCCCAAACCCAGGCCCTGGCGGAGCTGTGTGACACGGCCGTCGAGATTCACACCGAGCGTTCCGCAGCCCTGTTTGCGGCCGCGGACATCATCACGAATTTGGGCTTCGTGCGCCCCCTGGATGCCGCAGCCGTCGCGGCCATGAAGCCCCGCGCGGTCATTCCGCTCATGTGCGAAGCCTGGGAGATCCGGCCGGGCGATGTGGACCTGGCCGCATGCCGTGCGCGCGGCATCCCGGTCGTCGCCACGAACGAGGATTATCCCGGCCTGGAGGTCTTCGCATACAGTGGCTGGTTGGCCTTGAAGATGCTCTTCGACGCGCAGATCGAAGTGCATAAAAGCCGCCTGGCGGTGGTCAGCGGCGACAAGTTCGGCCCGGTGATCGCGGAGCGGCTCGGCCGGGCCGGCGCCTCCGTCCGCCTCCTGCCGCACCTGCGCGGCGCTCCGGGCGCGGCGCTGGCCGGCCTGGATGCCCTGATCGTCGCGGACTATACCCGAGATGATCCAATCATCGGCCCCCGCGGCGACATATCGGCCGAGGAGCTGGCTGCGGCTTGTCGCGGCGCGACGGTGATCCAGTTTGCCGGCCGGGTGGATGTTGCCGGCCTGGTGGCCGGGGGGCTGGCCGTCTACCCCGGTGTGGACCTGCCCGACCACCGCATGGCGCTGACCCTGGCCGCTCTGGGGCCGCGGCCGGTGATCGAACTCCATGCCGCCGGGCTGAAGGTGGGCGAGCTGGCGGCGCGCGCCCGGTCGGCGGCGCCCGCCGCCGACCGGTTGTCCGAGGTCGTCCTGCGTGGTCACTTGCTCGGCTCGCGCGTGGCCTGACCGATCGCCGCTTTGGATTGCGGCGGCACGACGCCGCTTTGGATTGCGGCGGCACGACGCCGCTTTGGATTGCGGCGGCATGTCGCTGCTGGCATCGAAAAGCGGGGACACGTCCCCGCAATCCAAAGCCGCTTTCGGCTTGCGGCGGCACG
>JBBIKA010000209.1:0-7271 GCA_037445695.1 Chloroflexota bacterium
AAGGCCGCGCCACATGGGATGTGATGTGGGCTTCAGCCTGTCATCTGTGGCCTGAAGGCCGCGCCACATAGAAAATCCAGATCCATTTTTTTCACCAAGGAGGAGGCCATGAGTGTTCGTGTATCTCGCCGGTTGATGTTGTTCGTGGCGCTGGTGACGGCGATGGCGCTGGTGTTGAGCGCTTGCGCGCCGGCCGCGCCGACTCAGGCCCCGGCCGCACCGGCCGCCAAGGCGACCGAAGCGCCGGCGGCGAAAGCCACCGAGGCTCCGAAACCGACCGCCGCGCCGGCCGCCGCCGAACCCAAGCGGGGCGGCACCCTGACCATGGTGGTGTGGCAGGAACCGGAACACCTGAACCCCGAGCTGAGCACGCAGACGGTGGTGGATCACGTCAGCGGCCTGGCGCTTGAGCCACTGACGGGCGTGAACGAGAAGGGCGAGCGCTATCCGCTGCTCGCAACCGAGGTGCCGACCACGCAGAACGGCGGCGTCAGCGCCGACGGCAAGACGATCACGTACAAGCTGCGCAAGGCCAAGTGGCACGACGGCAATGACTTTACGTGCGAAGACCTGGTCTTCACCTGGAAAGTCATCACCACGCCGAACAACGGCGCCTTGGACGCCAGCGCGTTCAAGGACATTGACGCCATCGAATGCCCCGACCCCAACACCGCGGTGATCAAATTCAAGAACTTCCGGGCCGACTGGATCCGTCTCTTCTCGGGCATCGGCCTGCCGTTGCCCAGAAATGCCGGCAAGCCGGAAGAGCTGAAGACGTGGGCGTTCAATCGCGCGCCTATCGGCACCGGCCCCTTCAAGGTCACCGAGTTCGTGACCGGCGAT
Organism: Chloroflexota bacterium; assembly: GCA_037445695.1. Lineage (GTDB taxonomy): Bacteria > Chloroflexota > Anaerolineae > CG2-30-64-16 > CG2-30-64-16 > CAKZKT01. Next base: position 844 of record JBBIKA010000209.1, read on the forward strand.
CACATCACTCTGGTGCGCAACGAGAATTACTGGATGCCCGGCAAGCCGTACCTCGACAAGGTGATCGTGCGCATCGTGCCCTCGTCCGAGGTCGCCAAGCAGTTGCTGAAGAACGGCGAAGCGGACATCATGTGGAACAACACCGAGGCCGACATTCCTGAGCTCGAGAAGATGCCGAATGTCAAGCTCTTCTCCGCACCCCAGCCGGGCGGCGAACGCCTGATCCTCAACCTGGTCAAGCCGGGCGATCCGGCCGACAACAAGACCCCGCACCCGATCCTGGGCGACCTGCGCGTGCGCCAGGCCATCGCGTACGGCATTGATAAGCAGACCATCATAGACAAGCTGCTGTTCGGCAAGGCGCTCCCCGGCACGGGCGAACTGAACGTAGACCCCTACAACTGCACCGAGGTCAAGCCGTTCCCTTACGATCCGGCCAAGGCCAAAGCGTTGCTGGACGAGGCCGGCTGGAAGGTGGGCGCCGACGGCATCCGCGAGAAGGATGGCCAGAAGCTGCGCCTGAAGTATCAGACCACCACGGGCAACAAGCTGCGCGAGAACTCGCAGGTGTTGATCGTCGAGAACATGAAGGCCATCGGCATCGAGTTCTACATCGAGAACCAGCCGTCGTCGTTGCTCATCGGCTCGTGGGCCAACAACAGCCCGCGCAAGAAGGGCAACTTCGACATCATCATGTACACGACGAACGCCGCGATTGATCCGCATAGCCAGATGTACAACTACTTCCACAGCAAGTCCATCCCCTCGCCGGAGAACCAGGGCGGCATCAACTACAGCCGCTGGAACGATCCGGAGACGGACAAGCTGATCGAGCAGGCCGGCAGCATCCCCGACTGGTCGCAGCGCAAGACGCTTTACTGCCAGGCCGCCGCGCGCATCGTCGAGGGCGCCAGCCACATCTACCTGTACCAGCGGTACAACCTCCAGTCCTTCAACACCCGCGTCCAGGGCTGGATCCCCACGACCTGGGGCGGCCCGATGTGGAACGCGTGGGATATTTGGGTGAAGTAGGGGAAGGGGGATTTGGGGAAGGGGGCATCCTCTCAAAGGGGGTTTTGCGGCGGCGTAGCCGCCGCAAAACCCCCCAAGAGGGAACTCCCCGCCCCCCGTTTCGCGAAATTTCGCGAAACGGGGGCGGGGCCGGGGGTGGAGGCGAGCATCTGGCTTTTGAATCCGTTCCACGATTTAGTGGAGAGCTACCAGGCCACTCCGGCCTAATCCCCAACCCCCGATTCCCAATCCCTTTTCACAACTAACACACACACATGACCCGTTACATCATTCGTCGCCTTTTGCAGGCCATCCCGCTGCTCTTTGTGATCAGCGTGTTGGTGTTCGCGCTGATTCAGATCATGCCGAACAACCCGTTGGCCGCGATGCAGAACAACCCGAACCTCTCGCCCGAGGACCTGTTGCGCCTGGAGCAAGAGTATGGCCTGCGCGATCCGTTGCTGGTGAAGTACTGGAAGTGGCTCAGCCACACCATTCGGGGCGATTGGGGCGAATCCATGATCACCCATCGGCCCGTACTCACCGAGATCGCCGAGCGTCTGCCGAACACGCTCCTGCTCTCGGGCATCGCGTTCGTCCTGGCGTTGCTCATCTCGATCCCCATCGGCATGATCTCGGCCGTACGTCAGTATTCGCTCTTCGACCATATCGTCACGACGATCGCGTTCATGGGGCAATCCATCCCGATCTTTTGGTTCGGCCTGATCCTGATCATCGTCTTTTCCGTCAATCTGCAGAACCCGTGGGCCGGGTCGGCATGGTTTCCGCATCCGCCTCCCTTGCCGCTCTTTCCGGGCGGCGGGATGGTCACGCTGGGCGAATACGCGCCGCCGCCGTTGGTGGATCGCATCTGGCATCTGGTGTTGCCCGTGACCATGTTGGCGGTCTTCCAGCTCGCCCAACATGTGCGCTACATGCGCGCCGGGATGCTCGATGTGCTGCGGCAAGATTACATCCGCACCGCCCGCGCCAAGGGCCTGAAGGAGCGCGCGGTCATCTTGCGCCACGCGTTCAAGAATGCCGCGATCCCGGTCGTGACGATCATTGCCCTGGAGATGCCCGGCCTCTTCAACGGCGCGCTCTTCACCGAGACGATCTTTTCGTGGCCCGGCATGGGTCGGCTTTTCTTCCTGCACGCCGAACGAGGAGATTATCCGGTGCTGATGGGCATCCTGATGTTCAGCGCGATGTTGATCATCTTCTTCAATTTAGTGGCCGACGTGGCCTATGCATTCCTTGACCCCAGGATCAGATTCGACTGATGGCCGTTCATCCTGCTGCCGCCTCTGCATTGCTCAACGGCGCCGAATCTCGGTCGCCCGAAACCTTGCTTTCGCTCACCTGGCGCCATTTTCGCCGCCATCGGCTCGCGTTGCTCGGTTCGCTCGTTCTCTTGCTGCTTATCCTGGGCGCCATCTTCGTGCCCATGGCGACCCGCTACGATCCGGGCAAGACGAGCATTCTCGATCAGTATCAGCCGCCCTCGTGGCAACATCCGATGGGCACCGATGGCCTCGGCCGCGACATGCTCGTACGCGCCATGGCCGGCGGCCGGGTTTCCCTCTCGATCGGCCTGTTGGCCATGTTGTTGGCGATCCTCATCGGCACGGTGATCGGGTCGGTGGCGGGCTACTACGGCGGCGTGCTCGATAACGTGTTGATGCGCCTGGCCGATATCATGCTCACGATGCCCACGCTCTTCATCGCCATCCTGTTGACGCAGCTTCTGCGGGCCGGGGTGGTGCCCGGCCTGAAGGCCGGCATCGCGCCGATCATCCTGGTGGTGGCCGCCACTTCGTGGATGGGCGTAGCGCGGCTGGTGCGCGCGTCGTTCCTGTCGCTTCGCAAGCGCGATTTCGTCACGGCCGCTCAGATGGTGGGCGCGGCCAACCTGCGCATCATGCTGCGTCACATCCTGCCGAATGCTATGAGCCCGATCATCGTGGCCGCGACGCTGCGCGTGGGCGCGGCGATCATCACCGAATCGGGCCTGAGCTACCTGGGCTTCGGCGTGCAGCCGCCAACGCCTACCTGGGGCAACATGCTCCAGCACGCCCAATCCGAGCTGGATTATGCGCCGTGGACGGCCATCTTCCCGGGCCTCTTCATCTTCCTCACGGTGATCTCGGTGAACTACATCGGCGATGGCCTGCGCGATGCGCTCGATCCATATCACGTCGAGTGATGCCTCGCCTGCTGGCTTCGGCTTCGTAGATTGCGCATCTCTGCCGGCCGTGGTACTATTGCATCATGCATTGTCCTGCGTTTGTCCGCCGCAGCCTCGCGATCGGCCCGCCGGTGGCTGCGGCGTTCCTCCTGGTCGTCGCGCTGATCCTCTGGCTCGGCGAACGCCCGGCGGCCCGGCCGACCTCTGCCGAAGCGAGCGAGCTGGCCGCCGCGCTCGGCGTCAACCTGGAGGCCGACGACCTGGCCGATGAGGCGCTGCCGGGCCGCCTGGCCGCGTTGGCCGCGGGCGGCGTGCGCTGGGTGCGCTTCGTCATCCCCTGGGACCAGGTCGAACCGGCGCCGGGCCGCTTCGATTGGACCCTGCCCGATCGCCTGTTGGCTTTACTTCAAGCCTATCCCGATCTACGGCCGCTGGTCGTGTTGAACGGCTCGCCCGCGTGGGCGCGGCGCGGCGGCGATGCCGACAATCCGTTGGCGCCGCCCCAAGAGCGGCGGGACTTCGGCGCGTTTGCCGCGGCGGTGGCCCGACGCTACGGCCCCCTTGTGGACGCGTACCAGATCTGGCACGAGCCAAACATCGCGCCGCACTGGGGCCGGCGGCCGGTCGCGGCGGAGGACTATCTGGGCTTGTTGCGCGAAGCCGCGTTGCAGATCCGCAGCGCCGATCCCGGCGCGCAGATCATCCTGGCGGCCCTGGCGCCCAACACGGAGCCCGGCGGTGCCAACATGAGCGACGTGGCCTTCCTGGAGGCGCTCTACCGCGCGGGCGGCCGGCCCTGGTTCGATGCGGCAGCCGCCCAACCTTATGGTTTCTCCGCGTCGCCCACGGCGCCGGCTGCGCCCGCGGCGCTCAATTTCGCCCGGGCGCAGCTCCTGCGCGAGGTCATGGTGCGCTATGGGGACGGCCGCAAGCGGCTCTGGGCGACGGCGTTCGGCTGGAACGCGTTGCCCGCCGGCTGGACCGGCCCGGCCTCGCCGTGGGGCCAGGTGACCGTGGCGCAACAGGCCGATTACGCGCGGCAGGCGGTCGAGCTGGCCGCGACGCGCTGGCAGTGGCTCGGCCCGCTTTTTTGGGCCGCGACCTGCCCGGCCCGGCCGGCCGACGATCCGTGGCGCGGCTTTGCCCTCTGCGCGGACGATGGGAGCTGGCGGCCGGTCTGGACGGCACTGAGGGAGGCGGCCCACGCGCCCCCCGTTCTGCCGCCGGGCGAGCATGCGGTCTCGCATCCCGCGGTGCGCTACAGCTCCGGCTGGCGCGTGGTGCCCGCGGCGGCCGATCCGTCTGCCGATGGCGATGTGTTGGCCTATGAGTTCCTGGGCACCGAGACCGCGCTGCGCGTCCAGGGCGGTCCGTTTTGGGCCTTCCTGCGTGTGTGGATAGACGGCCGGCCCGCCAACGCGCTGCCGACCGATGAGACGGGTGCCGCGTACTTGGTGCTCTACGATCCGCTGGCCGAGGAACGCACGGTGACCCTGGCGGCCGGCCTTCCCCCCGGCCGGCATCAGGCGATCGTGGAGGCGCACGGCGGCTGGGGACAGTGGCTGTTGCGCGGCATCGCGGTGCGCGAGACCTCTGCCCCGGGACCGGGCGCATGGCGCGATCCGCGCGTGTGGGCGGGGGCTGCGGCCGTGCTCGCGGCCGTTTGGCTGGTCATGATGGCGCGCCAAGGCCGGAGCCTGGCGCGCGCCGCGATCCTGGCCTTCTCGGCGCCCCTTTCTTTCCTGCGGGAAGGGGCGCGCGGTCGCAAGCCGGCCACTCTTCCCTGGCGCGCCTGGCCCGATGCCGTCTGGTACGCCGCGGGGGCGGCGCTGTTTCTGGTGTGTCTGCTTTCGCGGTGGCTGTTCCTCGATCTGATGGCCCTGGGCGGATTGGGCCTGATCTTCCTGGCGCGGCCGGATGTTGCTCTGCCGCTGATTGCCGCGGCCATCCCGCTGTGGCCGCGGCCGAAGGCGCTGGCCGGCCTGGAGTTCAGCCTCTACGAGCTGTTGATCTGGGTGGCGGCGGCGACCGCGCTGGTCGGTGCGCTGGGAGCTGGAAGCTGGGGCCGCGTGGGCCGGCTGCCGAAGGCGCCGGCCGGCCTGGATCGGCCCGTGTTGGCGTTCCTGCTCGTTGGCCTGGCGGCCGCGTTGGCCGCGCAGCGCACCGACGTGGCCCTGCGCGAGTTTCGCACCGTTTTCCTTTTGGCCGGGCTGTTCTACGGCCTGATCACCCGTACGCCATGGCCCGCGGGCCGGCCCTTCTCGCCGCAGCCCTTGCTGATCGGCCTCCTGGTCGGGATGAGCTTCGTGAGCCTGGTTGCGCTCGGCCAGTTCGTGACCGGCCAGGGGCGGATAGATGTGGAAGGGGTGGGCCGGGTGCGCGCCTTCTACGGCTCGCCGAACAATCTGGCGCTGGTGCTCGACCGGGCGGCGCCGTTGGCCCTGGCGTTGGCGGCGTTCGGCGCACGGCCGCTCCGAGCCGGGGCGGCCGCCGCGCGATGGCCCCATTGGGAACGGCTGTTTTACGGCCTGGCGTTCGGGGTCACTTTCCTGGCGTGCATCGTCACCTACAGCAAAGGCGCGTTGCTGTTGGGCCTGCCGGCCGGGGTGGCCACCGTCTTGCTCGGGGGCGCGCGGCGGAGCGGCCGACGCTGGCCGCTGTGGGCGTTGGCCGGATTGGCAGTTGCCGCCGCGGCGGGTCTGGTCTGGCTGATGCGCACCCCGCGCTTCGCCAACCTGACCGACCTGGACGCCGGCACCGGCTTCTTCCGGCTCAAGCTGTGGCAGAGCGCCTGGCGCATGTGGCTCGATCATCCGTGGCTGGGGGTGGGGCCCGACAACTTCCTTTACGCCTATCGGACGCGCTATGTGTTGCCGACCGCCTGGCAGGAGCTCAATCTGAGCCATCCGCACAACATCGTGCTCGATCTGGCGACCCGGCTGGGGGTGATGGGGCCGGTCGTCGGCGCGTGGCTGTTCGGCGCAGGGCTGCGCCGCGGACGACAGATCAGCGCCGCGGCGGCCGATGGCGCCTGGCCGATGGCGCTCGGCCTGGTGGCCGGACTGATTGCCACGGTGGCCCACGGCCTGATAGATAATTCGTTGTTCCTGATGGATTTGATGGCGCTGTTTATGATGAGCCTGGCGTTGTTGCAACGCAGCAATGTAGGCCGAAATGATGAACGTGAAGAATTTATTCCGGCAATGGACGAGGCGTCCCGTTGCTGACG
>JBBIKA010000210.1:0-7242 GCA_037445695.1 Chloroflexota bacterium
CCTTCCCCCCCCCCCCCCCCCCCCCCCTCTTTCCCAAAATTTGCGCTAGGGGGGGGGGGGGTTAGGCCTAATGGGGTTTGGGGGGGGGCTACGCCCCCCACAAACCCTCTCTTCAGCCCCCCGCTCTTCCTTTTCAGGGGAGAGCGGGGGCCGGGGGGTGAAGTAAATTCTTGGCTAACAAAGCTCCTTACTCATCGGCAAAGGAGGAATGTTATGGATCGAAGCACCTGCTTTTTGAGTGGCTTCGTGTTGGGTGCGGTGGTCGCCGCGGCCGCGGCCGCGCTCATGGCGCCCAGGCCGGGCACCGAGCTGCAAGCGCAGATCCGCCGGCGCCTGGCCGAGATCGCGGAGGAAGGCCGTCGCGCGGCCGCCGCACGTCGCGCCGAGCTGGAAGCCCAGTTCGCCCAGGCCCGCCAGTTCCAGAAGCCATCGGCCGCAACCGTCGCGTGAGCCGGCACCCATGTTGAGCAGCAAGTTGGCCGCCGTCCAGACCAACGTCCAGCGGCGCTGGGATCCGCACTTCGAGTGGCTGCAGCACGCCACCGCGCCGTGGACACCCCTCACGAAGCCGCTGGCGCAATCCACGATCGGCCTGGTGACGACCTGCGGCCTGTATCGGGCCGACGTACAGCTCCCTTTCGACGCCTGGCACGACCTGGGCGATCCGTCCTTCCGCGAGATCCACATTGATACGCCGGCCGATCGGCTGCGCATCGCGCATACACACTACAATCACCAGCACGTGGCGGCCGATCTAAACGTAGCGTTGCCGATCGCCCATTTCGGCCAACTGGTGGCCGAAGGCGTGGTGGGGCGCCTCTCCCCCTGGACGTATAGCTTCATGGGCTATCTGCCGCAGACGCGGCAACTGGTCAACGAGACTGCGCCCGCGGTGGCGCGGCGGCTGAAGGCCGATGGCGTAGATGCGGCCTTCCTCACCCCCTGTTGACCGCTCTGTCAACAGTCCGTGGGACTGATCGCACGAGCCATCGAAGAGCACGGCATCTCGACCGTCTGCGTCGTGATGAACCGGGAGATCGCGGAGAACGTCAAGCCGCCCCGAGCCCTCCACGTGCACTTCCCCTACGGCGCGCCGCTCGGCCCGGCCGGCCACGGCGCAACGCAAATGGCCGTGATCCGCGCCGCGCTGGCGCTGTTGGAGCAGCTCGACCGGCCCGGAACGATCATAGAGTCGGCCATCGAATGGCCCGAATGAACCGGATTCCCAACCGACCTCTCTCGCCCCCCGGCCCCTGCTCTCCCCTTTCAGGGGGAGAGCAGGGGCGCTGAGGAGGGGGTTTGTGGGCGGCTTCGCCGCCCACAAACCCCATTTCGCCTTCTCCCCGCCCCTTTTTCGCGAAATTTCGCGAAAAGGGGCGGGGGTGGGGGTGGGGGTCATTGCGGCAAAGTGCGAAATCTAAGCTACCAAAACACTGAGGATTGAAGAGGATCCATAATCGAAAACTGGTCATTGCTGGCAACGATCGGGCTGGTATTCCTGGTCACCCTCCTGGGCGCCTACCTGCGTGCGCGGGTCAAGGACCGCTGCCTTAAGGACTTCGCCGGCTTTCACGTCACGATCGAACGAGCCAACGGCAAGCTGATCTGGGGAACGCTGCGCCTGGAGGCCACCGGCCTGGAGCTGATCTACACCGATGCGCTGCAGGACGAGAAGCACATCGAGTCCTCCTATATCCTCTACGCGTCAGAATATCAGGACATCCAGACGATCTATCGTTATGTAGATCGGCTTTCGGACAAAGAAAAGCGCAGGCGGGCCATCAGCATCCGCCGCTCGTTTCATCCCAATCCGTTGCGTCGGCTCGGCCGCAGCGCGCGCAATTTTCTCGGCGCGGCCACCGATTCGCTCCAAGAGGTGATCGCCCTGCTGCTGGGACAATTCCAGAAGGCCGGCCGCCGGTATATCATGGAGCGCACCGATACTACGTTGAGCAAGCTGGGGAGCAAATATATCGGAGAGATGAGCCGGCAAGCGGACCCCCTGCTAGAACGACACATCGGCCAGAAAGTGGTGTTCGAGATCGTCGAGGGGGATGAAGTGCACGAACACGTCGGCGTCTTCAAAGAATACTCCGGACAGTTCCTGGAGTTTCTGGACATCCGGTATCCCCAGGCGCAGATCTTGCCGGTCCATCTCGAAGAGAGCCTCGAGACCGAGCGGGTGCGACTCAGCTACACAAACGGCATCATCAAAGCCGAGAATCTGCAGGACGATCCGCTGCTGCTGGAATGCCTGTGCTGGGATGACCGGGAACAGCCCCTGAACGTGGTCGTGGACGGCGGAGAAACTGTAGAGCTGTATCTGCCGGAAAAGGTCGAACGGCCCGAGCTGCACCTGAGAAGCGCCCGCGAGCTGGACATGATCGTGCCACGCACACGCTGCGTAGTCCGCCATCGGGCCGAATCTGCTCAGCCCGAAAGCCTCAGGAACGCGCTCTTCGACGTCGTCTTCGATCTAGGAACCGCGCTGGGCAACAACGTCCTGCGCGAGGCGCGCGAACGCCGCCTGCGCCAGGATCTGGCCGAGAATCCCCGCAACCTGTCGGCCGCCACGGCTCTCGCCGGCATTCTCATCCAAAAAGAAGAGTATGCCGAGGCCGAAAAGCTGTTGCACATGGCCCTGGCGGTCGAAGAATCGCTGCCCGATCGCGGCCGCCGGGCGCGCATGGAGCTGCGCGAGCTCAAGCGTCGCCAGACGGCCGACGGCCTTGCGCGTCAGGAGGGACGCGGGGGCCGATTGCCGCGGTCGGCGGACGCGGCCACGATGTCCACGATGAACACATCCGGCTTGCAATAGATGCGCCGCGGCGGCACGGCCGAGCCCACCCCGGCGGTAATGAACAGATGGGTGCCGTTGATCACGTAATGGCCATGATCGAAGCGTCGGCCATAGCGCGACGGCACGATGATCGAACCGAACCACGGCAGGCGCACCTGGCCGCCGTGGTAGTGGCCGGCGAAGACCGCCGTGTAGCCCAGGCCGCTCAGCCGATAGATGTTGTCGGGCGTATGGGTGATGATCAGCGCCAGCTCGCCCGCGGGCGCGCGCGGGGGCTGCCAGAACACCCGCGACCAGGGCGTTTCGTAGCCGCAGATGGTGATGGTTTGCCCGTCGTGCTCAAGTTGCATGAAGCGGTCGCTCAACCAGGTGATGTTCGCCGCCTGCAACGCCTCGGCCACCGGCTCGTGCCCTACCCAATACTCGTGATTGCCCAGGATTGCCACCGTCGCCAGGCGGCCGCGCACCGGCGCCAGCAGGGACGGCAGTTCGGCAGCATATTCGATCCGGGTCACCAGGTCGCCGGTGTAGAAGAGCAGGTCGGGCTGGGCCTGGGCCACGCGCTCCAGCGTCGCCCGATAGTACTCGACAGGCAGGTCGCCGTTCAGGTGCAGGTCGCTGACGTGCGCGATGCGCAACGGCCCCCCGCGCCAGTTCGCCGTGGCCAGCCGATAGCGGTAGACCGCCAGATCGGTGGTGGTGATCGGCGAGCAGAACGCGACGCCGGCATTATCCGCGTGCACGGGCTCTTCGCCCGCGTAGCGTCGGCGCAGAGCAGCCCGATGCACCTCGCCTGCCACCGCGCCCAGGCACACTGCTGCCGGCAACGCCATCCAGATCCGGCCGGCCGCCCACCAACCGAACAGGAACGCGACCACGCCGATCAGGAGCAAGGTCCCACGCAACATCAACTTCTTGGCGCGGCGATCGCTCAACAGGAGCAAGTAGCGGTTGAGCAGGATCAAGTAGATGCAGCCGCCGGCGATCAGCGAGAGGAGGACCGAGAGTCCGCGCGGCAATTGAGAGATCACTTCAGCCATGAGCACCAGCCTGTGGTTCCGATAAGATAGTGCGCTCCTCCAGAAACCGGCGGATCGCGCCGACGACGATCGGAAGCCCGGCCGGCTCCAGCATAACCATGTGGCCGGCGCCGGGCACGCTCACCAGTTGTGCACCTTTGATCTGTTCGGCCAGAAACCGGCTCTGCTTGAGCGGGGTCATGCGATCGGCGTCGCCGCAGATGACGAGCGTCGGGAGGTCGAGCGCGGCGATCGCGTCGCGGCGATCGAACGCGTCGCACGCCATGAAATCGGCGCGCAAGACAGCAGGCGACACCTCGCGCAGGCGCCGGCGATAGAGGCGGTCGAGCTGCGCGTCGGGCGTTGCGCCGTGGGCCCACTCGACCAACAAAGCGGTCGTGGCCGCCACATCGGCTTGCAGCCCTTCCAGGATCGCGGGCGCCACCCGCAACTGCGCGGCGGTGGCGATCAGGATCAGGCCGGCCAGACGTGCGGGCCGCCGCAGCGCCAGCTCGATGGCGATGGCGCCGCCCATCGAATGGCCGGCCAGGACGAACGCCGATAGGCCGAGCGCCTCGGCAAACCCGGCCACCACATCGGCATAGGCGCCGATGGTGTGGCACGCCTGGCCGGCCGAGCGACCGTGGCCGGGCAGGTCGAGCGCATAGACCGCGTGGCCCGGCAGCCGGCGCAGGGCCGGCGGCCAATGCAGCGCGTTGCCGCCCGCGCCGTGCACCAGCACCAGCGGCGGTGCGTCCTGTGCCCGGCCAGCCGACCAGGTGTAGGCCAGCTCTTCCGACCCCACCAGTACCGTCTTATACATCGCCGCCGCGCCTCGACCTCGCCGGCCGCCCCTCAAGCTTCGCCCTGCAGGATCGCCGCGATGGCGCTCCGCAGCTCGGCATAGGTTTCCTCCAGGTGTTGCGGGATGAGCCGGACTTCGGCCAATACCGGCATGAAGTTGGAGTCCCCTTCCCAGCGCGGCACGATGTGCGTGTGGACATGATCGAGCACGCCGGCGCCGGCCGTCTTGCCGATGTTGATGCCGATGTTGAAGCCGTGCGGCTGGGCGCTGCGTCGCAAGGCCGCCATGCCGAGCACGACCAGCTCCATCATCTCGCCGATCTCTGCCGCGGTCAACGCCTCGATCGTCTCGACGTGGCGATTGGGGACCGCCATCATATGGCCGTTGTTGTAAGGATACTTGTTGAGCACCAGGAACGCCAGCTCACCCCGATGGAGAACCAGGTTGGCCTGATCATCGGCCTCGTCCAACATCTCGCAAAAGATACAACCCGCACGCTTCTCGCGGCGAATGTACGGCATCCGCCAGGGGGTCCACATCTGTCGCACGCTCGCGCCTCCCGATCGAGAAAGACTTTCCGTGTGTCTTATCCGGCCAGGATCGCCAGGGCCTTTTCGGCCACGTGTTCCGGCGTGATCCCCAGATGGGCCATCACGGCCGGTCCCTTGCCCGACTCGCCGAAGCGGTTGATGCCCACGATCGCGCCGGACGGGCCGACATAACGTTCCCAGCCCAGCGTGACCCCGGCCTCGACGGCCACGCGGGCCGTGATATGGGCCGGCAAGACGCTTTCACGGTACGACGCATCTTGCTCCTCGAAAAGTTCCCAGCTCGGCATGCTGACGACGCGTGCAGAGATGCCCTTGGCGGCCAGCAGCCCGGCCGCGGCCAACGCCACCGCCACCTCCGAGCCGGTGCCGATGAGGATGACCTGCGCCGCCGCGTGCGGAGCGTCGGCCAGCACATAGGCCCCGCGGCCGAGCAACGCGCGGCCGCGTTCTTTCGTGCCGGGCAAGATCGGCAGGTTCTGCCGCGAAAGCAGCAGCGCCACCGGCCGGTCGCGATGGGTGAGCGCGTAATGCCACGCGGCGGCCGTCTCGTTGGCGTCGGCCGGCCGAATGACGACCAGGTTGGGAATGGCGCGCAACGCGGCCATGTGTTCCACCGGCTGATGCGTTGGGCCGTCTTCCCCTACGCCGACGCTATCATGCGTCCACACGAAGATGACCGGCGCCTTCATGATCGCGGCCACGCGTACCGCGCCGCGCATGTAATCGGAAAAGACCAGGAAAGTGCCGCCGTAGGGGATCACGCCGCCGTGCAACGCCATGCCGTTCAGGATGCCGCCCATGCCGTGTTCGCGCACACCGAAGCGGATGTAGCGACCCGCGTAGCGGCCGGGCTGAATGTCTACGGCGTCCTTGGGCCGGGTGTTGTTGGAAGGGGTCAGGTCGGCCGAGCCGCCGATCAGGGTCGGCAAGCGCGGCGCGATAGCATCCAACACTTTGCCCGAAGCGGCCCGCGTGGACACTTTCGCGCCGGCGTCCCAGGTCGGCAGGTAGGCATCCCAGCCGGCCGGCAGCTCACCGGCCAGCGCGGCTCGCAAGGTGGCGGCCGGCTCGGGGTGCTCGGCGGCATAGCGCGCCATCAGCTCGTCCCAGGCGCGATGTGCGGCGCGGCCGGCCGCGGCGGCCTGGCCATAGCGCTCGCGCGCTTCCGCAGGCACCCAGAACGTTTCGTCAACCGGCAGGCCGAGCACTTCTTTGGTCAGCCGCACTTCGGCCTCGCCCAACGGCGCGCCGTGCGCTTCGGCCGTGTCTTGCTTGTTCGGACTGCCGTAGGCGATGTGCGAGCGGCAGATGATCAACGAGGGCCGATCGCCGACCTGTTGCGCCTGTTGGATGGCATGCGCGATGGCGGGCATGTCGTAGGCGTCCACGCGCTGCACATGCCAGCCGTAGGCCTGGAAGCGCAGGGGCACATCGTCGCTGTACGACAGGGAGGTCGGCCCGTCAATGGTGATGCGATTGTCGTCATAGAAGCAGATCAGCTTGCCCAGCTTCAAATGGCCGGCGAGCGAAGCGGCCTCGTGGCTGATCCCCTCCTCCAGGTCGCCGTCTCCCGCGAAGACATAGGTGTAATGATCCACGACCGGATGCCCGGCGCGGTTGAAGGTGGCGGCCAGGAACGCCTCGGTGAGCGCCATGCCCACCCCGTTGGCGAATCCCTGGCCGAGCGGCCCGGTCGTCGTCTCGACCCCCGGCGTCAGGCCGTATTCGGGATGGCCGGGCGTGATGCTGCCGAGCTGGCGAAACTGCTTGATCTGCTCCAGCGGCAGGTCGTAGCCGGCCAGATGAAGCAGGCTATAGAGCAACATGGAGCCGTGGCCACCGGAGAGGATGAAGCGGTCACGGTTGAACCAGGCCGGATCGCGCGGGTCGAAGCGCAAGAAGCGCGTCCACAGCACATGGGCCACCGTGGCCATGCCCATCGGCATGCCGGGGTGGCCCGAATCGGCCTTTTGCACCGCGTCCATGGTCAGGCCGCGAATGACGTTAGCACACAGGATATCCACATCGTCGTATTCTAGGGGTGAAAGTGTACGCACGAATGCCTCC
>JBBIKA010000211.1:0-7207 GCA_037445695.1 Chloroflexota bacterium
CCCCACGTCCTCGGGCCGTGAGTGGGGGTGTGGGGGGGGGGTTTTTTTTTTTTTTTTTTTGGGGGGGGGGGGGGGGGCGCCGCCCGCCGCAAAACCCCTCCTCCATCCCCCCTTTTTCCCTGAAGGAGTACAGCCACGTCCAGCCGCCGGCGCCCCCACCCCGCGCGCGAGCGCTCCCGATTTGACAGATTCGGCCCTTGCAGTATAATTTGGACGCGCGGAGAGGTGCACATCCTGTTGGTTGTGCGATATGATCGGCTTCCCCAATTTGTTCTTATCACGCCCAGGAGGTATACACCATGAACGCCGCCATGACGATCGAAGAGTTCAACGCGTTTCTGAAGTCGGAGCAGCCGGATAACGCGCTGCTCGAGATGCTGCGCCGGCTGACCAAGATCGAGAAGCCGGAGGATGTGCGCGTTCTCAAAAGCATCGTAGGGCCGAATACGGCCTGGCAGGGGTGGGCGCTCTAGTCTTTCCGGGAGCCCCCACGTTCTTGCCCAATATCCAAAATAGAATATAATCACCGCGTGCACCGGTGCACGCGGTGATTTTTTATGGCGCTCCGCCATCGGCGCCGCCACATCACGGAAGGCCCGCATGGAAGTCCACATCTCTTCGACTCAGTTGCGAGAAACCGTCCTGGCGTTGCCGGCCATGGCCGCCTGGCCCGACGCGGCCGCGGTCTTTCCCGCCCGGCCCGACGAACCGCTGCGCTTCGACTGGCAGTTGCCGGTGCTGGCCTGTCGGGCCGTGGGAGGCGCTGAGGAGACCGCGCTGGCGGCCGCGGCCGCGGTCGCCTGTCTGCAGATCAGCATCATCCTGGCCGACGACATGCTCGACCAGGACCCGCGCGGGGAGCACCATCGCCTGGGCGCGGGCCGCACGGCCAACCTGGCGCTGGCGTTCCAGGCCGCGGCCCTGGCCCTGCTCGGCCGGGCGCCGGCCCCGGCCGAGGCCCGCAGCGCCGCGCAGGCGGCCCTGGCCGACGCGGCCCTGGCCACCGCCTTCGGCCAGGAGCTGGACGTGCAGAACCTCCAGGGCGAGACGAACTACTGGCGCGTGGTGCAGGCGAAGAGCACCCCCTTCTATGCCGCGGCCGTGCAGATCGGCGCGCTGCTGGGGGGCGCCGATGCCCCCACCGCCCAGGGCATCCACGACCTGGGGGCCCTCCTGGGCGAGATGATCCAGATCTTCGACGACCTGACCGACGCGTTTCAGGCACCGGCCAACCCCGACTGGACCGAGGGCCGCAACAATCTGGTGCTTCTCTATGCCCGCACCGCCGACCACCCCCGGCGCCGCGAGCTGCTGGACCTGATCCCGCGTGCCGCCGAGCCCGAGGCGCTGGCCGCAGCCCAGGAGATCCTGATCGGCTCGGGCGCGGTGAGCTATTGCGTCTATCAATGGCTGGCGCGCTACCGAACGGCCCGGGACCTGTTGGCCCGGCTGCACCTGGCCGACCCCCGCCCCCTGGCCGCAGCGATCGAGGTACAGGTGACGCCGCTGCGCCGCTGGCTGGCCGGGATCGGAATCGCCGGTCCGGCCGGATTGGAGCAAACGATTCCATGATGCCTGACAAAGAAAAAGCTCCTTACGCGCGCATAGATCGGCCTTTTGCCGCGCTGGCGGTGGCCGTGCTCTTGTTCGGCCTCTTTTATACGCTGAGCTATGTCATTTTCGCCCCCTATCCGGGAGTGGATTTCAACGTCGAATGGAAAGTCATCGCCTTCGACAACCCCTGCGGCGACCGGCCCGACTGGTGCGCCATGCGCGAGCGCAGCCTGCAGGTGGGCGACCGGCTGCTGGCCATCGGCGACCTGACCCACGAACAATACCTGGCCGACCCCCTGCGCATTCCCTTCTGGGGCTACGCGCCCGGGGACCAGGTGCCGATCGTCTTCGTGCGCGACGGCGTCGTGCGGCAGATCACATGGGAGATGTTGGGCCCTACCGGCGATACTCGCTTTCTCCGGCTGGTCGGCGTGCTGATCTTCCTCCCCTTCTGGATGGCCGGCACCGCGGTGCTTCTCTTCCTCCGGCCGCGCAACGCCCTCTGGCGCGTGTTGATCGCCTTCAACTATCTGACCGCGCTCTGGATCGCGGCCGGCATCCCTTCCGTATATCACATCGGCGCTGCGGTGCCGGTGCTGCGATTCGCGACCTGGCTGATGATCCCCGTGTATCTGCATCTGCACCTGCTGGCCCCGCGGCCCCTCTTCGGCCGCAGCCAGCGCTATCTGATCCCCCTGCTCTACCTGCTGGGCGGCGGGATGGCCCTTCTGCAGATCGGATTTCCAGTGTCCAGCGCGGCCCACAACTCGGCCCTGTTGGTGGCCCTGATGGGGAGCGTGGTCTTGCTCCTCTTTCGACTGGCGCGCGGGGGCCGGCGCGAAGACCGGCCCGCGCTGCGCCTGATGCTGGTGGGCGTGGGATTGACGTTCGAGCTCGGCGCGCTGCTGTGGGTAGTGCCCAGCCTGGCGACCTCCACCGCAGCCGGGCAACTCGCCATCAATGTGATGACGCTTGCCATCGCGCTGCTGCCCCTCTTCTACGTCTATGCCCTCTACAAGCACCGACTGGGGCCGGTCGAGTTCCGCGCCAACCGCATCCTGAGCCAGTTGGCGTTCTTTGCGATCTACATCACCACCTTTCTGTTCGTCTTCGTGCTGGGCACGCGCTGGGTCTTCTTCAGCAGCGGCGCGCTGGCGTTTGCCCTGTTCACCTCGGTGGCCTTCGTGGCGCTGGGCCTGGCGCTGCGCGAGCCGTTCCAACGCCTATTGGATCGCCTGGCCTACGGCACGGTCCACAACCCCAACGACATCCTGCGCGCCTTTGCCAACGAGATCCCGCGGGCGCTCAACCGCCAGGCCTTGGTCAGGCTCCTTGCCCAAGAGGTGATGCCCAGCCTCCTGGTGCGCCAATGGGCGCTCTATCGGGTGAGCCCCAACGAAGTGTCGCTGATTTACGCGCACAACGTGGAGCCGCCGGCCGACGCCCAGGCGTGCGCCGCCGTGCAAGGGCTGCTGGCGCAAGCGGGCCGCTACCGGCCTCCCGACAACGAAGACCGCTCGGCCTTCGCCTGGGTGCGCCTGCCGCTCTCCGTCGAAGTGAGCGGCCGACGCATCGGTGCGTGGCTCTTGGGCGGTCGCGACCCCGACGACTTCTACCCGCAGCCGGACGTAGAGCTGCTGGAGACGCTGGCCGGCCAGGTGGGTGTAGCGCTGGAAAATGCCCGGCTGTTCGCCAACCTGCAAAACCGCGCGGTCGAGCTGGAGCAGGCCTACAACGAGCTGCAGGAGCTGGACAAAATGAAGGACGAGTTCGTCCAGCGCATCTCGCACGAGCTCCGCACGCCGCTCACCGTCATGAGCTGGTACGCCAGCCTGCTCCGCAAGGGGGCTCTGGGCGAACTGACGGCCGAACAACGCAACGCCATCGAGGCCATCGCCGACCGCACCGAAGAAGTGATCCGCCTGGCCAATGCCGCCATCGCCATCCGCCAGGATACGCTGGAAGCCCTCGAGCGCGAACCGGTGAACCTGGCGGCGCTGGCGCAAGCTGAGCTCCAGGCGGCCAGGACGATGAGCGAAAAACGCTACCCCGATCTCACCTACGAATTCGCGCTGGAGGTAGCCGATGACACGCCTCCGGTATGGGGCGACCGGCAATGGCTCTCCCAGGTCTTCGCCAACCTGCTGGACAACGCGGTGAAGTTCAGCCCGCGCGGCGGCAAGATCACCGTCTCCATCCGGCCGGTGTCCTTCCGCTTCCGGGGCGCGGCCGAAGACGGCTTGCCCCAACCCGCGGTGCAGGTCAGCATCACCGATCAGGGAATCGGCATCCCGGCCGACCGGATCGAACGCATCTGGGAACGCTTCTTCCAGGTGGACGGGACGATCCAGCGCCGCTTCGGGGGCATGGGGCTCGGCCTGGCCATCGTGCGCAACATCATCGAGGCGCACAACGGCGTGGTGTGGGCCGAAAGCACGGCCGGCGTAGGCTCCACGTTTCACTTCGTGTTGCCGGCCATCGAAGCTTCGGTAGACCAACCTGCCGCGTAGAAAGCATTATGTCAACCCAAGACCCGTCCCTCACCTGGCACCTGCACACCTTGCACCTGCGCAACCCCTTTCGCCTCTCCTACGGCGTCAGCGAGACGCGGCGCGCGTACTGGATCCGCCTGGCCGACGATGCAGGTTGGGGCGAAGCGGCCATCCCGCCCTACTACGGCATCGCAGACGAGGCCATGATCGCGACCTGGGCCGCCGCGGCCCGGCGAAAGGAGCCGTTCCCCGACGACCCCGCCGACATCGCCGCCTGGATCGGCCCGGAAGGCCCGGCGCCGGCCCGCTGTGCGCTCGACCTGGCGCTGCACGACCGCATCGCGCGCGGCCGGGGCGTGCCGCTCCACGAGCTCCTGGCGTTGCCCCGGCCCGCGGCCATGCCCACATCGTTCACCATAGCCATCGCCGAACCGGACGAGATGGCCCGCCTGGCGCTGGAGGCCGCCTCCTGTCCGATCCTGAAGATCAAGCTCGGCTCGGCCGACGATGAAGCGCGGCTGGCGGCCGTGCGCGCGGCCCGGCCCGACGCCGTATTGCGCGTGGATGCGAACGCCGGCTGGACGGCCGAAGAGGCCGTGGCGCGGCTCCGCCGGCTCGAACACTATGGCCTGGAGATGATCGAGCAGCCGGTGGCCCGGCACGACATCGCCGGCCTGGGCTACGTCCAGGCGCACACCGATCTGCCGGTGGTCGCAGACGAATCGGTGCAATCGCTTGCCGATGTCGAGGCGCTGGCCGCGGCCGGCGTGCGCGGCATCAATCTCAAGCTCCAGAAGGTGGGCGGCCTGGGGCCCGGCCTGCGCATCCTGCACCGCGCGCGCGAGCTCGGCCTGCGCGTGTTGCTCGGCTGCATGATCGAGACCTCGCTGGGCGTCACGGCCATGGCCCACCTGGCCGGCCTGGCCGACTGGCTCGACCTCGACGCGCCGCTGTTGATCTCCGATGATCCGTTCGACGGCCTCTGCTACGGCCCCGACCTGCGCGTCCACCTGCCTGCGCGTCCCGGCATCGGCGCGCTAAGGCGCATCACGTAGCCGCGAGACGTCGGATGCCGTCCAGCAGCTTCGCCCGCACCTCATCGGGCAGGCGCCGCACGCACCCATGGCGATCTACCGACACATGCTTCGTCGCGCCGCTCACCAGCAGCGCATCGTCGGCCGCGCGGCGGATCTCATAACTGAAGGCCATGCCCCGACTCCCCAACGCTTCCAGCCGCGTCCGCACGACCACCTCGTCGTCATAGACGGCCGGCCGGTGATAGCGCGCCTGCACCTCGGCCACCGCGAGCGACACGCCCTCGCGTTCCAGGCGAGCATACGGATAGCCGATGGCGCGCGTGAACGCACTGCGCCCTTCCTCAAACCAGGTGATGTAGGCCGCGTGGTGGACCACCCCCATCTGATCGGTCTCGTAGAAACGCACCCGAAAGCGGGTCTCCACCATCGGCCGTTCTGCGATATGGTCCGGCATGAACGGCTTCCTCGTGCAAGCAAAGTGTATGTTCCCGACTATACCACCGAAGCCGCAACTTGCGCAACCGGCCTCCCTCCGTTACACTACACGATGAGAGGGATGAGGGATATGGTAACCGTTTGTAGCTACTCCCCCTCACCTCACCCCTAACCCCCTCTCCTCTCCCAAGTTTGGGAGAGGAGAGGGGGCGAGGAGAACATGACCGGAGTCACGATTTGAGAGAAGCCATTCGCAAAGTCCAACAGTTCCACGAGGCCTTCGGCGTGCCGGTGGCCCCCCGCCCCACGGCCGACCTCCCGGCCGAGATACGCACCCTGCGCGTCCGGCTGTTGGCCGAAGAGCTGGCCGAATACGAAGCCGCGGCTGCCGCGGGCGACCTCGTCGCGGTGGCCGATGCGCTCACCGACCTGGCCTACGTCCTCTTCGGCACCTATCTGGCGCACGGCCTGCAAGACGTGGCCGAAGAGCTCTTCGCCGAAGTGCACCGCAGCAACATGAGCAAGCTCGACGAGAACGGCCAACCCATCCATCGCAGCGACGGCAAGGTGCTGAAGTCTGCGCGTTTCTCCGAGCCCGATCTGAGGACGATCCTCGCGCGCTGCGCCGAACCGCAAGGCGAGGAGGCGGGCTAATTGCCAAAACGCGCCTTTCTGTGTACACTAACCTAAAAGACATGCCAGGCACTTTCGAAGTGCCTGGCACGTGCGAGAGAGCACGTGAGCACTGTTCATTTTCAAGGAGTCCGCCGCATGAGCGACCGCAAAAAAGTCACGCTTCCCATGCTCTTCGATAAGATGGCGAAGGGCATCCCCCTGACGATGATCACCTGTTACGATTACCCGATGGCTTATCTGGTCGAACAGGCCGGCATTGACATCGTGCTGGTGGGCGATAGCCTGGGCATGACCATGCTCGGCTACGAATCCACCCTGCCCGTCACGATGGACGACATGATCCGCCATGCTGCGGCGGTGCGCCGGGGCACGCCCAATAGCTGGCTGATCGGCGACATGCCTTATATGAGCTACCAGCCCTCCGACGAGCTGGCCGTGCGCAACGCGGGCCGCTTCATGGCCGAGGCGGCTTGCGATGGCATCAAGCTGGAAGGCGGCCAGGAGATGTGCTCGCGCGTGCGTGCCATCGTCGCGGCCGGCATTCCGGTGATGGGCCACCTGGGCCTGACGCCGCAGAGCGTCTCGTCTCTCGGCGGCTTCCGCCTGCAGGGCAAGAGTGCCAAGCAGGCCAAGAAGATCGTAGACGACGCGCAGGCGCTCGAAGAGGCCGGCGCCATGGCGATCCTGCTCGAGCTCGTGCCCGATCAGGTGTGCGGCCTGATCACCGAACGGGCGAAGATCCCCATCATCAGCCTGGGCAGCGGACCACACGCGCACGGTCAGCTCCTGATCTTCCACGATATGTTCGGCCTCTACCCGCGCTTCACGCCGAAGATGGCGAAGAAGTACGGCGACGCGGGCCAGGTGATCGGCGACGGCCTGAAAAAGTATGTCGAGGAGGTGACGAACCGCATCTTCCCCGAGCCCGAACGCTACTTCGGAATCAAGGAAGAGGAATACGCCGAATTGCGGCGGCTGATGGAACAAGGCCAGTAACACAACTTTTTGGATTGCGGGGACGTGTCCCCGCTTTGGGACCTAAAGCGGCGCCGA
>JBBIKA010000212.1:0-7169 GCA_037445695.1 Chloroflexota bacterium
AAGACGCGAAAGTAAGACGCGCGTGCCGCGTGATATTAAGAGTGCGGCGTCCGTCATCTTTGCAGCATCGGCAGCCACCAGCGTCTGAAGCCGTTATAGATGTGCGTTGTTCCCAGCAGCGTCTCCTGGCCGTCCAGGCCCACGCTGACCAGGCGATACCAGCACATTCCATTCGGCGCCGCGCGATCCGTCCAGGCATAGCGGAAGCCCTGCGGCGAGCCTGGCGCCTGGCTGCGGATCATTTCCGAGTTGGCTCTGATCCATGGCCCTTGTTCGGCGGTCGCGCGATAGAGATGGAAGCCGCCGATATCCAGTTCGCTCTCCGTTTCCCAGCTCACGGTCACCCCCTCCCGACGTGCCGCAGCCGTGAGGATCGAGAGCACGGCCGCGGTGGGAGAGGTGCTGATGGTACCTGGGAAGGAAAGGGCCTGGTTGGGGGCACGGTTGCCAGCGACATCATAATCAATCCAGTTGTGATCGTTGGCCTTGCGGATGCTGCCCAATTGGATGCCCCACGTCTCGTCTTTGCGCAGCGAAGTCCGGGCATACAAGTAGGACCATGACACGGCGATATCAATGAAGGTCGTGGTGCCAAAGTTGGTCGTGTTGACGCCGTCAACCGTGCGCACATAGCCGTCGCCGGTCGTATTGATATCGGGGGGAGCTACTTTTTGGGCTGTATTGCCGTCGAGATCCGTCATTCTCGTGGTCGCCCATGTTGTGCCTATGGTGTCGGTTATCACCATCTCAAGGCCATGGCCCGCCTCCTTGGAGTCCCAGGCAAACCCGTAGTCCAGGCTGCCGTCTCCCCCGCGGTCCAACAGGATCATCACCGTGTCGCCAAATGTCGAGCTGGTGACCGGGCCGCCGAAATCCACCCGGATGCGAAAATACACATAGTTCACGCCCGAGTGATAGTAGAAGCCGGGATCGCTGGCATCTCCTACGAAGTCCAGGTGGTCATCCGCAAGTCCATCGTCCGGATCGTTCAACGTTGACAGCGAGATCCATTGGTCGGTGGTGGGCCAGGTGAAGCCGGACGGTCCAAAATGGAGATATTCGGCCGCGGGCGCCGCGGTCGGGCCGTCGGCCAGCACCGCGGGCGCCAACAAGAAGGCCAGGCATATGACCAGGCTGCTGAATCCTATGGCCATCACACACCTCCTTGATTGCTACAAGCACCCACCACTGCCATACTGGGATCCGCTCAGCGGGCCCAGGAAGCCATAGGGCGCATTGCCGGGTGGCCCGCCCGGCGGTCCGCCGCCCTGGGTCACAATTTCGAGCAGCCGCTCGAGGATGATCAGCGGCTCTTGCCATTCCTGGCGCGTTGGACGTGAACCGTCCGGTTGGATGGGCAGATTCAGAGCGAGAGTCTCCATGGTTGACCTCCCTGGGGGTTTGTTAGTCCGTAATTGGTCTTTGCGGTCGCGTGATCCCTCTCACCCCTGCTCCCTCTCTCCCCTGAAAGGGGAGAGAGGGGATGCTACGGCGGGGTTTTGCAGGCGGCTTCGCCGCCCGCAAAACCCCATTTCGACACGTGATGTGGGCTGCAGCCCGCCCGCGCCGGCGGCTGAAGCCGTCCGGCTACGACGTGCAAGGCCCCTCAAGGGGCCTCGACTGCTCGTTTCCCACTCCTCACGTCTCACTTCTCTTACGGTCGGCCGCGGCACAGGCCCGCGCCGGCGGCTGAAGCCGTCCGGCTACGACGTGCAAGGCCCCTCAAGGGGCCTCGACTGCTCGTTTCCCACTCCTCACGTCTCACTTCTCTTACGGTCGGCCGCGGCACAGGCCCGCGCCGGCGGCTGAAGCCGTCCGGCTACGACGTGCAAGGCCCCTCATGCAGGGGCGTGGCATGCCACGCCCCTGCTCAACGGCGTCTCCGGGATCGGCGCGCCGGGATATTGCTCGGCGTAACGCGCCTGCGCGTGTTGGCAGGCCAGCGTATGCCCCCCGTACAGGTTGCCGTGTTCTTTCCACGCCAGGCCGGCACAACGCCCCTCGCAATAGTCCGCCAGGGCGCAACTCCGGCAATCGGCCAGGTTGGCCCAGACATGGCGCCGGCGCAGCGCCTGGAAGATCGGCGCCTGCGCCCAGATCTCGGCGAAGGGTCGGCGTTCAGCGCCGACCAGGCATCCGGCTGCCACGCGCAGCTCGCTGCACGGATACACCACCCCGTAGGGGCTGATCAGGCACGAAGAGAGGCCGACCTGGCACGTGCGGTCGCCGGGGGCACGGGCTGGCGGCCGAAACGGAGTACGATCGGCGCTCAATACCTCGGCCATCTCCGCCCGCGAGAGCTGCTGATGCGCTGCGGGTGTGCCTCCGTTATCGGTTGGTGAGATCTTGAACGTCTGCTGATAAGAGACGCCGAGTTCAAGCGCCAGGTCGAGCATCTGGCGGCGCTCTGCGATGTTCAAGCCGAGCAGCAAGGAGTTGAGCTGGACGCGCACCCCGCGCGCCTGCAGCAGCCGCACCCCGCGCAGGAGGCGCGGCAGGGTGTTGCGGCCGCCCATCACGGCATCGCTGGTCTCCGGCGTGGCGCCCAGCAAGCTGATGTCCACTCTCAGGGGGACGAGCTCGGCGATCCGGTCGGCGATTTCTGGGGTGATCAGCGTGCCATTGGTCTTCAGGTTCAATGCAAAGCCCAGCGCCCGGGCGCGGCCGGCAATCACGAAGAAGTCGGCGCGCGTTAGCGGTTCGCCGCCGGTGAAGGTGAGCTGCAGTGCGCCGGCCGCGGCCAGTTGCGCCAGCACGTCCAGGCATTCGGCGGTCGAGAGCTCCGGCTCGGCGCGCGCCACGTTGTAGCACATGATGCAACGCAGATTGCAGCGGTGCGTCAGCTCCCACAGCACGCTGTAGGGCACATGCTGGCGACGCAGACGCGCCAACAGCGCCTCGTAGGCGTCGGCCGTTGCGGTCGGCTCGCCACAGGCGTTAAGATGGGCGGCGACGGGAGACGCAAGCCCGGCCATGATGTTTTAACTCCAGACGATCAGGCCTTTGGCTTCCAGATCGGCCAGAAACCGGGCGACGCTGGCCTGGGCGTGGTCGGTTTCCACCGTAAATTCGGCGGCCAACACTGCGGCGATCTCCGCGACGGAGCGGGTTCCATCGGCCAGCTCCCAGATGCGCGAACCGACCCGGTTCAGCATCCGCACCATCCCTTCGGCCGGGCTGATGATGACCGCTTCGCCGCTATAGAGGCGCGACGCGGTGCGCGAACTATGCCGCGGGATGCGCAGGTCAGGATCCACCGCTTTTCCTCCCCTCTCTTTTTTCGGCGAGAAATTCCCACAGTTCCGGCGTGGGCCGGAACTCCAGCCGGTAGATGGGCACGTCGGCGATCAATCGTTCGGTCACGGCCAGCCAGGCGGCTGCGCTCTCCGGCCGTTCTACAGCCACTTTTTCTGTGGTCAGCAGCGCCAGCACGGCTTCGGCCGGCGCCAGGGGCGTACAGCGGAATTCAGCCGCCTGTGCCAACAGGTAGATGGCCTGGAGCGGCGCCCGGCGGTTCACGCGGCGAACCAGTTCGGGGGGCGTGCTGTGGCCCCAAAACGGCGTGCTGATCAGGTGCCAGGATGACGTTCCTGCGAGCTTCTCCGCCTCCCTTCCTGCGGGGGCAAGGGTCGGAATGCTGCCTTCGTTCTGCGCAGGAGAGGGGGACATGGACGAGAGCTGCACGACCACGTTCTCGTCGCACAGCACCTCGGCATGGCCGGCTGCCAGCCGGGCGACCGTGGTTTTGCCCGCGGCCGAAGCACCGGCAAAAACGTAGCTTTGGTTATTATATATTATGCCGGCCGCATGCAACAAAAGCGCGTTGCCGCGCCGCGGCAGCGCCTGCATGAGGATGTAGGTCAATACCCGCTCCACGGCCGGTGCCGCTTGCGCCTCCGCCGCCGCGCTGACCCAGGCCCGCGCCCGCGCCAGATCCACCCCGCCGGTCGAGGCGGCCACGCGGAACTCGGTCACCGGCCCGTCGTGGCGAACCCACGGCGCATCCGCCTTGGTGAGGGTCGGTTCGCAACGCACTTCGACCTGCCACGCGGCCGGGCCTTGGGCGATAAACGCGGCGAAACGCTCGGCCAGGGCTGCTTCCCAGGCCGGCTCGGTGGCCGTCATGGCGATGGCCAGATCGGCCACCGCGAGGGTGATCACAGGGATTTGAGGCGGGCGGTCCTAAGCCTGGCGTGTGCCAGCTCAAGCAGGCCGCGCGCCCAGCGATAGGGATAGGCGAGGGGCAACAGGAGCGGGGAGGCGAGGCGATAGCGTCGGCGCATGTAGGCCGGCAAGGGGAAGAGATGATGACAGGCGAAGCGCAATCGTTCGGCCCAGCCGTCCAGGCCGGCGAGATCGGCCCAGAAGCGCTGGATGACTGGGCGCTGCTCGGTGGTGAGCCAGGCATGCACGCGCGCTTCGCCGGCCGAGGGGCGCAGCGCGGCCAGGCGGGCCAACACATCGGCGGGCACGGCCACGGCCCAATGTTGCGCGATTACGGGGAGCACCTGTTGCAGGGGCAACACCAGGTCGTACGCCTTGGCCTGGTCGAGCAGCGCGTCCCAGTCCACCCGATCGCCGCAGGTGTGCAGCAGCGCGGCGATATCGTGCCACCACATCAGCCCGGCCAGGCGGTGATGCAGGACCAGATGCGCGGCCAGATAGAGCAGGTTCGGCGTCGGCGCCGGCCCGCGCGCGGGCACGGCGCCGATCCGAAATTCCTCCGCGCCGGCCCAAAACCAATCCGCCGAGAGACGGGCCTGATAATAGGGAGAATCGAGCAGGTTCCAATGGAGCTCGATGCGCGCAGGCAATGGACCCTCTTTGCGCAGCGCCATCTGGCTCTCGAAGCGCGCAAGGTCGCCAGGGTGTGGTTCGTCGGCCACGGGCCGATAGCCGGCCGCGACCAGCGTCGCCTGCGCGCGCGGGAGATCGGCCGGCCGCACCAGGAGGTCGCAGTCGGCCATCGGCCGCAGCGCGGGGTCGCGATAGACTGTCTCGGCCAGCGCCGCGCCCTTCAGCAGCAGCACGGGCACGCCGGCCCCGGCCAGGGCGGCCAGTGCGGCTTCCAGCTCACACAGCAGGCCGGTGTTGCGGATCGCGGTAGTGCGGTACGCTGCGGCCAGCTCGACCTCGACGTCGGCCGGAAAAAGGCTCGGCTGCGCGGAGATGGCGTGCAGGAGCGGCGCGATCCCTTCCTCGTAGATGGCGCGTCGCACGGCTTCCCACTCGATCCGGCCGGTCGGCGCCAACGCTCGCGCCGCGTCCAGGGCGGCCGGATCGAAGCGGCTGCGCAGGCAGGCGATCAGGAAGGCGGCGACGGCTGGGTCCATTATTGGTCGGCGGCGGTGGGCGGCGGCGCGGCCTGTGGCTTGCTGCGGCCCAGCCGACGGCGCAGGCCGCTCAGCCCGCCCGCGCCATTCCCGCGGCCGTCTTCAGAGTAATAGTGACCGTAATAGTAGTAGTAATAGTAGTAGTAATACGATCCGCCCCCGCGCAGCGGCATCCGGTTGAGCAGCGCGCCGACCACGCGGGCGTTGACGCGGCGCAGCGCCTCCAGCGCCCGGCGGGCCACCTCGCGGCGGGTGATGCCGCAATCGAGCACCAGCAGCACGCCGTCGCACTGCGTGGAGAGAATGGTCGCGTCGGCCAGGGCCGTGGCCGGAGGCGAGTCGAGCAGCACGATGTCGGCGCCGGCCGTCAGATCGGCCAGCAGCTCCTTCATGCGCGCCGAGCCGAGCAGTTCGGCCGCGTTGGGCGGCAACGGCCCCGAGGTGAGCACGCGCAGGCCCGGCACGGCCGTCTCTTGCAGCAGGCCATCGAGCGCCGGCCGCGCCTCCAGCAGACCGGTGGTAAGGCCGATGTTGTTGCGCAGGCCGAACAGGCGATGCTGCCGCGGCCGGTGCAGGTCGGCGTCCACCACGATCGTGCGCCGCCCGGCCTGGGCCAATGCCACGGCCAGGTTGGCGGTGGTGAGCGATTTGCCCTCGGTGGGCGCGGGGCTGGTGATCAGCAGGGTACGCAAGGGGCGCTCGACCGCGGCGAACTGCAGGTTGGTGCGCAGGATGCGATACGCCTCGGCGGCCGCCGATTGGCCGCCGGTCAGCGCGATGATCTCATGGCCGGGTTCGGTCGCCATCTGGGGCACCGCGCCCAGGGTAGTCAGGCCGAGCGCCTTTTGGACGTCGTCGGGATTCTTCAGGGTGTCGTCCAGGTATTCCAGCAGATAGGCGGCGCCGCCGGCCAGGATCAGGCCGATGGCGGCCGCCAGCAGGATCGTCGCCGCTTTGTTGGGGCCGATGGGCTCGGTGGGCAACGCGGCGCGCTCGACCACGCTGATGGTGTTGAGCGCGCCCTTCTGGGTGTTCGCCAGCAGGGCCGCGTAGTTGGCCTGCAGCGTCGTCAGCTTGCTCTGCAGGCCGGCGATCTGCGTCTGGGTGTCGGCGATCTGCCGCGCGCTGAACATGTTGGCCAGATCCGTTTGCTTCTTCTCGATCTCGGCCTGGGTCTCCTTGATCTTGGCCTCCAGGTCGTTGAGCTGCGCGGCAATGAACGCCTGGCGCTGCTGCGCCTCGCTGTCGCCGCCGGTGGGCGCCTGGCGGATCAACTGGTTGGCCAGCTCCGCGGCGACCGCCTGGGCCCGCTGCGGCGAGGTGTCCACCACCGCGATCTCGAGCAGTTGCGTGTTGGGCACCACCCGCACGGTGTACTCCGGCAGCCAGGTCAGGCCCAGCGCGGCCGTCGTCGCCTCTTTGACCGGCGAACGCTTGGCGATGTCCGCGTAGGTGTTGGCGAGCTGTTGCGTCAGCCACAGATCGTTGCCCGATGGGTTCGGGTTCTCGATGGCGCGGCCCACCATGATCGTCGTGCGCGATTGATAGATCGGCGGCTGTTGTTGCGTTGCCAGGAAGCTGGACACCGTCGCCACCAGGGTCGCAGCGACGATCAGCCACCACCATTTGCGCAGAGGGGCGATATATTCTTTGAGTTCCACGGTTGCTCCGCAAGTTATTAGTGCTTTGTTAGTCAAGAATTTACTTTTTCGGCCGCCCGACCTCTCTCACCCCCCGGCCCCCGCTCTCCCCTGAAAGGGGAGAGCGGGGGTGGTGAGGAAGGGGTTTGCGGGCGGCTTCGCCGCCCGCAAACCCCATTCCGCCTTCTCCCCGCCC
>JBBIKA010000213.1:0-7037 GCA_037445695.1 Chloroflexota bacterium
ACCCCCCCCCCCCCCCCCGGGGGGGTCGTCCCCCCCCCCCCCCCCCCCCCCCCCCCCGCGGGGGGGGGTTGTTCTTCGTTTTTTTGGGGGGGGGGCGCCCCCCCCCCCCCCCCCCCAAAACCCTCCTCAGCCCTTACCTCCTCTCCCGCCTGGGGGAGAGGAGGTAAGGGGGTGAGGGCATTGGTCTGGTCGCCCAACACGCAAGGTAAAGGTGAGCATTTACGTGTACTGAGGAAGGCGTCGCCAATAGGCCACCACCGCCAGCGCCAGGATCGCCGCGCCGGCCAGATACAGATTTTGCATGCCGCCGGCCAGCGCGCTCAACGAGTACGCCAGCAGCGGGCCCGCGGCCGACCCCGCGTCGCCGGCCGTGGTGTACGCGCCGACGAACAACTGCGGACGTTCGGCGCGTTGGGCCTCGATGCTGGCGACCGCGCTGAGGGTGATGTTCAGCCCCGCGCTGCTGATGAACGCCACGAGCAGCGCGAGCAGCAGCGCCAGCCCGCCGAGCCAGGTCATACCGAGCACGCCGGCCAGCAAGCTGAACGCCAGCCCCACCAGCACGGTCACATGACCGAACCGGTCGGCCAGGGCGCCGATGGCCGGGCCGAACACGATCTCGGACGTCCAGCGCACGGCCAGCAGGAACCCGGCCACCGTGCCCACGCGGCCCGCCAGGCCCCCCGCCAGCCCATCCGCATCCAACCGGCCGGCCAGGAAGAGCGACGTGGTAGAGATGAGCACCCCCTCGAAGATCGCGTAAATGAAGCCCGCCAGCAACAGCCGGCGGCTGCCATCGGCCCGCAGCGCGGCCAACAGCCCCGCCCAGAGCGCGCCCGCCGGCCTCGCCGTGGGGCGGTAGACGGCGGCCGGCCAGCGCAGCGTAGCAGCCAGCGGCAACGCCAGCGCACTGATCGCCAGCACGACGGACGCGGCCGTGCGATAGCCGAACCGATCGCGCAAGTAGCCGCCGACCACTACGCTCAGCGCGCTGCCGAGCCGGATGATGCCCCACAGCAGTCCCATCAGCCGGCCGCGGCGCCGCTCGTCGCCGGCCCACACCGCCTGATAGCCGCCCTGGCGCAGCCCCGACCAGGCCATCCCCCAGCCGAGACGGGCCGGCAGAAACAGCCAGAAGCCCTGCCCGAACGCGTACACGGCGGTCGTCAGCACGCCGAGCGCCGCCGACAAGGCGAACGGCCGTCGCGCCCCGAACCGCTCGTAGACGCCGCCCGCGGCCGTGTTCGAGAGGAGCCGCACCAGCCGGTTCGCGCTCAACAGGACGCCGACCAGCGGCAACGCGATCCCCAAGGAGCCGGCCTCGAGGGGCAGCAGGCTGTAGAGGAACGAGTCGCCCAGGATGCACAGCGCGATGACCAGGCCGGCCGTCACCGTCAGGCGGGCGCCGGATACCCCCTCAGACTTCAAGGCCGGCCGCGCGCAACAGATCATTGATGAGCACCGGCTGGCCGCTCTTGACCGAGGCTTCGGCCGCCGCGCCGACCACGATGGACCAGAAGCCTTCGAGCGGGGTGGCGGCGCGGGTCGCCTTGCCCTCGATGTTGTCTACGAAGTTCACGTGCTCGAAGTAGGTGGCGCCGTGATGGCCGCTCCCCTGGATGAAGGACGGGTAACAGGGCGCGCCGACGCGCGAGGGCTTGCGGTCGCCGCACTTGATCTCCAGATAGGTGTCGGTCTGCGCCAGCGGCAGGAAGTCCTCGTTCTCCGCGGCTTTCAGCCGGCCGTCCGTGCCGCAAAGGATCAGCTCCTCGTAGAACATCGGCGCGAACATGCACAGGTTGAGGCTGGCCCGCACGCCGTTGGCGTAGGTCACGATCACGAACGCGTTGTCCAGGATGTCCGACTTTTCGCCGCCGTATTCGAAATCGAGGAAGTTGACGGCCGCGCTGCCCGACGCGAACACGCTGACCGGCCGCGCCGCGGAGAACAGGTTCATCAGGTCGAAGTAGTGGCAGCACTTCTCCACCAGCGTGCCGCCGGAATACTTGGCGAACTTGTTCCACTGTTTGACTTTGTCCAGGAACGGGAAGCGGTGCTCCAGGATGCTGATGGTCTTGATCTCACCGATGGTCTGACGTTCCAGCGCCTCGTGGATCGCTTCCACGTAGATCGGCTTGAAGCGATATTGCAGGCCGATCTGGAAGACGGCGGGATGCGCCCTGGCGATCTGGACGATCTCCCAGGCGTCGGGGATCGTCGTCGCCATCGGCTTCTCCAGCAGGATGTGCTTGCCCGACCGCGCGGCCACGCGCACCACGTCGAGGTGGGTGTAGTTGGGCGTGCAGATGATCAGGCCGTCGGCGGCCGGGTCGTTGCAGGCCGCCTCCAGCGAGTCGTAGACCACCAGCGTCTTGCCGCGCGCGAACGGTGCGAAGGCCTGCTGCGCACCCGCCACGCTCAGAGGGTTCGGGTCATAGACGCCGTGGATGGTCGCCCGGCCCTCCATCATGGTCACCCGGATGTGTTCCTGGCCGTTGACGCCCGTCCCGATCACGTTGAAGCGGTAGCGCCCCTCGCCGGCCGCGAACAGATAGCGATCGCTCTCCGGCACATAGGCGAACGTTGGGCTCAGCGCCAGCGCCTGATTGCGAAACTCCTTGCCGTGTCGCATCAGACACTCCCTTGAATATGCTGTCGGTTGGCTTCCGGCCCCCAGGGCCGGGTTTGGATGCCGATTGACATAGGAACCTCACTCGTACTTCGTCTGATCCCAGAAACTGCAAAATCGCTTTAGCCCTTCATCGGTCCACGGATGAGCGAACGCATCCTTGAACACGGCCAGGCCCGCGGTCACGATGTCGGCGCCGGCGACCGCGGCTTCGACGATCTGGCGGCCGTTGCGCACCGCGCTGACGATGATCTCCGTGCTGAAGCCGTAGTTGTCGCGCATCGCCACGACTTCCTGAATGAAGCGGATGGTCTCCTCGCCGCTCGATTCCTTCCAGCCG
The DNA here is from genome assembly GCA_037445695.1 of Chloroflexota bacterium. GTDB lineage: Bacteria > Chloroflexota > Anaerolineae > CG2-30-64-16 > CG2-30-64-16 > CAKZKT01. The sequence goes on from JBBIKA010000213.1 coordinate 2,970, forward strand.
ATGAAGGGCGAGACGAAGGTCGCGCCCAGGCGCATCGCCTGCAGCGCCTGCGAGCCGGAGAAGACCAGCGTCAGGTTGACGCGGATGTTCTCGCCGGCGAGGCCGCGCAACGCGCGGAAGCCCGCTTCGGTCGCCGGCAGCTTGATGACGAAGTTGGGGCTGATGGCCGCCAGCTTCTTGCCCTCGGCCACCATCTCCCGCCAGTCGGTGTGGTGCGGGTTGACCTCCACCGAGACGGGCTTGTCGGTGCCCTCGAAGATCTCGGCGATCTCGCGAATCGTCGTCATGAACGGCTTGCCCGCGGCCTGGATGTGGCGCGGGTTGGTCGTCACGCCGTCAATTGCATACATGTCGAGCGCATACTTGATTTCGTCGGTGATGGCGCTGTCGAGAAAGAATTTCATGGCGACTCCCTGGTAGATGGGTGAGTTGGTAGGTTGGTAGATTGGTAGATTGGTAGATTGGTAGATTGGTAGATTGGTAGATTGGTAGATGGGTAAATGGGACAAGTAAATTCTATCCGCGTTCATCTACGTTTATCCACGGCCCATTTCGGGCGTCCGGCGATGCCAGTCGGTCGCTTGCTGGTAAGCGTAGCCGACCCGCAGCACGACGTCCTCCTGGAACGGCTTGCCGTAGATCAGCAGGCCGATGGGCAGGCCTGCAGCGGTGAAGCCGCACGGGACCGACAGGCCGCACAAGCCAAGTCCGTTGCCGATGGAGGTGTTGCGCAGATAGCGGGCGTTGTACCTGACGTAGGCCTCCAGGCTGGCGTCGGCCTGGGCCACCGGCACGGCCGGGATCATGGTCGTGGGCACGAGAAGCGCATCTACATCGCGCAGCGCGGCCAGCGCGCGAGCGCGCAGGTCGGCCAGCTTCCACTGCGTGGTGATGTAGTCGGCCGCGCTGATCTCCTTGGCGGCCATGATGCGCGTGCCGACGATCGGGTCGTACTCGGCGAAGTGGCGCTCGATCCGCTCGCGGTGCACCGCGTAGCACTCCGCGCTGCCGATGATCCCGCGCGGGTTCAGCCGCTCCGTCTCTGCGGCTTCAGGGAAGGGGATGCTGGTGACGTGCGCGCCCAGGTCGGCGAACACCTCGCCGCACGCCCGCACCGCGGCCACCACTTCGGAGTCGGCATCGTCCCAGAAGACACTCTCGGCAAAGGCCAGGCGCAGGCCCCGCACGCCCGCCCTCAGCCCGGCCAGCACATCCTTCTCGGAGGCCGAGGGGTCTACGGCCAGGGTCGTGGGATCGGCCGGGTCGCGGCCGCGGATCGCCTGATAGACGAGCGCAGCGTCCTCGGCCGTGCGCGCCAGCGGCCCCACCGAGTCGAGGCTGTAGCTGAGCGGATAGACCCCGGCGCGGCTCACCTGGCCGACGGTCGTCTTCAGCCCGGTGATGCCGCAGAGCGCGGCCGGGATGCGCACCGAACCGCCCGTGTCGGTGCCGAGCGCCATGGGCGCCAGCCCCGCGGCCACCGCCACCGCCGATCCGCTGGAGGAGCCGCCCGGCACGTGGGGCGTGTCGTGCCAGGGGTTGTGCGGCGTGCCGTGGTGGTGGTTGATCCCCACGCCGCCGAACGCGAACTGCACCGTGACCGTCTTGCCGAGCAGGATCATGCCGGCCTGGGCCAGGCGCCGCACCACAAAGGCATCCTCGGCCGCGATGTTGTCGGCCAGCAGGTTCGAGCCGGCGGTGGTCGGCGCGCCCTGCACGTCGAACAGATCCTTGAGCGCATACGGGATGCCGTGCAACGGGCCGAGCGTCCGGCCGGCGCGCAGCGCGGCCTCGGCCGCCTGCGCCTCGGCCAGGGCGCGCTCGCGCAACACCAGCCGGAACGCGCCGAGCTTCCCGTCCAGCGCGGCGATGCGCGCCAGGAAGTGCTCGGTCAGCTCCACCGGCGAGAGGGTGCGGGCCTGGATCTGCCGCGCCAGTTCAACGATGGTCTGGTAATGCAAAGGTGTCTCGGACATACGTGCCTCCTTTTCAGCGACCGCCGAATCCCGTCATGGCGATACCTTGGACAAAGTAGCGCTGGGCGAAGATGAAGATGAGCAGGATGGGGATCAACACCGCGGTAGATGCCGCGAAGAGCAGTTCCCACTGGCCGGTTTGCTGCACGTCGTTCAACGCGCGCAGCCCCAGCGCCAGCGTCCAATTCTCGCGGCTGCGGATGTAGATCAACGGCTCCAGGAAGTCGTTATAGGTCTGTAGGAACTGGAACACCGCCACAGTGGCGATGACCGGCTTGGAGAGGGGCAGGATGATCCGGAACAGGATTTTGAACCGGCTGGCGCCGTCCACCAGCGCCGCCTCCTCCAGCTCCATAGGGATCCCTTTGAAAAACTGCCGCATCAAGAACACGTAAAGCGGCGTCAAGGCCATCCAGTAGGGCACCGTCAGCGGCAGGTAGTTCAGCGGTAAAATGCCCAGCACCGTGCCCGGCTTCACCCATCCCAGCCAGCGAAACTCGATGAAACGGGGGATCAGGGTGACGATTTCGGGCAGCATCATCGTACCCAGCAGCAACATGAAGAAGAAATCGCGGCCAGGCCACCGCAACCGGGCAAAGGAGTAGGCCACCATAGAGGCCGAGATCAACGTACCTGTCACCGTCAGCAGGCACAAGCCGAACGTGTTGACGGCGAAGCGGTCGAACGGCAGCAGGCTCAATGCCTCAACGTAGTTTCCCCATTGGGGCACGGCCGGTATCCACACGATCGGCACGGCGAAGACCTCCGTGCGCGCCTTCAGCGACGACGAGATCATCCACAAGGTCGGTCCCAGAAAGGTGATGAGCGCCAGCGTCAGCACGATCTGGAGCACGATCAGACCGATAGTTTCGGTGATCTGCCGCCGGGAGCGTCGCGAGATCAGGAACCTGGGCGCTGTGATTGTCGCCATGATCTGCCTCCTACGCCTCGTAGTAGACCCAACGGTTGGAGATATAGAACTGGGCAATGGTGAAGCCGATGACGATGATGAACAGCTCCCACGCCAGCGCCGACGCGTAGCCCATGTTGAAGAATTGGAATCCGTTCCGATAGATATTGAGCACCACGAACAGTGTCTCGTTCTGCGGCCCGCCGTCGGTCATGATCAGGGCGGGAACGAAGGTCTGGAACGAGTTGATGATCGCGATCACCATGTTGTAGAAGATCAGCGGCGTCATCAGCGGGATGGTGATCGTCAAAATGACGCGCAGCTTGCTGGCGCCGTCAATCTGGGCCGCTTCCAGGAGCTGGGTGGGGATGTTGCCCAGCCCGGCAATGAAGATCACCATCTGGCGGCCGATCATCCAGAAGGACATGAAGATAAAAGCCGGCTTCGCCAGCACGGGATCCAGGAGCCATTTCTGGGGCGGGATGCCGAACCAACCCAACACGACGTTGAGGATGCCGAAATCGGGATGGAAGACGCGCTGCCAGACCACGGCCGTGGCGACGATGGGGATGATGATCGGCAGATAGAAGCCGGCACGATAAAGGCTGCGGAATTTGATCCTTTGCGTCAACGCCATGGCCAGCGTAAAGGAAATCACCAGTTGTACCGGCACGGCGAGGAAGGTGTAGTAGGCGCTGTTGTACAGGCTTTTCAGCGCCAATGCATCGGTGAGCGCCCGCTGGATGTTGCGCAGCCCCGCGAAAACCGGCGGCGAGAGCAGGTCCCATTTTTGGAACATCAGCCAGATCGAGTAGAGCATCGGGAATGCTACAAACGCCGCAAAACCCACCAGGAAGGGAGCGGCAAACAAATAGCCCTGGAGCCACTCGCGCACCGCCAGCGAGGAGAACCGTCGTCTGCGCAGTATAGCTGTTGAGGCCATAATATCAACCTCCCATAAGGCCCGGCCGGACATGATGAAGTTTAACCATTTAATCGGGTAACAAGCACGGCGTCGCGCGACGGGCGACCGCACGACCATAAATAGCTTGTGCTACCCGGCTGCGCCCGGTCAACCGGGCTGAACAAGATGGGGCCAGGCTCTAGGGCCACCTTACCTCTCTCATCCCCGGCCCCCGCTCTCCCCTTTCAGGGGAGAGCGGGGGCGCTGAGGAGGGGGTT
>JBBIKA010000214.1:0-7014 GCA_037445695.1 Chloroflexota bacterium
TCTACCAATCTACCAATCTACCAATCTACCAATCTACCAATCTACCAATCTACCAGTTTACCAACCTACCAAGCCGCCGTTACGAGGTCTCATGTTCAGCAAAATCCTGGTTGCCAACCGCGGAGAGATCGCCGTGCGCATCTTGCGTGCGTGCGGCGAGCGCGGCCTGCGCACGGCCGCGGTCTATTCCGACGCCGATCGCACCGCGCTGCACGTGCGTTATGCCGATGAGGCGTATCGCATCGGACCGGCGCCGGCGCGCGAAAGCTATCTTAACATCCCGGCCATCATCGCTGCGGCGACGGCGGCCGGCGCCGATGCCGTACATCCGGGCTATGGTTTCCTGGCCGAAAACGCCCATTTCGCCGAAGCCGTACTGGCCGCCGGCCTGGCCTGGATCGGCCCGTCGCCCGCCGCGATCCGGCTGATGGGCGATAAGCTCGCCGCGCGGCGCACGATGCGCGCGGCCGGCGTGCCGGTGGTGCCGGGCAGCGAAACCGGCCTTTCGGATGCCGAGGCGTGCCGCGTGGCCGACGAGATCGGCTATCCGGTGCTGATCAAGGCGGCCGCCGGAGGCGGCGGCAAGGGGATGCGCGTGGTGGACACCCCCGCCGCTCTCCCCAGGTCGCTCGAAGCCGCCCGCCGGGAGGCGCTCGCCGCCTTCGGCGATGACACGATTTACCTGGAGAAGTTCATCCAACGCGGCCGCCATGTGGAGATCCAGATCCTAGCCGACGCGCACGGCAATTGCATCCACCTGGGCGAGCGCGAGTGTTCGATCCAACGGCGCCATCAGAAGCTGATCGAAGAGGCGCCCTCGGTGGCGGTGACGCCCGAGCTGCGCGCCGAAATGGGCGCTGTGGCCGTGCGCGCCGCGCAGGCCATAGGCTATACCAACGCCGGTACCATCGAATTCCTGTTCGACCGCACGGGCAAATTCTATTTCCTGGAAATGAACACCCGCCTCCAGGTGGAGCATCCGGTGACGGAGATGGTCACCGGCGTGGACATTGTCAAAGAGCAACTGGCCATCGCCTCGGGCCGACGGCTGCGCTGGAGCCAGGAAGACATCCAGTTCAAGGGCCACGCCATCGAATGCCGCATCAACGCCGAAGATCCATACAACAACTTCCTGCCGCAGGCCGGACGCATCACCAGCCTCTCGGAGCCGACCGGGCCGGGGGTGCGCCTGGAGAGCGGCATCTATGCCGGGTGGGAGGTGAGCCTTTACTACGATCCGCTCCTTGCTAAGCTGGTGGTGTGGGGCGAAAACCGCGCCGAGGCGATCCTGCGCATGCGCCGGGCGCTGGCCGAATATCGCATCGGCGGCATCCACACCACCATCCCGTTTCACCAGCAAGTGATGGACAGTACGCGCTTCCAGGGCGGACAGTTCGACACGCAGTTTCTGGACGGGCCGGACGGCTTTCGCCTGTCGGCGGCGCCCAGCCGCGATCTGGCACGGGTCGCCGCCATCGCGGCCGCACTGATCGAACACGAACGCGACCAGGAAGCGGTCATCTTCGGCCTCTCGGCCGGCGCCGAACGCGGGGGCCGCATCTCGCCCTGGAAGCACATGGGCCGGATAGGAGCCATGCGAACGCGATGAAATACTATGCGACGATCGAAGATCAGACATATGAAATCATCATCGAGCCCGGCGGCCGGATCCTGGTAGATGGAATCGAACATCAGGTAGACATCAAAGAGATCGGCGGCCGCCAGCTCTATTCCCTGCTCCTCGACAATACCTCCTACGAAGTGGTGCTCGACCTGGCTACAGATCGGCGCAGTCTATACGACATCCTGGTGGGCGGCCGACGTTATCAGGTCAAAGTGCAGGACGAACGCGCCAGACGCCTTTCACTGGCCGATCGTAACCTGAAAGCGCCCGAAGGAGAGCTGGTCGTCCGCGCGCCCATTCCGGGGTTGATCGTCAAAGTGTTGGTGGCGCCGGGCCAGGAGATCGGCGAAGGGGAGCCGCTGATCATCCTGGAGGCGATGAAGATGGAGAACGAACTGCGCGCGCTCCGCCGCGGGGTCGTCCACGAGATTCGCGTCGAGGCACGCCAACAGGTGGCGCAGGGACAGCCGCTGATCACCTTGCGTTGACCGCGTCCTAGGATTGAACCGCGAGGCATCGCGTGATACAATTGCCAACAGCAGGGGGAGGAAGCAGAACGGATCACATCGAAACGAAAGGAGTGTGACCCCATGGCCAAAACCGCCAATACGCTGCAGATCAACCATAGCGATCAGCCGATCCGTCTGTTCAAGTCGGATTTTCTGGAGTTCTTCACCCATATCCATCCTGCGGTAGTCGTCATCATCTGGCTGCCGGTCGCCGTCTACTTCTTGTGGCAAGGCATTGCCCGCTGGCCGGCGTCGGCCCATCCGGTCGGCATTCCGCTCGGATTCCTGCTCGGCGTGCTGCTGTGGACGTTGACCGAGTACACCATGCATCGTTTCGTCTTTCACTATGAGCCGCAGGGAGAGCGGATGCAACAGATCTTCTTCCTCTTCCACGGCGTGCATCACGCACAGCCACAGCTCAAGACCCGACTGGTGATGCCGCCGGTCGTTAGCATTCCGCTCGCGCTCGTGTTCTACGGGCTGTTCACGGCCATCTTTGGCCGACTATTGGCCGCGCCGCATCTGGTGGCGCCGCTCTTCGCCGGCTTCGTTCTCGGCTATCTGGCCTACGATATGATCCACTACGCCACCCATCACTGGCCGATGCGCTGGGGGTATCTCAAGTTCCTGAAGCGGTACCACATGATGCATCATTTCAAGAAGCCCGACGCGTACTATGGGGTGAGTTCGCCGTTGTGGGACATGATTTTCGGCACGCGGCCAACCGGTTGAACGCACAGGAGAGGCATCCATGAGTCGGATCGCAGAACGCAAGGCCGCCTGGGAAGCGCGCACCTTAGCTAAGGTGCTGGCGCGCGCGCCGGAGCGGCAGGCCGAATTCAAGACCGGTTCGGGCATTCCGGTCGAGCGGCTGGCCACGCCTCCCGATTGTTGCGCGGAGGCCGCGGCAACCTACCTGGCAAAGCTGGGCTTTCCGGGCGAATATCCCTTCACGCGGGGGGTCCAACCGACGATGTATCGCGGCCGGCTGTGGACCATGCGCCAATATGCCGGCTTCGGCAGCGCTGCCGAAAGCAACCGGCGCTACAAGTATCTGCTGGCGCAGGGCCAGACCGGCCTCAGCATCGCCTTCGACCTGCCCACCCAGATCGGTTACGACTCCGACGATCCGCTGGCGTTCGGCGAGGTCGGCAAGGTCGGCGTGGCCATCTCTTCGCTGGCCGACATGGAGACGCTGCTCGACGGCATCCCGCTCGACAAGGTGAGCATCAGCATGACGATCAACGCGCCGGCCGCGATCCTGCTGGCGATGGTCATCGCGGTGGCGAAGAAGCAGGGGGTGGATCCGCGCGTGCTGCGCGGCACGGTGCAAAACGACATCCTGAAGGAATATGTCGCTCGCGGCACCTACATCTTCCCGCCGGCGCCCTCCATGCGGCTGATCACCGATCTGTTCCGCTACTGCGCGGCCGAAGTGCCGAACTGGAACACGATCAGCATCTCGGGCTATCACATCCGCGAGGCCGGCAGCACGGCCGTGCAGGAGGTGGCATTCACCCTGGCGAACGCCATCGAGTACGTGAAGGCGGCGCTCGCGGCCGGCCTGGCGGTGGACGACTTCGCGCCGCAACTGGCCTTCTTCTTCAACAGCCACAACAACTTCCTGGAAGAGATCGCCAAGTTCCGGGCCGCGCGACGGCTGTGGGCCAAGATCATGCGCGAGCGCTTCGGCGCCCAGGACCCCAAGAGCTGGCAGCTCCGCTTCCACACCCAGACCGCCGGCTCGACCCTCACCGCGCAACAGCCCGAGAACAACGTGGTGCGCGTGACGTTACAGGCGCTGGCCGCCGTGCTCGGCGGCACGCAAAGCCTGCACACCAACTCGCGCGACGAGGCGTTGGCGCTCCCTTCCGAGGCGGCCGTGCAGGTGGCGCTGCGCACGCAACAGATCATCGCCTACGAGTCGGGCGTGGCCGACACGGTGGATCCGCTGGCCGGCTCGTACTACATCGAATACCTCACCGACGAGATCGAACGCCGGGCGCTGGAATATATCGAACGCATTGATGCCATGGGCGGCGCGCAAAAGGCGATCGAGGCCGGCTATATCCAAAACGAAATCCAGGAAGCAGCCTATGCGACGGCGCGGGCGATCGAGGCGGGCGAGCAAGTGGTTGTCGGCGTCAACAAGTTCCAGACGGCCACAGAAGCTCCGCCGGCCGACCTGCTGCGCGTTGACGAGGCAGTGCAGGCCGAACAAATCGCACGGCTACGCGATCTGCGCGCGCGACGCGCTGCGCGCGCGGTGGCCGACGCGCTCGATCGGCTGCGCGCTGCAGCGCAGGATCCCACCGCGGCGCTCATGCCGCGCTTCATCGAGGCGGTGGAAGCCTACGCGACGTTGGGCGAAATCTGTGGGGTGCTGCGCGAGGTGTTTGGAGAGTATCGGCCCTGACCGAATATTTATCAAAGAATTCATAGTAATTGACAAGACGGGCCCGTTGTGCTATGATTAGGCATAGCGGGCCCGTAAATTTCCCGGTTCCGCGGCACACCTGAGGGATCAGTGCCAGGCGCGCCAACAGGCGCGGGAGAAAAAGCAGTGCAACCGATTCGCCGTCGCATCATCGAAATTCTCAAAGAAAACGGCTCGGCCACCGTTGCGGAGCTGGCCGACCGGCTCGGCATCGCCCAGGTCTCCGTTCGTCATCATCTGGACATCTTGATCGGCGAAGACATAATCGAAGCCGTGGGTGTGCGCCGGCGCGACGGCGCGGGCCGGCCGAGTCAGGTCTATAAATTGACGCCCCAAGCAGCGCGGCTTTTCCCGCAGCGTCACGATGCCATCGCCGATGGGCTTCTGGAGGAAATGAAAGCCGCCTTGCCGGCCGAACAGGTGCGCACCTTCTTCATCCATCTGGCCGATAAAACTGCCGGCGAAGCGCCCGCCGCGTTGCCCGATCAGTCGGTGGCGGAGAGGCTGGAGGAGATCGCCCGCTTCCTGACCGAAAAGGGCTACAATGCCCGCTGGGAGGAAAAGGACGGCCGCTACGAGCTTCACGCCTACAACTGCCCGTACATGGGCACGGCCGATCGGCATCACGAACTGTGCATGATGGATCAGGAGCTGATGCGCGCGTTGGTGCCCGGCGCCACGCGCTATCAGACGCGCGCCCTGCATGGCGCCAGCCACTGCACCTACATTATCGAGCCCAATCCGGCGGACGCGAAGTAAGGCGAACTGAAGTTCGCCCTGCAATCAGCAGAAGTGCGAGTGAACCATGACCACCTTTTCTGTGCACGAACACTCAAGCACGTTGCACGACGCATACGGCCGACACCTCCACTATCTGCGGGTGTCGCTGACCGATGCCTGTAATTTGCGCTGCATCTACTGCATGCCGGAAGACATTGTCTTCCGGCCGCCGGCCAGCCTGCTCCAGGACGACGAGATCCTGACCCTGGTGCGGGTGGCGGCCAGCCTGGGGGTGGACAAGATCCGCCTCACCGGCGGCGAGCCGACCGTGCGCCGTGGGGTCGTCGAACTGGTGCGCCACATCAAAGCGATCCCGGGCATCAAGACGGTGGCGATGACCACCAACGGCATCAAGCTGGCCGAACTCGCTCGGCCCCTGGCCGAGGCCGGGCTCAGCGCGGTCAACATCAGCGTGGATTCACTCGATCCGGAAAAGTTTCGCCGTATTACCCGGCGCGGCAACCTGACCGACGTCTGGCGCGGCATCGAAGCGGTCGCCGCGGCCGGGCTGACGCCGATCAAGCTCAACTGCGTCGTAACACGCGGCTTCAACGACGACGACGTGGTGGAGCTGGCCCGGCTCACGCTCGACCACCCGTGGGAGGTGCGCTTCATCGAGCTGATGCCGTTCGGCAGCACGGCCGGCTTTCAGCAGGAGCAGATCGTCTCCTCGATCGAAACGCGGCAGCGCATCGAAGCCGCCCTCGGCCCGCTGATGCCGGTGCCCGGCCACAACGGCCATGACCCGGCGCGACCGTATCGGCTGGCGGACGCGCGCGGCATCATCGGCTTCATCAGCAGCGTCACCGAGCCGTTCTGCGAGGGTTGCACGCGGCTGCGCCTGACGGCCGATGGGAAGCTGCGCCTTTGTCTGTTGCGCGATGATGAGGTAGACTTGCTCACACCGTTGCGCGCCGGCGCCGACTTCGACACCATGCGGCAGATCTTCGCCGCCGCTGCCTATCGCAAGCCGTGGGGACATCGGCTGGAGCAACACGAAATCGCCCGCTCGCGCGAAATGAGCCAGATCGGGGGCTAACCTGAAAATACACGTGCCAGGCACTTCGAAAGTGCCTGGCACGTGGGCGCTGTTCATTTTCATCGCGCGCTGTGTACCGCCGCGCATGAACGACTGATTTTTCGTGTTCGGTCGTTCACCTCGACGTTTCACATTTGACGTTTTATGGCCCATGCCAGTCGTCGGGCCACATCTCATTCTGGAGGCATCGCACCTATGACAGTCGCACCGCTCGAAGAAACCGCCCTGCTCACCCTGACTGCTGCGGCGGCCGACAAGCTGGTTGAAATCATGCACGAGAAAGGCCTGGCCGACACGTATGCTTTGCGCGTGTTCGTCAGCGGCGGAGGATGCAGTGGGTTGCAATACGGCATGACGTTCGACGATAACCCGCGACCGATAGACACCGTGTTCGAACAACATGGCCTGCGGGTGATCGTGGATCCGCGCAGCTTGCCCTATCTGGTGGGCGCCAGCATTGACTATGTCGAAAGCAGCCTGGGCAGCGGTTTTCAGATAGATAACCCGAACGCCGTCTCGGCCTGTAGCTGCGGTTCGGGCGGGTGTAGTTCGTGTCACTAGCCGCTCCCGTCGAATGAATTCGGTCCTCCTCCGAATGATGAAAGTTAAAAATTAAACCGGTCAT
>JBBIKA010000215.1:0-7014 GCA_037445695.1 Chloroflexota bacterium
TCGCCCCTTCCCCGCTTGGCGGGGAAGGGGCCGGGGGATGGGGCCACGCAAGTTGGGAGTCCTACCGTCTTCCCACCACGTGGGCGCTGTTCATTTTCATCGTGCGCTGTGTGCCGCCGCGCATGACCAACGGACCATTTGCGGTCGAAGCCCAGGTCGTGCTATGCTTGGCCGCGCGCAATTGGCCAACACCAAGTGAGGAGAGAAACATGCAGATCACCGATGTCCGCACGGCCTCGTTGCAGGCCAATTTCGAGTGGATCCTCGTGCGGGTCTACACCGACGAGGGCCTGATGGGCCTGGGGGAATGCTACTACGGCGGCGGGGTGGAGACGATCGTGCGCCGGCTGAAGGATGTGCTGGTCGGCGAGAACCCGCACAACGTGGACTGGCTCTTCCAGAAGATGATCCGCGCCACCTCGGGCGCCGGTTCGACGGCCGGCGCGGCCGTGAACGCGATCAGCGGCATCGAGCTGGCGCTGTGGGACATCGCCGGCCAGGCGCTGAACACGCCGATCTACAATCTGCTCGGCGGCCGCTACCGCAGCGCGCTGCGCACCTACGCGGATTGCGGCCACGGCGACCGGCCGACCCCCGAAGCGTGGGCCGAACGGGCGCGCGGGGCCGTGGCCCGCGGCTTCGACGCCATCAAGTTCGACATTGACAACATCGCGCCCGAGCGGTTCGGCGACCGCTATCACGTCGGCCTGGGCCGGGGTTGGCACAAGGGGCAACAACAGCCCATCACGAAAGGCGAACTGGACCTGATCGTCTCGCTGGTCGGCGCGGTGCGCGAGGCGGTCGGCCCGACGGTGGACCTGGCGGTGGATTGCCATTGGAACTACAACACCCGCGACGCCATCACCCTGGCCCGCGAGCTGGAGCCGTTTCGGCTGATGTGGCTGGAAGACCCCACGCCGCCCGACAACATCGAAGCACTCAAGCGGGTGACCGACAACTCGCCGGTGCCGATCTGCTGCGGCGAGAACCACTACACGCGCCACGGCCTGCGCGAGATGATCACCACCCAGGCGGTGGACATCATCCAGCCGGACGTGCCGCGCGTGGGCGGCCTGCTCGAAGCCAAGAAAGTGGCCGACCTGGCCGACATCTACTACATCCCGCTGGCCGCGCACAACGTCAGCAGTCCGATCGCCACCCTGGCCGCGGCGCATGCGTGCGCCAGCATGCGCAACTTCATCATCATGGAGTTTCACGGCCAGGACGTGCCGTGGTGGGACGACCTGGTGATCGGCGGGCCGCTGATCCGCAACGGCTACATCACGTTGCCCGACCGCCCAGGCCTGGGCGTGACGCTGAACGAGGAGGTGGCGCGAGCGCACGTGCGGAGCGACAGCACGTTCTTCGCGTAAGCAGTTACGACGTTGCTATCTTGCCCATACCCTGGAGGATTTTATGTCAACTGCAACCGACCTCACCCCGCGCGACCGCGTGCGACTGGCCCTCGACCACAAGGAAGGGGATCGCATCCCCGTCCACGACAGCATCTGGGCGGCCACGGTGACCCGCTGGCGCCGCGAAGGCTTGCCCGACGGCATCCCGGTCGAGGAGTATTTCGGCTTTCACCTGCGCAGCTTCGGTGCAGACCTGACCCCACAATATCCCGTGCGGGTGATCGAGCGCAACGACGAGTATATCGTCGAGAGCACCCCGTATGGCGGCGTGCGCAAGAATCACCGGGACTACTCGACCACGCCCGAGCTGATTGACTATGGGATCAAGACGCGCGCCGATTGGGAAGCCGCCAAGCGGCGGCTGCAACCCAGCTTCACCCGCGTCGATTGGGTCACGTTGAAGAACAATTACGAGCGGGCCCGCAGCGAAGATCTGTATATCACCTACGGCGCGATCACCGGCTACGATCTGTGCCAGGCCTACATCCGTTCCGACCAGCTCCTGACCCTGTTGATAGACGATCCGACGTGGATCCAGGACATCATCGAGACGCAGGCCGATATGGTGATCGAGATGGCGAAGATCATCATGGCCGAGGGGTACACCTTCGACGCGGCGTTTCTGTACAACGACATGGGCTATCGCAACGGCCCGTTCTTTTCCCCGCGCCTCTATCGCAAACTGATCCAGCCGGCCGACAGGCGGATGTTCGACTTCTTCCACAGCCGCGGCATGAAGGTGATCCTCCATTCGTGCGGCGACGTGCGCATGTTGATCCCCGACCTGATCGAAGCCGGGCTGGATTGTTTGCAGCCGCTGGAGGTGAAGGCGGGCATGGATGTGGTGGCGCTGAAGCAACAGTACGGCCGGGATCTGGCGTTCATGGGCGGCATTGATGTGCGCACCTTCAACGACCCCGACCCGGACGTCCTGGAGCGCGAGATCGCGACCAAGATCACGGCCGCCAAGGTCGGCGGCGGCTACATCTACCATTCCGACCATTCGGTGCCGAACAATGTTTCGTTCGCCCAATATTGTCGGGTCATGGAGCTGGTAGAGAAATACGGCGCCTATTGAGAGGAGAAGATGACGCACTATATCGTGGCTGTAGATCTCGGCGGCACGCAGATCCGCGCCGCGCTGTGCGACCCGCAGGGCCAGATCTACCGACGGGTGGCGAAGCTGACCCGGGCTTCGGAAGGGCCTGAGGCCGTGTTGGCGCGCATCAAAGAGAGCATCGCCGAAGCGATGGAGGGGGTCGGGCCGGACGCGGTCGTCGGCATCGGGATCGGCGCGCCCGGGCCGCTCGATCCGGACGCCGGGATGATCCTGGCCGCGCCCAACCTGCCGGGCTGGGTCAATGTGCCGCTGCGCAACCTGATCAGCGCCCATTTCGGCAAGCCCACTTTCCTGGGCAACGACGCCAACGTGGCCGGCCTGGCCGAGGCGACCTACGGCGCGGCGCGCGGGGTGAAGGAGATGGTTTACCTGACGATCAGCACCGGCATCGGCAGCGGCATCATCGTGGGCGGCCGGTTGTTGCTGGGCGCGCGCGGCCTGGCGGCCGAGGCCGGCCACATGATCATCAAGCCCGATGGCCCCAAATGCGGCTGCGGCAACCGGGGATGTCTGGAAGCGCTGGCGGCCGGGCCGGCCATCAGCCGGGACGTGGTCGGCCGGCTCAAGGCGGGCAAGGGGAGCAAGTCGAGCAAGGTGCTCAAGCTGGTCGGCGGCGACCTGAACAAGGTAGATGCCCGCGTGATCGGCGAGGCGGCCGCCGCGGGCGATAAGCTGGCCGTCAACGCGTTCCGCCGGGCCGGCAAATATCTGGGCCTGGGCATCGTGAACCTGTTGCACCTGTTCAACCCGCGCATGGTGGTGCTCGGCGGAAGCGTGACCAAGGCCGGGCCGCTGCTCTTCGACCCGATGTGGGAGATGCTGCGCGCCCGCGCGATGCCGGGCTATCTGGAAGGCCTTGCCGTCGTCCCGGCCGCGCTCGGCGACGATGTCGGCCTGCTTGGCGCGCTGGCGCTCGCCGTCACCGGCCTGGACGGCAAGGAGTGAAGGCCGTATGCAGATTGCCATCATGGGCTTGCCCAACAGCACCAAGACCACCATCTTCAACGCGCTGACGCGCGGCAACCGCGAGACCAGCGCGTTCAGCACAGGGCAGTTCGAAGTGCATACCGCGACCGTGGACGTGCCCGACCCGCGGGTGGATCGTCTGGCGGCCATGTTCCGGCCGCGCAAGACGACCTACGCCAAAGTGACCTACGCCGACATCGCGGGCCTGGCCAAAGGGGTGAGCGAAGGCGGACTGAGCGGCCCGTTGCTCAACACACTCAGCCAGAGCGACGCGCTCTTGCACGTGGTGCGCGCGTTCGAGGATCCCGATGTGCCCCACATCGAGGGCAGCGTCAATCCCCGCCGCGACATCGAGATCATTGATACCGAACTGTTGCTGGCGGATCTGATCATCGTCGAGCGGCGGATCGAGCGACTGGGAGCTCAGCTCAAGAAGGGGGGCGATAAGCAGGCGCGCGGGGCCAACGAGGCGGAGCTGGCACTCATGCAGCGCCTGCGCGAGCAGCTAGAGGCCGGCCGGCCCCTGCGCGATCTCGACCTGGCCCCGGCCGAGCGGAAGGCGCTGCGCAACTTCGGCCTGCTCACCCTCAAGCCGCTGTTGGTCGTGCTCAACGTGGGCGATCAGAGCGCCGATTGCGCGCTGGACGCGCTGGCCGACTATCAGCATCGCCACACGTCCATCGCCTGTCTTCAGGGCCGGCTGGAGATGGAGCTGGCGCAGTTGCCGGCCGAGGAGGTGGACGAATTCCTGGCGGAATACAACCTCGCCGAGCTGGGGCTGAACCGGGTGATCCGTCTCTCCTACGACCTGTTGGGCCTCCACAGCTTCTTCACGGTCGGCGAGGACGAAGTGCGCGCCTGGACGATCCCGGTCGGCGCGACGGCTGTCGAGGCGGCCGGCGTCATCCACAGCGATCTGGCCCGCGGCTTCATTCGCGCCGAGGTGATCTCCTACGATGATCTGATCGCGGCCGGCAGCCTTGCCGCCGCGCGGCAACGCGGGCTGATCCGCCTGGAGGGGAAGGAGTACGTCGTACAGAACGGCGATGTGTTGAATATCCGGTTCAATGTATGAGCGCGCACCTCACGTGCCTGGCACCTTGCAGGTGCCAGGCACGTAGAGGCGCCAGGCGCGCCACGGACGCGCCGCCGGATCAGGGGTCGGGCGGGATGCAGAGCCGTTGCCCGGCATAGATCAGGTTGGCGTTCTTGATGTTGTTCGCCTTGACGATCTGCGCCACCGTGACCCGATAGCGGCCGGCGATTGCGGCCAGGGTATCCCCCTTCTTCACCGTGTACCAGGTGGCGCACACCTTGCCGCCGGTCGGCGGCGGGATCACGATCACGCCACCGGTCGGCGGTTGCGGGCAACCCTGCACCTGGATCAGATCCAGGTTGACATCCAGCTCGCGATAGGGCGTGCCCCACTTCTTGAGCGCCTGCACGGCCAGGATGATCTGCTTGCTGGGCGCCACGAACTGCACGCTGTAGTAGCTCAACGGCCCGGGCGCGGTGCGGAGGTAAATGTCATCCCACGGGATCTCCGTCCAGTTGGTGATGGCCGCGGGCGAGACGCCCGGGGTCGCCGGCGCATACCCCCATTGCACGCGATAGCGATATTTGTCCTCGGCCGGGTGGGCCGCTTCCTCGCGCATCTGGCCCCACAGCGATAGCTGATAGGTCAGGCCCGGCGTCAGCCCCGACACGATCTGGTAGATGCCCGCCACGCGGTTCCCGTCGGCCAGCGTCATCTCCTTCGTGTTGATCTCGATCAACTGGCTGTGCGCGCCGTCCTTGACCACGGGCGGCCACATGTCGTCGTAGAAGCCATAGTTGGCGCGGCCGCCGTTCGTGTAGCTCGTCCAGTAGTTGGCGACCCCGTTGGTGAACCCGGCCTCAAAGCTGCCGTTCAGCACCAGGTTCGGGCCGCCGCACGCACCCGGTGGTGGCGGCGGGATCACGACCGGCGGCGGCACCACAACCGGCGGTTGGACGACGATCGGCGGGGTTGGCGGCTTGCGATCGGCCGGCGGCGGGATGACGATCACGCCCGGCGGCGGCGCGGCGACGGCCGGCCCCCACAGGCTGATGGCGTCCACGTTGAAGTCCACCTCGCGATAGACCGTGCCCCACTTCTTCCACAGGCGGATGAAGATCGTGATGCGGTCGGCCGGCGCGACGAAGGAGGTAGAGAAGCTTTGCAGGCCAGTGGGTGCGGTGCGAGGATCAATCTTGTCCCAGGGGAGTTCGACCCAGTTGGTCACCCGGGTCCAGTCGGTGGAGCCGTCCGCGCTATAGCCCCATTGGACGCGGTAACGATAGCGGTCGTCGTTGGGGTCGGGCTTCATGCCGTCCTTCAGGGCCTCGCGCACCAGGCCGCTGAGCTTGAACTCGTATCGGCCGCCCTTGACCACGTTGACCGTCTGATAGATGCCGGCGTAGCGGTCGGCTTCAGAGGCGGCCGGCTGCATCGTGTTCATCTCGATGAGCTGACTATGTGCGCCGTCGGCCCGCACGGCCGCCCATTGATCGTCGTAGAAGCCATAGGTCACCGATCCGCCGTTCGTGAAGCATCCCCAGCCGTTGCCGACCATGCCGCAGCCGGGGATCTGCGAGAAGCCGCCTTCGAAGTTGCCGTTGAAGAGCACTTCCTGTTGCGTCACCGCCAGGCCGGTCGCGCTCCCCGAAACAAGGCCGGCAAACAGCGCGATCGTCATGGCGATCGCGATCATGGGCTGTTTGCGTTTGAACATCGTGCCTCCTTGCCTGCTGATGAGTCCGGGACACAGCGGCTGCGCCCGGCGACGAGACTCTTGCATTGCCCGGCACGGCGATTCGTGGCAGTTTGACGCTCGTACTATAGCATGGAATGGGCGCAAATGCAACCGTGAGTGTACGTGTTCGCCGTTACCCTAGTCCAGCGGGCTGCGCACGGCCAGGCCGCCGCGCTGCAGGACGTGGGTGTAGATCATGGTGGTTTTCACGTCTTTATGGCCGAGCAGCTCCTGGACGGTGCGGATGTCATAGCCGTTTTCCAGGAGGTGGGTGGCGAAGGAATGGCGGAAGGTGTGGCAGGTGACGCGTTTGGGTATGCCGGCGGCTATGGCTGCCTCACGGACGGCTTTTTGCAGGCCGCTCTCGTCGAGATGGTGGCGCCGCGTTTCGCCCGAGCGCGGGTCCACGGAAAGGCGATCGGAGGGGAAGACGTACTGCCAGATCCAGTCACGGCTGGCGTTGGGGTATTTGCGCTCCAGCGCGTCGGGCAGGTAGACCGCGCCGTAGCCTTTGGCCAGGTCCTCCTCGTGCTGGGCTTTGACGTGTTGGAGGTGGGCCTTGAGCGGTTCGATTAGCGCGTCGGGGAGCATGGTGACGCGATCTTCATCCCCTTTGGTGTCGCGCACGATGATGGCGCGGCGCTCGAAGTCCACGTCCTTGACGCGCAGGCGAAGGGCTTCGAGCAGGCGGAGGCCGCTGCCGTAGAGGAGCTTGGCCACGAGTTGATACACGCCGGAG
>JBBIKA010000216.1:0-7003 GCA_037445695.1 Chloroflexota bacterium
GACAACCGTAGACGTTAAGTTGACGCATATGCCGGGGCCGGGGGGGGGTGAATGAGATACAAGCGCACAATCTAACCTAGCGCGGCACTAGTTGCCTGCCCCGGTGCCAGGGTGGCCGGCCCCTGGCGCGTCGGGCGCCGGGTGGCCGGGCAGCCAACGCGCCCGTGCCAGCGTCAGCGCGCAGATGCTCTCCGCGCCGGCCATCCGCAGCGCGACCGCGCACGCCTCCAAGGTCGAGCCGGTCGTGCAGACATCGTCCACCAGCACGATCCGTCGGCCGATGGCCGGGCCGCGACAGGCGAACGCGTCGCGCACGTTCTCGCGGCGCTGCGCGGCATTCAGCCAGACCTGCTGTTGTGTGGCCTTGTGGCGGAGCACCAACGTCTCGTCCAGAGGGACGCCCACCGCGCGGCTCAGGCCGCGGGCCAGGAGCGCGGCCTGATTGTAGCCGCGCTCGGCCTGGCGCTGCGCATGCAACGGCACGGGCACGATGCAGTCGGCTGCCAGGTCGGCCCGCCGCCACGCCTCCACCAGATACATGGCCAGCGGCGCGGCCAGCGCCCGGCCGTTGTTGTATTTGAGCTCGTGGATGGCAGCGCGCATCGGCCCGGCAAAGACGACCGCCGAGACGATCCGCTCCAACGGGCTGGCGGTCGGCCGACAGCCCGCGCACAGTTCGGCCTGGGCGGTCGGCCGGCCGCAGCGCGGGCATACGGGCCCGCCGATCACTTCCACTTGGGCCCGACATGCCTGACAAAACAGCTCTCCGAGGCGGCCACAGCCCGGACAACGCGGCGGAAAGATCAGATCGAGCAACGCCTGGCCGGCGCGCTGCCCCATCTCCGCGAGGCGATCGGCCGATACGAAGGGCAGATTCATGGTAAGAACGCGATAGGCGCGCGCAACAATCTCGCGCCTTCTGCGGCCAACGGAGAGGCCCCCCGGCGGACTCCTAACGGCCCGGGAAAAGCCCCTGCAACGTGTTGACGACCCACAGGCGCAAGTCGTCCCCGACGATCAGCAGGATCGCGATCACGATGATGGCGATCAGCACCACGATCAACGCCAGCTCGATCAGGCTGGCGCCGGAACCCTGGTTATGCATGGATCATCTGCTCCTGTCTCTCCACCGACGATAGCTCAGTCGCCCTACGGTCAAGGCTGCTTTGAGGATCTCGCGTTGCGAGATCTTGGAGCGGCCGAGCCGACGGTCCACGAAGATGATCGGCACCTCGCCGATGCTGAATCCTGCGCGCTGACAGCGAAAGAGCATCTCGATCAGATAGGAATAGCCGTCGGCGCGGATGGTGGCAGGGTTGATGGTCTCCAACACGGCGCGACGGTAGCAGCGAAACCCGGCCGTGCAATCGCGCGCCTTGAGCCCCAAGACGCGATGCGCGACCATGTTTGCGCCGCGGCTCAGCGCGCGGCGTTGCGCACCCCAATCGCGCACGCCCCCGCCGGGCACATAGCGCGACCCGATCACCAGGTCGAAACGCCGACTGGCCTCCAGCAAGGCCGGGATATAGCGCGGGTCGTGCGAGAAATCGGCATCCATCGTCAAAATCAGATCGGCCCCCTGGCTCAAGGCCGCCTGAAAGCCGGCCGTGTAGGCCGTCCCCAGGCCCAGCTTGCCGGGCCGGTGGATCACCTGGATCGCGGGGCTGGTCGCGGCCAGCGCATCGGCCACCGCGCCCGTGCCGTCGGGCGAACCGTCGTCCACGATCAGGATCTGGAGCGGATCGGGCAGCGCCTGTAGAGCAGCAACGATCCGCGGCAGGTTTTCGCGTTCGTTGTAGGTCGGAAGCACCAGGAAAGCCCTGGGTTGGTCTGGCATCCGTTCGCCGATCCCCGTTACTTGTTGCCTTCCGCTGCCGGTTGCCCCGCCGGCGCGCCTTGCGCCTTGCGCCACGCCTCATATTCCTCTTGCGCCTCGGCCGAGAGCGGGTAGTACTTGCGCAGATGGCCCCCCTGGCTCAGGCGCAGACGGGTGAATTCCTCCCAGTCGCGATGCTCGCTGGCGCGCTTGAGCAGCTCGGGCGCCAGCTTGATCGGCACCACCACCGCGCCGTCGTCATCGGCGATGATGATGTCGCCCGGCATCACCAGCACGCCGCCGCAGGCGATCGGCACATTGACCGCGAAGGGGAAGATGTTGGTCTGGGTATGGTAGTTGGGAGTCACCCCGCGCAACCAGAGCGGCAGATCGAGATGCTTGACGTGCGTATAATCGCGGATGCAGCCGTCCACCACCACGCCGGCCCCTCCGCGGCCCTTGAAGAAGGTGAGCATCATCTCGCCGAAGATGCCGCTCGACATGTCCCCGCGGGCATCTACCACCACGATATCGCCCGGCTGGGTATGATAGAGGACATGGCGGTGGAGCTGCGTCTCCGGATCCACGTATTCACCTTCGGGGTAGATATCTTCGCGCTTGGGCATGCATTGCAGCGTCAAGGCCGGGCCGACGACCGACTTCCCCGGCGTCCAGGCGACCGGACCCAGGATGTGCGGGTTGCGGATGCCCAGCCGATGCAGCTCGCCGCTGGCGGTGGCGCTGCCGATGCGCGCCAGACCGGCGATCAGTTCTTTCGGCGGACGGACGATGTCTGGTGTTTGGATCATGGCCAATCTCCTGCTGAAATGTGGGGCCGAGGTCAGACGACTCTCCCTGAACGAGCGCAATGTTACACCCATTCCGCGTTTTTGTCGAACTGTAGTAAAATGTTGAACATGAAGCCGGGCTTCTTCGAACGTGTATATCGCCTTGTCCGGCAGATCCCGGCCGGCAAGGTGGCCAGCTACGGCCAGATCGCCGCGCTGTTGGGCCATCCGCAGGCCGCGCGCACGGTCGGTTGGGCGCTGAGCGCGCTGCCGGCCGATCAGGTCGCCGCGGTGCCGTGGCAGCGCGTCATCAACAGCGCCGGCCGCATCAGCATCTCGCGCGCCGATCTGAGCGCCGACCTCCAGCGCGCGCTCCTGGAGGCCGAGGGGGTGGAGTTCGACGAGCGCGGCTACGTTGACCTGTACCGTTTCGGCTGGGAGGGGTTGACGTGGGAGGAGGTAG
The DNA here is from genome assembly GCA_037445695.1 of Chloroflexota bacterium. Taxonomy (GTDB): domain Bacteria; phylum Chloroflexota; class Anaerolineae; order CG2-30-64-16; family CG2-30-64-16; genus CAKZKT01. The sequence goes on from JBBIKA010000216.1 coordinate 3,068, forward strand.
AGGCGTTGTGGGAAGACGAAACACAGATCGTTCCTGACGTTTGACGTACAACTTGCCAAAATCGAACATTTGATCTACAATGCACTCCGATTCCGGTTGGGGAGGCACTTCTCATGCGTGAAATCACCGTCGCGCTGGCGCAGATGGCGCCGGTGCTGAACGACAACGAAGAGAATCTGCGGCGCATGGCCGCGACCATCCAGCGCATCTGCAGCGAGCAGCCGACGAACCTGATCGTTTTTCCCGAGCTGGCGCTGTCGGGCTACGAGTGCGGCCTGAACTTCACCCGGCTGGCCGAGCGCGTGCCGGGACATGCGGTCTCCTATCTGGCCGGCAAGGCCGCCGAGTTCAGCGTGCATGTTGCGTTCGGGATGCCGGCCAAGGAACGGGTCGAGAGCATCCTGTTCAACGCGGCCGTGCTGATCGGCCCCGACGGCGAGCTGCTCGGCGACTATCGCAAGCTCCATCTGCGCGGGGAAGAGAAGCTGGCCTTCCGGCCGGGCTATCGCCTGCCGGTCTTCGAGACCGAGTTCGGCAACGTCGGCCTGTTGATCGGCTGGGACCTGGCGTTTCCCGAGGTGGCGCGCAGCCTGACGCTCGACGGCGCGGATCTGATCGTGGCGTGCGCGGCGTGGGAGGCGGCCTACATGGAGGAATGGCGCGCCTACACCATCGCGCGCGCCTGCGAAAACGCGGTCTACCTGGCGGCCGCCAACCGCGTGGGCCAGGAGCCCAGCTATACCTTCGGCGGCGAGTCTGTGCTGGTCGGCCCGCGCGGGCAGGTCCATACCGCGCTGGATGAGGCGGTCGAAGGCTATGCCGTGGCGACCATAGACCTGGACGAGATTCGTCGGGTCCGCGAAGAGCAGCAGATCTTGCAGGCGCGGCAGCCGGCCGCCTATCGCGCGCTGGTGCGGAAGTATTGAAGGCCCGCCCGACCGTAAGAGAAGTGAGACGTGAGGAGTGAGAAACGAGGGGTCGAGGCCCCTTGAGGGGCCTTGCACGTCGTAGCCGGACGGCTTCAGCCTCCGGCGCCCGCCACGACGGCCCGTCCCGCGGTGGCCCGCCCGACCGTAAACGGTCGGGCAACGATGTGGACGCCCCGTCCCATGGGGAGGCTTCGCACTGAACGGGGCTGGATCCGTGCCGACGGGGCACCCAGCCCGCTGCAAGGGAAACCTAACCCCTCGACCCCCTTCCTTGGGAGGGAAAACCTAACCCCCCGGCCCCCTTCCCTACGAGAGAAGGGGGAGAATAGCTCCCCTCCCCTTACAGGGGAGGGGTAGGAAAAAGGGGTTTTGCGGCGGGCGGCGCAGTCGCCCGCCGCAAAACCCATCCTTCATTCCCCCTCTCCCCTGGCCGCAGGCCAAGGGGAGAGGGGGACAAAGGGGGTGAGGGGCAAAAAACCGGGCAGGCGCAGCAAATGCCAGCCCGTTCTGAACCATTCTCGCATTCCAACATGGAGGACTTGTTATGCCCCTGATAGACTTGCGCAGCGACACCATCACCAAACCTACCCCCGCCATGCGGCGCGCCATGGCCGATGCCGAGGTGGGCGACGATGTCTTCGGCGAAGATCCAACCGTGCGGCGCCTGGAGGAGATGGCCGCCGACCGCATGGGCAAGGAGGCGGGCCTCTTCGTCGCTTCGGGCACCATGGGCAACCTGGTCAGCTTGCTGGCCCAATGCGGTCGCGGGGACGAGGTGATCCTGGGCGATCAGGCCCACACGTACATGTACGAACAGGGCGGGATGGCCGCGTTGGGCGGCATCCACCCGCGCGTGCTCAAGAATCGGCCCGACGGCACCCTGGACCTGGGGGAGATCCAGGCCGCCATCCGAGACCCCAACAATCCCCACTTCCCCCGCACCAGACTCATCGCGGTCGAGAACACCCACAACCGTTGCGGCGGCGCGGCTCTGACGGCCGAGTACATGCGCGCGCTCGGCGCGCTGGCGCGCGGCCACGGCCTGCTCCTCCATGTGGACGGCGCGCGCATCTTCAATGCCGCGGTCGCCCTGGGGGTGGCCGCGCGCGAGCTGGTGGTCGACGCCAACTCGGTCACCTTCTGCCTGAGCAAGGGCCTGGCCGCGCCCGTCGGGTCGGTGGTGTGCGGAAGCAAGGCGTTCATCGCCGAGGCGCGCCGCGCCCGCAAGGTGGTGGGCGGCGGGATGCGCCAGGCCGGCGTGATCGCCGCCGCGGGCATCGTCGCCCTGGAGCAGATGGTCGAGCGCCTGGCCGAAGATCACGCCAACGCGGCCGCGCTGGCCGCAGGCCTGGCCGAACTGCCCGGCATCCAGGTCGAAGCGGTGCCGGTGCGCACCAACATCGTCTATTTCAACGTGACCCGGCCCGACCTGACCGCGGCCGGGCTGGTGGCGCGGCTGGAGCAGCACGGCGTGCGCGTGTTGCCGGTCGGGCCGCAGCGCATTCGCGCCGTGACCAACTATCATGTGACGGCAGGGGACATTCGGTCGGCGCTGGCTGCCTTCCGGGCGGCCCTTGCTTAGGGAGAAGAACGGCATGGAACGTCGGCAAGGGTGTCTGGAAGGTTTGCTGGAGCTGTTTCTGCTCAACGTGGCGTTCGACTGGCTTCAGCGGCGCTTCGGCTTCGGCCGCGGCTGTTCGTGCAGCGGCTGTGGATGCGGCTTGCTCCTGGTGATCATTTTCGTCATTTTGTTTGTGGCCACCTGTACGGGCACCGACTGGACGCGCCTGTGGTGAGGGCGTGAACGCGCGGCCGTCGCGGCGCCGTGAGGCTCATGCGATGGTAACGTGGACTTTGTGCCAGCCGCTGGCGCCGTCGGGATGCGGGGGCGCGGGTTGCGGAGTTTGCTCTTCGCCGTTCCCGTCGAACGCGCGCACCACGATCGTGTGGTCGCCCGGCGGTGGATTGCGCCAGTCGTAGCGCCAGCGCACCCAGGTCAGATGGCTGAGCGGCCGGTCGAGGACGGCCGGCCGAAATTCGCCGCCGTCTATCTGGACTTCGACCGCCTGGATCCCCCGCCAGCCGGCAAACGCGATGCCGCCGATCTGGGCTATGCCGTTCTGGTTGCGGATGGCGCCGGCGCCGTCAATGACCGACGTGGTTTTGACGATGGCCTCTTTGTCCCAGCCCAGCCGCGACCAATAGCCGGTGTACGGCTCGGCGACCAGCTCCAGCCGGGTCAACCATTTCGGGCCCTTCATCCCGTAGTGGTTGGGATTGTAGACGCGCAGCGGATAGCCGTGTTCAGGCTGGAGGATGTGGCCCCCCATGCCGTAGACGAGGAGGGTATCTTCGTGCAGGGCCTTGTCGAAGGGCATGGATTCGCTGTAGCGGTCGGCTGCGTACATGACGACTTCGGCGACCTGGCCTTGCGGCCGCGCCAGGCGCAGCACGTCGGCCATGCGCGCCGCGCTGAAGAGGGTGGTGCCGATCAGCCGGCCGCCGACCTCGTTGGAGATGCATTCCAGCGTGCCGTAGATGTCCACGCGCGGCAACGCCAGCAGCTCTTCAAACGTGAGCGCCAGGGGCTGTTCCACCAGCCCCTTCACCTCCAGTCGCCAGCGGGCCAGATCAATGCGCGGATATTCCGCGCCGATGTTGACGACGAAGAAATCAGGCAGGGAGGTGATGTTCGGCCGCGTGCGGGCTGCGGGCACGAAGTCCGGTGCGGGCGCCTCCGGCGTCGTCGCGGGCGGCGCCAGGACGGGCGTCGCGGGGGCCGGCGCGGTCGCCTGGGCGGTGGATGGGGAGGGCGGTCGCGTGGCGGCGGCCGCGGCCACCTTCGCCGGGCTTTTCAAGCCCGGGCTGCTCGGCATAGTCACGGACGCCGCCGGGGTGCTGCTGGTGCTCACCACCCCCATTCCGCTGCTGCAGAAGCTGGCGGTGATGGGCGGCTTCTGGGTGCTCTCGATCATCGTCAGCGATCTGGTCTTCAACCCGGTGCTGC
>JBBIKA010000217.1:0-6972 GCA_037445695.1 Chloroflexota bacterium
GGGGGGGGGTGTCCCCCCCCCCCCCCCCCCCCCCCCCCCCCCCGGGGCGGCGGGGCGCGCGCCCCCCCCCCCCCCCCCCCCCGCCCCGGGGGGGGGGGGGGGGGGGGGGGGGCCCCTCCCCGTGTAGGGGAGGGGAAGATGAGGGGTTTTTGCGGGCGGCTGCACCGCCCGCAAAAACCCCCTTCCTCATCAATATCCCTGCTCTCCCCCGAAAGGGGGAGAGCAGGGGTAGGGGGTGAGAGGGGTACGCCGGACGAAAGAGCCAATTCTTGAGCGACCAAGCACGATCATGACCTACACCCATCCATCAGCCCCCGCGCTGCGGTGGCGTTTCTTCGACGCCCACTGCGACACCGTCATGCGCACGTATGACGGCGACTTCGACTTTCTGGCCGGCCGGGGTCGCGCCCATGCCGACCTGCCGCGTCTGCTGGCTGCCGGCCACTGCGTCCAGCTCTTCGCCGTCTTCGCGCCGCGCAGCTACTATCCCGACCGCGATCTGCCCGCGTTCGCCGAAGAGATCATCGGCCGCATCGCGGCATGGGTGGCGGGATCGGAGGGGCGCTTGCGCCTCGCCACCTCGGCCGCCGACATCCGCCAGGCCTGTCGCAGCCACGGAGTCCTTTACGCGTTGCTCGGCCTGGAAGGCGCCGATCCTCTTGAGGGCCGGGCCGAAAACCTGGCGCATTTCCATCGGCTGGGCGTGCGGAGCTTGATCCCGGCCTGGAGCGACAACGAGTTTTCCGGCAGCAGCATGGGCGCCGGCGGACCGTTGACCGCCGAAGGGATCCGCCTGATCGAGCTGGCGGAAGAGCTGCGCGTGATGGTGGACGTATCGCACGCCTCCGACGCGGCCTTCGACCAGATCTGCCGGATCACGACGCGACCGTTCGTCGCCAGCCATTCCAACTGCCGCGCCATCTGTCCCAGCCCCCGCAACCTGACCGACGAGCAGATCCGCGCGCTGGCCGAGCGGGGCGGAGTGATGGGCCTCAATCTGGCGGCCGACTTCCTCGCGGCCGACTACCTGGCGCAATGGGATGCCATCGCCAGGCCGGCCTATGCCGCGGCCGCGCAGGTGGCCGATCCCGACGAACGGAAACGCCTCCGCGAGGCCGTGCGGGAAAAGCTGCGCGCGTTGCCGTTGCCCCCTGTGGAGTGGATTGCCCGGCACGTGCATCACGCCATCCAGATCGGCGGCGAGGATTGCATTGGCCTGGGCGGCGACCTGGACGGCATCCTGACGATGCCGGCCGGCCTGACCGGCGCGGAGAGCTACCCCGCCATCGCCGACCTGCTCCTGGCGGCCGGCCTGACGGCCGAGCAGGTGGAGAAGGTGTGCTGGCGCAACATGGCGCGGGTATACAGCGAAGTTTTGGGATGAGACCATGATCCTGGATGAAATCAGAAGTGCCCTGGCCGACCTCGGCCGGGCCTATGGGGACCGGCGGACGCAGCTCTGCCGGCTCGACGCGGAGACGCTGGATTGGGGCCGCTGCGCGCTGACGGGCGAGACGCTCGACGAGGCGACCCTCGCCGCGGTGGTGCGTCGGCTCGCCGAACGCTTCCCCGGCCTGGAATGCGATCCGGCCGGGGTCAAGGTGTTGCGTGGGGCCCGGCCCACCTATCTCTACGTGGCCACCAACCTGACCGGCCTGTACGCCGAACCATCGTTCCTCGCCGAACAGCTCAGCGAGCTGCTCAGCGGCCAGCGGCTGGAGCTGCTGCGCGAGCAGGAGCGCTGGTGCTTCGTGCGCCAGGATGACGGCTACCTGGGCTGGGCTTATCGTCCTTATCTGACGACCGCGCCGGCGCCCCCGGCCACCCACATCGTGACCGAGCCGGTCGCCCTCCTGCGCGCGCGGCCGGCGGCCGACGCGGCGCCGGTCACCCGGCTGCCGGCGGGCACGCTGGTGGCCGTCTCCGCAGAGGCGGCCCGTCAGGTCGCTCCTGCGCGCTGGCTACAGGTGATCCTGCCCGCGACCGCCCCCGCCCCTGCGACAGAGCCGGGAACGACCGGCGAGCCGGCGGGCTGGGCGGCCGCCGCCGACCTGCTGGCGCTCGCCGATCTGCCGGCCGATGAGCCGGGCCGCCGGGCAAAGCTCATCGCCGACGGCCGCCGCTTCATCGGCGTGCCCTATCTCTGGGGCGGCTGTACGGCGCTCGGCATAGATTGCTCCGGCTTCGCGCAGCTCCTCCATCGCCTGGTCGGCGTGACCATCCCGCGCGATGCCGATATGCAATACGCGGCCGGCGAGCCGGTCGAACCGCCCTATCGCGCCGGCGACCTGCTCTTCTTTGGCGAGGCGGCCGACCGGCCCAAGATCACCCACGTGGCCATCAGCCTCGGCGGCTGGCGCATCCTGCATTCTTCGCGGGCGCGCAACGGCGTGTACGAAGACGATGTGCAGGCCGTGTCCTACCTGCGCGCGAGCTTCGTGGCCGGCCGCACCTTCCTGCGGAGCGCATGATGAGCTACGCCATGCAAAGCCCGGTCGCCGCGCGCATGCTGATCAACGACCGTTGGCGCGATTACTTTGCCGGTTGTAGCTACCTGGGGTTGCAGAGCCATCCCGGCCTGCTGGAGGCCGCGGTCGCGGCCCTCCGGCGTTACGGCCTGGGGACGGCGACTTCGCGCGGGGGCTACGGCGAACATCCCCTCTATCGCGAGGTCGAGGAGGCGGCCGCCGCTTATTGGGGGACCGAACGGGCCATCTATTACGTGACGGCCTATCTGGGCAACGCGGTGCTGGCGCAGGGCCTGGCCGACGCATACGACCGCATCTTCGTGGACGAGGCGAGCCATTACAGCGTGTGGGACGGCGTGCGCACGGCGGCCGCGGCCCTGCACCCGTTCCACCATCGCGATCCGGCCGACCTGGCCGCGCAATTGCGCCGGCATCTGAGGCCCGGAGAGCGGCCGCTGGTCTTCAGCGACGGCGTCTTTCCGATCTCGGGCGAGATCGCGCCCGTGCCTGACTATCAGGCGGTGTTGGCGCCTTACGATGCCGCGATTCTGTGCCTGGATGACGCGCACGCGACGGGCGTGTTGGGCGAACGCGGTCGCGGAACGCTGGAACATTGGGGCGTAGATGGCCGGACCGGGCCGCGCGTTTATGCCGCGCACACGCTGAGCAAGGCGCTGGGCAGCCACGGCGGCGTGATTGCCGGCGACGCGGCCCTGATCGCCCGGCTGGAGCAGAGGGCGAAGGCGCTGGTGGCGACCAGCCCTTCGCCGTTGCCGGCGGCCGGTGCGGCGGCCTGGGCGTTGCGTTTTCTGCAGCAGGATACCGAGCTGCGCGGCCGGCTGCGGGCCAACGTGGCGGCCGCGCGCGCCGGCCTGCGCCGGCTAGGGTGGCCCCTGGCCGATTCGCCGGTGCCGATCCTCTGCCTGGCCGCGCGGCCCGGCGTGGACCTGGGCCGCCTGCGCGACGAGCTTTTCGCGCGCGACATCTGCGTCGCGCACGTGACGAGCTATAGCAGCACGCCGGCCGGCGGCGCGCTGCGCATCGCCATCTTCGCCACCCACACGGCCGAACAGATCGAACGCCTGATCGCGGAGCTGGGGCGATTGTTGTAGGGTCGGCCGGGCCGTTCACGCCTCGATGATCTCGGCCCGCACCGCGCGCACCATCTGCACGAACGGCGGCTCGGTGATGATGCTGCGGTCGCGCGGCCGGGGCAGGGTCACCGGAAACTCGGCGCGGATGCGGCCCGGCCGCGGGGCCATCACCAGCACCCGGTCGGCCAGGAAGAGCGCCTCGGTGATGCTGTGTGTCACCATAACGACCGTCACGCGGCGCCGATCCCAGATGCGGAGCAGTTCGCCGTTCATCCGCTCGCGCGTCAACGCGTCGAGCGCGCCGAACGGCTCGTCGAGCAGGAGCAGGCTCGGCTCGTGGATCAGCGCGCGCGCCAGGGCCACCCGCTGTTGCATCCCGCCCGAAAGCTGCGCGGGATAGGCATCGGCGAAGCCGTCCAGCCCCACCAGGGTCACCCATTCCCGCGCTTTGGCCAATGCCTGTTCCCGGTCGGTGTGGTTGATCTCCAGGGGCAACATGATGTTGTCGAGCACCGTGCGCCAGGGCATCAGCGTGGCGCGCTGGAAGACGAAGCCGATCTCGCGGCGCGGGGCCGTCAGCGGCTGGCCGCGCAGCCGCACCTGGCCGGAGATCGGCCGTTCCAGTCCGGCCAGCAGGCGCAACAGCGTGCTCTTGCCGCAACCCGACGGCCCGATGATGGCCAGAAATTCCCCCTCGGCGACCGTCAACGAGACACCGTCCAACGCCAGCATGGCCATGCGGGTCGGGTCGAGGAAGGTCTTGCGCAGGTTGATCGCTTCCAGGAACGCGGCCATGATCGCTAACGCACGAATTCGTTGGTGAACAAGTCGGCGGCCGACACAGGGGTCTGGATCAGGCCCATCTCCTTCATGAACTGCGCGGCCTTCTCCCATGCCTGCGGATCGGAATGGCCCAGGGTGCCCGGCTCGCTCCGCCAGAGCTTGAGCGATTCGTCGAAGATGGCGCGGCTCACCGGCGTGTTGGTGCCGCCGGCCTCGGGCACGGCCCGCAGGCTGATCTCAAACGCTGCGTCCGGCTCCTTCAGCGTGTCGGCCAACCCGCGCAGGACCGCACCGACGAGCGCCCGCACCAGCTCCGGCTGTTCCCGAATCACCTTGTCGTTGGTGATGATGCCGTTGGAGGGCAGGTCCACATAGTCGGAGACGGGCAACACGGTGACCTCTTTCCCCTCCAGGCGCAGTTGCACCGGGCCGTTGACGATGTAATCCATGGCCGCATCCACCTGGTCCTGGTTGATGGCCGTGGCCTGGGTGAAGCCGATGCTCTGCAAGGTCACTTTGGTCGGGTCGAGCCCGCTCGCGAAGACCAGCGCCTCCCAGCCGACGTAGCTGGCGCCGAAGAGGCCCGGCAATCCGACCCGCTTGCCGACCAGATCGGCCGGGCTCTTGATGCCCTTCTCGGCCTTGGCGAAGAGCACCACCGGGAACTTGCGATACCAGCGCATGACGTAGCGCACGGGCAAGCCCTGGCTGCGGCCCAGGATCACCTCTTCGCCGCTGCCGATCATGAAGGGGAGCTCATTGGTGCCGACCAGCTTGAGCAGGTCCGACTCGAAGCCGTAACGGAACGTCACGTCGAGGCCGGCTTCTTTGAAATAGCCCCGCTCCTGCGCCACGTAGAACGGCGCGAACTGGACGCTGGGGATGTAGCCCATGGCCAGGGTGAGCTTGGTGGTTGTAGCCCGGGTTTGCACCGCCGCGGTGTTGTCCTTGCCCCTTTGGCCCTCCGGAGTTGGAGAGAATGGGGAGCGAGGCGCGGCCGGGGGCGGCAGACAGGCCGCCAACACGAGGGCGGCCAGGAGACCGATGATCAGTGCACGTTTCATGATGATGACACTCCTGTTTTGTTCGTTGGGGTATGGGAGCGGCGGCGAAGCTGCCGTCCCCATACTTGGAGAACGGGGTTTGCGGGCAGCTTCGCCGCCCGCAAACCCCTCTTCAACTTCTTCCTGTCCCCTATCAGGGGGCGGGGATGGGGATGAAACCACCCTCTGATAGGGGCCGGCGCTGACGGCGCCATCACCGTTGGCGCTGCCACTTGAGGACAACATGTTCAAGCAACACGACCGCGGTATAGAGCGCCAGCGCAATCGCCACCAGCGTAAAGAGCGCGACGAAGAGCATGGGCGTATCCAGGATGCCGCGCGCCAGGTTGATCAGAAAGCCCAGGCCCCGGTCGGCGCCGACGAACTCGCCCACGACTGCGCCGATGACGGCCAGCGTCGTGGCCACCTTGAACCCGCCGAACATCACCGGCAGCGCGGCCGGCACTTCGAGCAGCGCGAAGGTCTGCCAGCGGGTGGCCTGCAACGAGCGCATCAGCGCCCGCAGGTCGGGATCCACCGACCGGATGCCGACCATGGTGGTCACGAGCGCCGGAAAGAAGACGGTCAGCGCGCAGACCAGTACCTTCGAGAGGCCGCCGAAGCCGAACCAGATCACCAGGAGAGGCGCCAAGGCCACGATGGGAATGGCCTGCGACGCCACAATGTAGGGGGAGAGGATCCGTTCGAGCAGCGGCGACTTGGCCAGGCCGTAGCCGAAGACAAGCGCCACCGTCAGGCCCAGCGCCAGCCCGGCCAACACCTCGCCGAGGGTTGCCGCGGTGTGCAGGGCCAGGCGGCCATCGTTCACCAGCGCCACGAAGCGCAGCCAGACGACGCCGGGGGCCGGCAGGATGAAGGGCGGGTAGTTCTGCCAGCGCACCAGGAGCTCCCAGCCGGCCAGGAACATCGCCAGCGCCAACGGGATCAGCGCCACTTCGACGCGCATCAGGCGCCGGCCGGTCTTCTGGATGGGCAGGCGCCAGATTCCTTCCAGTTGCATGGTATCCATCCTTGACATCAAACAAAAAGCCCCGGAGTTCTCACCCCGGGGCTTACGCACGCGCAGCGCGCGCCCGCGCAAACGCGAGCGCCACCTCATGCTCACCTTCTCCCATCCGGACTATACCGTCGGCCCCGGCATTTAACCGGGTCTGCGCCGGCCGTTTCGGTCAGCGCTCGCGGGCTCGGCCCCCATCAGAGGCCATACCGCCGGTCGAGAATTGTTCTTTGCAGAACGCACTCTGCCCCGAAGGTGGAACTTTGTTTTGGATTGTACAAAGTATAACACCGGCGCGTCGGTTGTCAAGTTACGGCGGCCTGGAATCGGGGAGAAGTTGCAATGGGGTTGGGCGGAGCGTGTTTGCGCTTACTTTAATGCGGTGGCGCGGCCTTCACCCCCACCCCCTATCAGGGGGCGGGGAGAAGTCGAAATGGGGTTTGCGGGCGGCGAAGCCCCCCGCAAACCCCCTCCTCAAAAAAATTTTAAAAATGGGATGAGGGGGTTTGGTGGGGGGGGGGAGGGCGAGCAAAAATAAGGGGCCCCAACCCCCGCCCCAAACCACC
>JBBIKA010000218.1:0-6909 GCA_037445695.1 Chloroflexota bacterium
CGGCCGAGGGGCTGAACAACCTGGCCCGCCAGTTGCAAACCCTCACCGAACGCTACAAGGTGTGATGCCAGCCGGAGAAAGACCATGGGTTTCGATGAGGAATTTCTGCGCGAGCTGCTTTCGACCTTTGTCGCGGAGGCCAAAGAGCATCTGGATGCCACGGCCAGACATCTGTTGGAGCTGGAACAGGGCGTAGAGGAGGCGCGCGCCGGACAGCTCTGGGCCACGGTCTTTCGCGAGATGCACAGCCTGAAAGGCGCCGCGCGCGCCATGAACCTGGAGTCCATCGAACAGCTCGCGCATCGCCTGGAGACGGTCTTCGGCCGGGCGCGCGATGGCCAGCTTGCAGCAACCCCGGCCTTCTTCGACCTGGCCTATCGCAGCCTCGACGCGCTCGCCGCGCTGGTGCAACAGGCCGGCGCCCCTCGCGCGTCGGCCGAGGCCGACATCGCCGATCTGTTGGCGCGGCTGGACGCCGCGCAAAACCTGGCTCAAGTGCCCGAGGCGCCCCCCGCGCCGGCGGCGCCCCCGGCCGCGGCGCCACCATCGTCCCCGGCTCCCGCGTCGCCGCCTCCGGCGCCATCGCTCCCGCTCGCGGCGCCACCATCGCCCCCGGTTCCCGCGTCACCGCCTCCGGTGCCATCGCCCCCGCCCGCCGCCCCCGCGCCCCCGCCCGCGGCCGAGGAGTCGGTGCGGGTGAGCACCGCCAAGCTCGAGACGCTGATGGCCCAGGTGGGCGAGCTGCAGGTGGCGCGCCTGGGCGCGGAGCAGCGCGCAGTGGAGCTGCGCGGCCTGCTGGATGACCTGGAGGCGTGGGAGGCCGAATATCGCGCGCGGCCGGCCGGGGCCGGAGAAGCGGCCGGGCTGGCGTGGGCCCGGCTGCGCGAAGTGAGCAGCCGGCTGCGCGGCCTCCAGCGCCGTTATGAGGCCGATCAGCGCCGGCTCACCCAGGTGATGGCCGGCCTGCAGGACGACGTGCGTCGGCTGCGCATGTTGCCGATCAACACGCTGTTCGCGACCTTTCCGCGCATGGTGCGCGATATGGCGCGCGACCTGGGCAAGAGCGCGCAACTGGTCATCCAGGGGGGCGACACCGAGGTGGATCGTTCGGTGCTGGAGCAGATCAAGGATCCGCTGACGCACCTGCTGCGCAATGCGCTCGACCACGGCATCGAGCCGCCTGCCGAGCGCGCCGCGGCCGGCAAACCGACGACGGGCACCATCACCCTATCGGCCGCCCAGCACGGCGACAGCATCATCATCACCGTGGCCGACGACGGCCAGGGCATCGACGCGGACCGCGTGCGCCAGAGCGCGGTCAAGCGCGGGATCATTTCGGCCGAAGAGGCCCAGTCCATGAGCGATCAGGATGCCCTCTGGCTAATCTTTCGCTCCGGAGTGTCCACCAGCACGGTCGTCACCGATGTCTCGGGCCGCGGGGTCGGCATGGACGTCGTGCGCGACAAAGTGGAGCGCCTGCACGGCCTGATAGATGTGCGCAGCACGCCGGGCGCCGGCACCACTTTCATCCTTACCCTGCCGTTGACGGTGGCCACTACCTTGTGCCTGCTGGTGCAGGTGGCCGGCCAATCTTTTGCCGTGCCGATCTCCAACGTCATTCGCATCGTCCGCCTCAAGCCCGATGCGATCGGCTACGCGGAGGGACAGGCCGTGATCCGGCCTGAGGGCCGGCCGATCCTGCTGGTGAACCTGGCGCAGGTGTTGGGATTGCCCTCGCGCGACGACGGCGCCGGGCCGGGCCGCCGCACCGCGACCGAAGCCGACTTGGGCGCGGCGCTCATCCTGGGCTCGGCCGAGCGCCGGCTGGCGTTCCGCGTGGACGCCGTGACCACCGCGCAAGAGGTGGTCGTCAAGCCGCTCCCCCGGCCGTTCTTGCGCGTGCGCTATCTGGCCGGCGCCAGCATCCTGGGCACCGGCGAGGTGATCCTGGTGTTGAATGCGGCCGATCTGCTGCGCGTCTCCGCGACGGCGGCCGCGTTGCCGGCGGTCGCCGTCGCGGCCCCCGCGGCCGTCGAAGCGTCCCGGCCGCGCACCATCATGGTCGTGGATGATTCCATCACCACCCGCACGCTGGAGAAGAACATCCTGGAGGCTGCGGGCTATGCGGTGCGGGCCTTCGCCGATGGCCTTGAAGCGTGGGAAGCGCTGCAGAACGAAGGGATCGCTCCCGATGGCCTCTTCGACCTGGTCGTCAGCGATGTGATGATGCCGCGGCTCGACGGCTTCGAGCTGACCGCGCGCGTGCGCGCGGATCAGCGCTTCAAGCATCTGCCGGTGGTGCTGGTCACCTCGCTCGATTCGCCGGAAGACCGCGAGCGCGGGGTGCAGGTGGGCGCCGATGCCTACATCGTCAAAGCCGCGTTCGATCAAGAAAACCTGCTGGCGACGATCCGTCGGCTCATTTGAGGCGTCGGAGAGGGTGATGTGATTCGCGTCTTGATCGTCGAGGATTCGCCGACGCTGCGCATGTTGCTCAAGACGATCCTGGAGTCTGATCCCGAGATCGCAGTGATCGGCATGGCGGCGAGCGGCGAGGAGGGGGTGCGCCAGGCGCTGGCGCTCAAGCCCGACCTGATTACCATGGACGTGCATCTGCCGGGGATGGATGGCTTCGCGGCCACGCGGCGCATCATGGAGGAACGGCCCACTCCCATCATCATCGTCAGCTCCAGCGTAGATCACCACGAGGTGCTGACCACCTTCAACGCCATTCAGGCCGGTGCCCTGGAGGTGTTGCAGAAGCCCACTTCGATCAATCACCCCGATTTCGCGGCCCTGCGCGAGCGGCTGCTCACCACGGTCAAGTTGATGGCCGAAGTGAAGGTGATCCGCCACTACCGCTCTCCGATGACGCGGCGCAGCGCGGGCGAGCTGCCGCGCTCCGGCCGGGCCTTCTCGCTGTTGGCAATCGGCGCTTCGACGGGCGGGCCGGCCGCGCTCAATGCGATCCTCAAGGAGCTGCCGGCCGAATTCCCCCTGCCCGTGTTGATCGTGCAACATATGACGACCGGCTTCACGGCCGGCCTGGTGGCGTGGCTGCAACTGGAGAGCCGGTTGCGGGTCAAGATCGCGGAGGATGGCGAAGTTTTGCGCGCGGGCACGGTCTATGTGGCGCCCGACGACACCCATCTGATGGTGACGGCCCGCGGGGTGGTTGGACTCAGCAAGGCGCCTCTGGTCAGCCATGTGCGGCCATCGGCCACCGTGCTGTTCGAGTCGGTGGCACGCATCTATGGCCCGGATGCGATCGGCGTCTTATTGACCGGCATGGGCGACGACGGCGCGGCGGGCCTGCGCGCCATGCGGGAACGCGGCGCGGCCACCATCGCGCAGGATGAAACGACCTCGGCGGTGTACGGCATGCCCAAGGCGGCCGTCGAGCTCGGCGCGGCCGAGCAGGTGTTGCCGTTGCCGCAGATTCCCGCGGCCGTGTTGGCGCTGGTGGCCGGCCGGCCGCCGTCTATTTGAAGCGGAGGAAACGATGGGAGAATCTGCACTGCACGAGAGGTATCTGGTGAAGCCGGGCAAGAAATTCCGCCTGAGCGCTATGGATCCGGCCGACACCGGCGAGTATCACGATAAGAAGGAGGCGCGCAAGCAGCTCGACGCCGACCGCGCGGAGCTGATCCGCTTGCAGGAGTTGCTCTACGCGGAGGGCAAGCACGCGCTCCTGATCGTCTTGCAGGCCATGGATACCGGCGGCAAGGACGGCACCATTGCCCATGTGATGTCGGGCGTGAACCCGCAGGGGTGCATCGTCACGCCCTTCAAGGTGCCCACGGCCGAGGAGCTGGCGCACGACTACCTGTGGCGCGTGCACAAGGCCGTGCCGCCGAAACGCATGATCGGCATCTTCAACCGCTCGCACTACGAGGATGTGCTGGTGGTACGCGTGCACAACCTGGTGCCGAAAGAGGTGTGGAGCCGGCGCTACGAGCAGATCAATCAGTTCGAGAAGCATCTGGCCGAGAACGGCGTCACCATCCTCAAGTTCTTCCTGCACATCTCCAAGGAGGAGCAGAAGCGCCGGCTCCAGGCCCGGCTCGACGATCCGACCAAGCACTGGAAGTTTGCGGTGGGCGATTTGAAGGAGCGGGCGCTGTGGGAGGAGTATATGGCGGCCTACGAGGACGCGATCAACCTGACCAGCACCGAGTGGGCGCCGTGGTACGTCGTGCCGGCCGATCGCAAGTGGTACCGCAATCTCGTGGTGGCGCGGGTGATCGTGGAGACGCTGCGCAGCTTCAACATGCAATATCCGCCGTCGGCCGAAGACCTGACGCAGGTGGTGATCCCGGATTGAGCTGACGGTTGCGGCGGATCAATCCGACCGCAACTTGAAGTAGAAGGTCTTATTGACGGGCAGGACGCACGTGCCTCCCGTACAATCGCCGCGGAACTCGACGAACTGGCCCGGGTTGACGGGCCAGTCCACCGCGTTGGCCAGGGCGTCGTCGGTCTGCGCCTGGGTGATCTTGAACGTGACGGCCGCCTCGCAACAATCGCCGGGGCCCTTGAAGAGCGGCATGAGGCCGTCCAGGATGATCTGGTAGCCGGGCTGCTCGCCCGCGGCGTTCGGATCGGCGTCCACCACGTTGGTCACGCTGTTCACGATCCCCTGGGCGATGACCTCGTTTTGCCCCAGGCCGGGCGCGTTCGGATCGAACGTGTTGATAATGATCGTCTTGCTCGCCTTGCGATCCTCACTGGCTTCGGCCCGCAAGGTGTAGGCTTGCGAGAGGGTCGTCGGACAGGCTCGATAGACGCCATCCCCCGTTACGCCCACTTCGCCGTCCGGCTTGTTGAGATACACTGCATTGACCCCCCGCACCGACCAGTGCAGGTTGGTGCATTTGTTTGGCTCGAGCGCATACTGTTCGGCCCAGAAGGTGAACGGGATCTGCTCGGCCGGCAACACCTTGATCGTCAGGCTCTTGAGCGTGGTTGGGCTGCCGGTGCGTTCGACGCGCAGCGTGTAGACGGTGGAAGTTTCCGGACAGACCTCCTTGGACGCCGTGCCCGGGATGCCGCTGTCGTTCAGATAGACCGCGCTGACGTCCTGCGTCTGCCAGCGTAACTCCGTGCACTCCCCTTTGACAATGGTGTAGCGGTCGGCCTCAAAGCGGATGTCCGGCTCGCTGCTCGTCTGCACCGCGATGGACAGGCGCAGGTCCTGGCGGGTGCCGTCGTTCAAGGTGATGCTCAGCACGTAGGCGGTCGTCTCGCCGGGGCATTCCCGACGGTCTTCGACGCCGGTGACCGACGCGCCGTTCAAGTATACGGAGCGCACGTTCTGGATGTTCCAGTGCAACAAGGTGCATTCGCCCTGTGCCAGGCGATACTTGTCGGCCCAGAAGGTGCTGGCCCAGGCCGGCCGGGTGGCCGTGGGCGTGATCGTGGCTTCGCCGGCGGTCGGCGGCGTGGCGGTGGGGGTGGCCGTGCGTTCGCCGGGCGGCGTGCGTCGCGTGGGGGTGGCGGGCGGTGTGCTGCCGGCCGTGGGCGTGGCGATGGGCGGGGGCAGGGTGACCTGCGCCCGCGGCATGGGCGATGGCGTCCAGAATGGGATGGGCGTGGCCGTAGCGGGCAGGGCCAGGGTCACCACCACCTCGTTGCTCACCGTCTGCGCCTTGCCGTCTATCGTGGCCTCGAGGGTGATGTGGTATTCGCCCAGGCCGCCGAGGGCCAGAAACTCGCCGAGCGGCAGGGTGGGCGTGATGGCGGGCCGTTGCGCCATGCTCTGGCCGTTGAAACGCACGTGCCAGCGCAGGTTGGACGGCGGCTCGACGGCCAGGATCGGTCGCACCACGTCCGTGCCGACGACGCGCACCGGCAGGATCAGGGTATATCCGATGGCTTTGCTCATGCGTCGGGTGGGCGCGGGGCTGTCCTCGACCGTGAGGATGGCGTAGATATTGCGGGCGACGCCGGGCTGAAGGTCGAGCGTGGACGCGCCGACCTCGAAGTCCTGCGCGAACTCGATAACCCCCTGGGCTTGCGCCGGATCGGGCTTGAACCAGAGCTGTTGTTCGCCGATAGTGCGGTCGAGCTGGCCGTTGCCCGTGATCTGTCCCATGCCGCCCGATGTGTCCAGCTTCCAGGTCAGCCGCGCCGGCACGAGTTCGTTTTGCAAGAGCGGCAAGGTCGTATAACGATATTGGCCGCTTGCCTTGATGGGCGTGATCCCGCGCGCGTCGGTCGGCCGCGCCAACGCGAGCGCCAGGGAGGCGTCGGCGTGGCGCCACTGGCCCAACACCCCGAAGATGCCCCCCGGCACATCGGTGCCGAACTCCAGCGCGTTGCCGACGTCGCGCGCCAGAACGCGCTCCCACGCCTGGCCGTTCCAGCGGTACACGGCGATCTCGTACTGATCGGGCGTCACGGCCGATGGGAGCGGCAGCCTGATCCGCGCGAGGCCGACCAGGTTGCCGCCCTCCAATCCGAACTCGTAGGCCCGGCCGATCAGGTTGCGCGGGATGGGCACGGCCGGCGGGGCCGCGACCACCTTCAGGCTGACGATCGCGGTGTCCGACAGGGCTTTGGGTGGGATCTGCACCTCGGCGCCGTCGCGCAGCGCAACGCGGCCCCCCTCGGCGCTGCGGATCGCTTTGGAGGCGTTCGTCTCGGGCAGGTCCTCGGCCGTGGCGGCCGCCAAGGGGGGCATGGCGGTGGGCCGGGGCGACCCAGAGCGGCCGCAGGCCGCCAGCAACACGCAAATCAACGCGGCCCAGATGGCGCGCGCGACAATCCCGGGCCGGCCTGCCCTGAGGACCAGGTCGGCCCGGGAAGGATCCTCTGATGACGGGCAACGTTGATTTGCGTACATCATGAAGCACTCAATAGACCACGTCCACCTGGCGTTTGCGGGCGGCCGATTCCAGGATGGCGTCG
>JBBIKA010000219.1:0-6799 GCA_037445695.1 Chloroflexota bacterium
CAACAGCAAAACGCGGCCAAATAAAACTTTGATCGAAACCATAAGATCTTGTGCTTTGTTAGTTCAGATTTTGCACTTTGCCGCATTGACCCCCACCCCCGGCCCCGCCCCCTCTCAGGAGGAGGGGAGGAAAAGGTGGAACGGAGTTTGCGGGCGGCGCAGCCGCCCGCAAACCCCGTCCTCAGCACCCTCGCTCTCCCCTTTTAGGGGAGAGCGAGGGCAGGGGGGTGAGAGAGGTCAGGCGGTCGAAAAGTAAATTCTTGGCTAATAAAACATCAGTATAGTCTACGACCGATGACATGTCAAAAACCGATCATGATTTGACGTGGATCCACAATAGATTTATACTCCCACGAAATAAACTTTGTGACGGAGAACGCATGCTCGACAAGCTGTGGCCGCAGGGAGCGCATCTCGACGACAGCGGCGACCTCTGGCTCGGCGGCTGTTCGGCGACGAAGCTGGCGGCCGAATACGGCACACCGCTCTATGTCTTCGACGAAGCCACGTTGCGCGGTCGGGCACGCGCCTATCTGGCCGCGCTGCGGCAATGCTACCCCGGCCCGGCGCAGGTGGCGTATGCGGCCAAGGCGTACCTTTGCCTGGCGCTCGCCCAGCTCTGGTACGAAGAAGGGCTTGACCTGGATGTGGTTTCCGGCGGCGAGTTGCACGTTGCGCTGGCGGCCGGCTTTCCCCCCGAACGCATTCACTTCCACGGCAACAACAAGACGGCCGGGGAGTTGCAAGAGGCGCTGGCGGCCGGCGTGGGCCGCATCGTCGTGGACAACTTCCACGAGCTGGCGTTGCTCGCCGACCTGGTGGACCCGACGCGGCGGCCGCGCGCCGCGGCCGAACCTCTGCGCATCTGGTTGCGCGTGGCGCCCGGCATCCAGGCCCACACCCACGCCCACATCCAGACCGGCCATCTCGACACCAAGTTCGGCTTCACCCTGGCCACGGGCGACGCCGAACGCGCGGCCGCGCAGGCCCTGCATACGCCCGGCCTGGCGCTGGTCGGCCTGCACTGTCACATCGGCTCGCAGATTTACGAAACGGAAGAGCTGGCGGCCGCGGCCGCTCGCCTGGCGGATTTCGCGGCCGATCTGCGCGAGCATTACGGCGTGACGTTGCACGAGTTGAGCCCGGGCGGCGGGTGGGGCGTGCCGATGACCCCGGCCGATCCCGATGCGCCGATTGCCGACTATGTCGCCGCACTGGCCGAGGCGCTGAGCACCGCCTGCCGTCGCCGCGACCTGCCGTTGCCCCGCTTGATCCTCGAGCCGGGTCGCTCGCTGGTGGCGCCGGCCGCGGTGGCGCTCTATACCGTCGGCAGCCGCAAGGAGATCCCCGGGGTGCGCACCTATGTTGCGGTGGATGGCGGCATGGCCGATAACATCCGGCCCGCGTTGTACGGCGCGCAGTATGTGGCGCTGCGGATCGGGAGGCGCGCCACGTCGAACGGGGAACGCGAGCGCGTGACGATCGCGGGCAAGTTTTGCGAGTCGGGCGATGTGTTGATGCGCGATATCGAGCTGCCGCGGCTGGAAGCCGGCGACCTGTTGGCGGTGCCGATGGCCGGCGCGTATACCCTGGCGATGGCCTCGAACTACAACCTGGCGCGTCGTCCGGCGGTCGTGCTCGTTAATCAAGGAAAGGCCCGGCCGATCCAGCGCCGGGAAAGCTACGCCGACCTGCTGGCGCGCGACCTGCCGCTGAGAGGCGCGGCCGTGCCGCGGTCGCAGGCCCGGGCCGTTACGCCGGCCGTCCCGATGGAAGTTGGCCGACGCTTCGCCAAGTATCAGGCGCTGGGCAACGATTACATCGTGCTGGATCCCGCCGATTGGCCCGAACCGCCGACCCCGGCCCAGATCTGTCGTCTTTGCGATCGGCACCTGGGCATCGGCGCGGACGGCATCTTGTGGGGCCCTCTGTCGCCGGGGGATGGCCGGTCCTTTGGCTTGCGGCTGTTCAACCCGGACGGCAGCGAATTCGCGAAGAGCGGCAATGGATTGCGCATCTTTGCCCGCTACCTGTGGGATCGTGGGCTGCCGGCCGGCCCCCATTTCACGCTCGAGACGCCGGCCGGCCCGGTCATCGCCCATGTGCTGGACGCCCGGGGCGATCGGATCGCGCTGGAGATGGGGCGGCTATCTTTCGACAGTCGGGAGATCCCGCTCGTCGGGCCCGCGCGTGAGGTGATCGAAGAGCCGTTGACCGTGGCCGGCCGAGAGCTCAGGATCACCGCGGTGGGCATCGGCAATCCGCATTGCGTGGTGTTCGTGGACGATCCCGACGCGAATCTGGCCGAGCTGGCCCGGGCCCTGGGGCCGGAAATGGAGCATCTGCCGCTCTATCCGAACCGGACGAACGTGCAGTTCGCCCGCGCGAGCGGCCCGCACGATCTGCACATCGCGATCTGGGAACGCGGCGCGGGCTACACGCTGGCCTCGGGCACGTCGAGCTGCGCGGCGGCCGGCGCGGCGATCCGCACCGGCCGGTGCGCCAGTCCGATCACGGTCCACATGCCGGGCGGATCGTTGCGCGTGGAAGTGAACGCCGCCTGGGAGGCGCGGCTGATCGGCGCCGTCGCTCCGGTGTGTGCGGGTGTCGTGGCAGCCGATCTTATTGCGGCCTGACGCGCGAGCGGCTCATCAGCGCGAGCGCAATCAGCATGAACAGCGCGGTGAAAAGCCAGATGACCCGATAGCCGACCAGGTCCACCAGCCCGCCGGCCAGGATCGGCCCGCTGATCGCGGCCAGGGAAGAAGAGAAATAGTACAGGCCGGTATAGGCGCCGATGTTGTCCCCGCGGGCCAGATCGTAGACCATCGGCAGCGAGTTGATGTTGACCAGCGCCCAAAACGCGCCCATCACGGCCAGGATGCCCAGTAGCACCCCTGGATTGCGCACCATGAAACCGACCAACAACCCGACCACCATGCCGATCAGGCCCACCATGATCGTAGGTCGCCGGCCGACTTTGGTGGCAATCAGGCCGCTGGGGATGGCGAACAGGATCAATGTGGCCGCGAAGGCGGTCAACATCTGGGTGCCCTGTCCAACACCGATGTTCAGGATGTTGCGGGCGTAGAGGGTAAAGAACGCCTCCATCGCGTTCCAGCCGACGAACCAGGCGAAGATGGCCCCCAGAAGATAGAGGCCGCTTTTGTCCGGGTCTCGGATCACCTGGCGAACGTTCGCCAACACACCAGGCGCCTCTTCGGCAGGAAGCGGATCGGCGTCGGGCAGGGGCTCCTGCACGCGCCACAACACGATGAGCACCGCGAGGAGCAGGATGGCGGCGCCGAAGATGAAGGGCAAAGGCACGCCCAACTTATAGAGCGCGCCGCCGGTGAAGAGCGCAATCGCGCCGCCCAGGCCGCCCATCAGATTGATCACGCCGTTGGCTTTGCTGCGCTCGGCCGGCGCGAAGAGGTCGCCCAGGAAGGCAATGGTCGGCGAACGAAAGAGCGCCATGCCGATGTTCGTGCCCAGGATCGCCAGCGCGATCGCAAAGAAATTGTGGCGCACGAACGGCACGAGCAGGAAGAACAAGGCGGCCAGCGGTGCGCCGACCATGATCCACGGCTTGCGCCGACCAAAGCGCGTGCGCGTGCGGTCGGAGCGGCTGCCGACGATCGGCTGCACGAAAACATTGAGCAGGTTGTCCCAGGTGAGGATGAAGCCGATCACAACGGCCGCCAGGCCCAGATCTTCCAACATGGGCGGAATGAGACTGTTGAAAAGAGGCCAGATGATGCTGATGCCGAAGAAGCCAAAGCCGACTACAAAGGTCTTCGCCCAGGGGAAAGGACGGGTTGTCATTGCAGCTCCTTTTCGGGTGAAAAGCAGGGTATTGACCCCATCTTACCACTATGAAATGAGGATAGCAAACCCATGAGCACCGTACAACTGACGCGCAACGGCCGGCCACGCATCGTCGTGACCGGCATGGGCGCCGTAACGCCGTTGGGGTTAGATGTCGAAACTACATATCAAAACCTGATTGCGGGCAAATCGGGAGTCACCTTGCTGCCGGAGCTCGACGTGCCCGATGCGCCGACCCGGATCGGCGCGGCGGTCAAGGGGTTCGATCCGACTCGCTATCTGGATCCGCGCGAGGCGCGGCGCTATACCTCGTTTGCCACCTTTGCCGTGGCCGCCAGCGCCCAGGCCATTCAGGATGCCGGCCTCGACTTGGCGGCCGAAGACCCCGTGCGCATCGGCGTGGACATCGGCAGCGCGCTCGGCGCGGCGATGGTGATCGAAGAGCAGCGCGTGGTTTTGGAGAAGCGCGGCCCGCGCGGCATCAACCCGCTGGTGATCCCGGCCGGGATCACCACCACGCCCCCCTGTCTGGTGGCCGTCAAGTACGGGATCAAGGGGCCGGTGTACGCCACCATCGCCGCCTGTGCCACGGGCGGGGTGGTGATCGGCGAATCGGCCAAGCGGATGATGTGGGGCGATGCCGATGTGTTCATCGCCGGCGGCTCCGACAGCGTGATGTCGGTGATGTGCATCACCGGCTTCTCGCGGCTGGGCGCGCTGTCGCAGCGCAACGATGCGCCCGAGAAGGCCTGCGCGCCCTTTGCGGCCAACCGCACCGGCACGGTGGCCGCCGAAGGCGCGGCCGTGCTCGTGTTGGAGACGCTGGAACATGCCCGGCGCCGCGGCGCGCGCATCCTGGCCGAGGTGCTCGGCTACGGCATCACCAGCGACGGCTATCATATGGCCGCGCCCGCGCCCGACGGCGAGCAGGCCGCCCGCGCCATGCGGATGGCGCTAGAAATGGCCGGCATCGCGGCCGAGGAACTGGACTGGATCGGCGCCCACGGCACCGGCACCCAGCTCAACGACGTCGCGGAGACCAAGGCCATCAAGATGGCTTTGGGCGAAGCGGCCTACAACGTGCCCGTCAGCTCCGTGAAATCGGCGCTGGGCCACATGTTCGGAGGCGCTACCACCATCTCGGCCATCGCCGGCATCATGGCCATGCAGCGGGGCTTTCTGCCGCCCACCCTCAACTACGAGATCCCCGACCCCGAATGCGACCTGGACTATATCCCCAACCAGGCGCGGCGGGCAGAGGTGCGCACGATCATGGTGAACGGCTTCGGCTTCGGCGGACAGAACGCCAGCGTGGTGTTCAGGAAGTGGGAGGAGTAAGCAGCCGCGCCGCGGCGCGCGCAGATCGTTGCCAGAGAGTGCGCGCGCCGCGGCGCACGGCCGGCAGCCGCAAGGAGAGCAGCAACGCGACCGCCGCGCCCCACATCAGCGGCTCGCGGAGATCGGCTTTGACCAGCCACACGTAGTGCACCACCGCCAGGATGCCCGCCGGATACACCAGCCGATGCAGGCGCTTCCAGTGTCTGCCCAGCCGCCTCATCCAGCCGCGCGTCGAGGTGATCGCCAGCGGCAGCAGGAGCAGAAGCGCGGCCGATCCCGCCAGCGCGTAGCGCTTCTCGAGGAGCGCCTCGCGCAGCAAGCTCAGATCCAGGCCGTAGTCTACGCCCACGAAGATCAGGAAGTGCAGGGCCGCGTAAAAGAAGGCGTACAGGCCCAACGGCCGCCGCCACTTCAGGGCCTGGCGCAGGCCGAAGATGGCGCTGAGGGGCGTACAGGCCAGAGAAAGCACCAGCAACACCAGGGCCGGCTTGCCGGTGCGCAAGGTGAGCGCCCGGATCGGCTCGGCGGTCAGAGAGCCGTGTAGCCCGTCCCAGATCAGCAGCGCCAGAGGCGCCAGCGCGGCCAGGTGGACGATGACCTGGCCGACCGATTGCCAGCGTGCACCACCCGACCCTCGCGCGGTCCTGGCCGCGGCCGGCGGGCTGAAGCCCACGCCACCGGCCGGCGGGCTGAAGCCCACGCCACCGGCCGCGGGCTGAAGCCCACGCCACATTTTCCTGCTCTTTTCGTCAGTAGTTCTGCCGGAGATCCATCCCCGCATAGAGCTGCGCCACCTGATCGGCATAGCCGTTGAAGGGCAACGTCCGGCGTCGGCCCAGCTCGCCGATGCGCCGCTCGCTGGCCTGCGACCAGCGCGGGTGCGACACGTCCGGGTTGACGTTGGCATAGAAGCCGTACTCATCCGACGCCATGATCATCCAGAACGATTTCGGCATCTCCGCGACCAGGTCAATCCGAACGATGCTTTTGATGCTCTTGAAGCCATACTTCCACGGCACCACCAGGCGCAACGGCGCGCCGTTCTGGGGGAGGAGCGGCTTGCCGTAAAGGCCGGTCGAGAGGATCGTCAGATCGTGCATGGCTTCGTCGAGGCGCAACCCCTCGACATAGGGCCAGGGGAAGAATCTCATGCGTTGGCCGGGCATTTGCTCGGGATCCAGCAACGTCTCGAAGCGCACATAGCGGCCGGCCGAGAGCGGCTCGGCTTCCTTCAACAGAGAGGCCAGGGGGAAGCCCAGCCAGGGGATCACCATGGACCAGCCCTCGACGCAGCGCAGGCGATAGATCCGCTCTTCTTGCGGATAACGCTTGAGGATATCTTCGATGCCCAGGGTCAGCGGCCGGTTCACCAGCCCGCCGATCGTCACCGTCCAGGGAGAGGTTTTGAAGCCCTGCGCCTGCTTGGCGACCGCCACCTTGTCGGTGCTGAATTCGTAGAAGTTATTGTAGTTGGTGATATCCTCGAACGAGGTCAGCGGCTCGGCGGCGTCCGCGGCCACGGCTTGGGCCGTCGGCGTGGGCGCCGCGGTCGGATCGCCCGGCACCGCGGGCGGCTTTGCCAGGCCGGCCGGGCCCGTCAGATCGGCGGTCGGCATCGGCGTAGCGGCGGCGC
>JBBIKA010000220.1:0-6746 GCA_037445695.1 Chloroflexota bacterium
CCCAATACGTCCCCGCGGCCGGGGCGGCCGCCTGGCCGCTCGGCCCGCCGTAGCGTTCCGCCGTGGCAGCCGAGGCCACGCCCGTCAACGTCCCGATCAACAATCCACCGAGCACAAGCGCCACCGCGCCCATGCGCACCAGTTTGCTATGCTTGAGGTTCATGGAATCTCTCCTTGTTGTTCTGTATGGGTGTGTGATCCGGCGTTCACTGCTTGCCGTATCATCGTCTTACGCCCTGAGTATAGCGCAGAGGTTTGAAGGGATCGTGAAGGGTATGTGCGAAAGCGGTGAAGCGCTCTGTTTGAATAATAAGGATGATGTGTCCCTATTGACATTTTACACATATAGTGCTATACTCAATCTCGACAAACCCAGGAATGAGGAGGCAAACACTATGCCAAGAGGACGCTGGGGAAGCGGGATCGGCTTCGGCGGCGCGGCATGTCCACGCCGCATCAGCCGGTTCCTGGAGCCGTGCCTGCTGTTGCTGTTGCGCGAGGACGCCACCCACGGCTACAACCTGCTGGAATCGCTGCGTCAGTTCGGCTTTGCGCCGGGCACGGTGGACGCCAGCGTGGTGTACCGCGTCCTGCGCGAGATGGAGGAGGCCGGCTGGGTGAGTTCGCAGTGGGACACGGCCGGCTCCGGGCCGCCGCGACGGGTGTACCGCGTGACGGCCGACGGCGAGGAGTATCTGGCCGTGTGGATCGCCGACCTGCGCAGCACGCGCGATGAGATTGACCGGTTCATCGAGACGTACACGCGGCAGGAAGCGGCGCAAGGCTCGGCGAAACCGGGACAGAAGGCCGGGGAGGGCGATCATGTATCGGGTGGATGAAGCAACTTGCACCGGCTGCGGCGCTTGCGTGGAGGCGTGCCCGGCAGGTGCCATCGCGCTGGTAGACGGCCGGCCGCGCATTAAGGATGCGCTCTGTGCCGAATGCGGAAGCTGCGCCGATGCGTGTCCGCGGGGAGCGATCACCATGATCGTTGCATTGGACGGCGCGCGTGCAGCAAGTGAGCCGGAACGGCCGCCAGCGGTTGTGCCCGTGACGGCTGCAACGACCGGGGGACTTTACCCACCGCCGGTCGTTGAGCCTTTGCCGCTCACGCCGCGGCGCAGCCGCGTCTGGCCGGTGATCGGCGGCGCGCTGGTGTGGGCCGCGCGCGAGTTGCTGCCGGAGGTCCTGGCTGCCTGGCAGAGATCTCGCGCCAGGGTCGAGCTGCCAGCAAACTGGAAATCGGTGAGGTTGGGCCGGCCAGCACCGCAGAAGCTTTGGGCCGGCCATCGGTACCGCTGGGGCCGTATGTGAGGAGGTTGCTCGGCACTGGATGCACCGATCCGCCAGTTTGCCGTTCTACCGACTTCCCAATTTACCAATTTACTCGCGCTGGCAGCCGCCGGGATCCCCATGTACCTCTTGGGCGCGAGCCGAACCGTCGCCGAGGCCGTCGAGCAATTCAAGGCCGGCAAGCTGGCGCAGGTGCACGCGCCGACCGGAGCCGGACATCGTGGCGGCCGGTAGACCTGGCCCTGTAGCGCAAGATTTTATCTTGCGCTACAGCTTTGATCGCTACGAGAGACCCTTATGAAAATCGCGGTCGCCAGCGGCAAGGGCGGCACCGGCAAGACCACCGTGGCGACCAGCCTGGCGCTCAGCCTGGCCGGGGACGCGGCGGGCCAACCGGCTGTCCCCCCGCCGACTTACGGGGATTGCGACGTCGAAGGGCCGAACGGGCATCTGTTCCTGGCGCCGGATCTAAAGCAACGTCACGACGTTGCAATCCAGATTCCGCGCGTGGACGCGGCGAAGTGCACGGCCCTTCGACCTGGCTCAGGACAAGCCTGCGGCAGGTGCGCCGAGGCCTGCCAGTACCACGCCATCGTCGTGCTGGGCAAGCAGACGCTGGTCTTCGATCAGTTGTGTCACGGCTGCGGCAGTTGCACGCTGGTCTGCCCCACGGGCGCCATCACCGAGGAACCGCACGCCATCGGCGTCCTGGCAGCCGGCCCGGCGGCGCGCGGCGTCCAGTTTGCGCGCGGGGTGCTGAACGTGGGCGAGCCGTTGGCGACGCCGGCCATCCGCCAGCTCAAGCGGTGGGCGATCCCGACGGACGAGCCGGAGAGCGGCGTGGTCATCCTGGACGCGCCGCCGGGGACCTCGTGCCCCGTGGTGGAGGCCGTGCGCGGGGCCGACTACCTGCTGTTGGTCACCGAGCCGACCCCGTTCGGGCTGCACGACCTGCGCCTGGCGGCCGAGGTTGCGCGGGAGCTGGGCATCCCGGCCGGGGTTGTGATTAACCGAGATGGCATCGGCGACGCGGGCGTGGACGCGTTCTGCGCGTCGGCCGGGCTGCCGGTGCTGCTGCGCATCCCCTTCGAGCGCGCCATTGCCGAGGGGATCGCGCAGGGCCGCGCGTTGGTGGACATCCACCCGGAGTATCGGCCGCGCCTGCGGGCGCTGGTCTCAGAGATCATCCGTCAGGTGAGACGGTGACACAGGACAGTTTTTCATGCCGCGCCCGTCACCACGGCGCACGACAATGTCATGCTGAGTTCCCCGTGCCGCGCGAACGGCATGTCGCCATGCAAGAAACTCTTGATTTGTCATGTTAAGCGGGTCAACGAGTCAACGTTCGCCGCGGCAAGCCCCCAGCGAAGCATCTCGGCGCAACCAACGAGACCCTTCGCTGGCTTTGAGCTGTCATTTGTGTTGGCTTGTAGACCCGATCAGGGTGACAGGCGAAGCTGTTTTCAGGGCAGATGCCCATGTCGCGCGCGGCGCCAGTGCGACCGAAGGTCCCTGTGGGACGGCCTATGAAAACCAGCCGCGGAGAGCCTGCCTCGCTGTTTCGGGCATAGATGCGGATGGACACAGATTTTCTTCGCTATCCGCGTTCATCCGCGTTGATCCGCGGTGGATTTTCAGGACAGGATGAGAGCGGCCGTGAAGCAACTGGCGATTCTGAGCGGCAAGGGCGGCACGGGCAAGACCAGCGTCGCGGCCGCGTTCGCACACCTGGCCGCGCAGGGCGAGCCGCAGGTGCGCGCCGTGCTGGCCGATGCGGACGTGGACGCGGCCAATCTGGAGCTGGTGCTGTCGCCGCAGGTTCTGGAGTCGCACGAGTTCATCGGCGGGTCGGTGGCGGTCATTGACCCGAAGCTGTGCCAGGGGTGCGGCATCTGCGCTCAGGTGTGTCGCTTCGACGCGCCTCACCCTCACCCCCCATCTCCCCTCTCCCTCTCCCCGTGGGAGAGGGAGAGGGGGGTGCAGGGGGGAGTGGGTGAGGTCTCCACCATAGACCCCATCGCCTGCGACGGCTGCGCGGCGTGCGTCTACCAGTGCCCGGAGGAGGCCATCCGCATGGAACCGCAGCTCGCCGGCCGCTGGTTCCGGTCGGAGGGCCGCTATGGGCCGCTGTTTCACGCCGCGCTGCGGCCCGCGCAGGAGAACTCGGGCAAGCTGGTGACGCTGGTGAAGCAGCAGGCGCGGCTCTCGGCGTTGGACGGCGGCTACGACGCGGTGATCGTGGACGGCCCGCCGGGGATCGGCTGTCCCGTCATCTCGGCCGCGGCGGGCGCCGACCTGGCCCTGGTCGTGGCCGAGCCGACCGCGGCCGGCATCCACGACATGGAACGGGTGTTGGCAACGGCCGCGCACTTCCGCGTGCCGGCGCTGGTCTGCATCAACAAGGCCGATCTCTACCCTGCGGGCGCAGCCGAGATCGAGGCGTATTGTCGCGCGCACGGCATCGAGGTCGTCGGCCGCATTCCCTTCGACGCGGCCGTGACCGAGGCGATGGTGCAGGGCGAACCTGTTACCGCCTATCGGCCTGAATCGCCCGCCGGCCGCGCGCTGCGCGAGATCTGGCAGCGCGTGGCCAGCCGGCTGCTGGAAGGGACGGAGCGCTAAACCATGAGACGCTGTTTCAGATGTCGCACGCGCTGTGCCCGGCTGCACCGCCGGGGTTGCACCTGCGGTCGCGGGCCCTGGAACAAGCGGTCGCCTCCGCAGCCGACGGATCGCTGAAGTAGCAAATCTCTGATTCGTCGTGCAAAACGCGAAGGGGCCGGGATCCCCGGCTCGGGCTGGGGGATGGCCGTGTTCGGCTTCATCGTGGGGATCGCCACCGGCCTGGCCGGCGTCGGCGGGGGCTATGCCCTGGTGCCGGGGCTGATCTACCTGTTCGGCGCGCCGGTCTACATCACCATGGGCACTTCGCTGGCCACCATGATCCCGCTGGCGGTCGTCGGCGGCGGCATCAAGCTGGCGCAGGGCTTCGTGCATCTGCCCACCGGCCTGTTGCTGGCGTTGGGCACCATCGTCGGCGCGCAGGTCGGCGCGGCGATCATCAAGCGCATCAAGCCGGCGACGTTGAAGCTGATCTTCGGCCTGTACTTCCTGTACGTGGCCGTCAAGTTCATCACGAACTTCTTCGGCATCGCCATTTGGTGAACATACCTCAGATGAACGTGCCTGGCACTTCCAAAAAGTAGCTCTGCGGCTTTTGGTGGGAAGACGGTAGGACTCGCGACTGGCGTGGCCCCATCCCCTGGCCCCTTCCCCGCCTGGCGGGGAAGGGGCCAGGCTAATAGCGGGGTATTTTGGCCGCCGAAGGCGGCCAAAATACCCCTTTCGAGGGTTTCCCCGCCCCCCGCAAGCGGGGGGCGGGGTCAGGGGTGGGGGGCTCACTGCATCCGGAATTACCGAAATGCCTCTTGTCCCGTGACTCGCGTCGGTATGTCTTGCCTTTTCGACCGGGTTTGTGCATAATAGAACCGGCGGCCCGATACGCATCTCGCGTTGCATAAGGAGCACGTCATGCGCCGACCCATCCCCTTGATCGCCTGTTTGGCTCTGCTTGTGCTGCTGCTCTCCGCTGTGCTGGCCGGTTGTGGCGGGCCGCCGCCGGTCCAGGGCCCGTCGCCGACCCCCATCCCAACCTTGATCCCCGTGGCGAAGGCCACGGCCACTGCCGTGCCGGCGCGGCCGGCCGGGCCGGGCCCGCAGGCGGCGCAACCGCGCGGCCCGGCGCGGCGACCGGCGGCCGATACGACCCTGGCCTCGTTCACTACAGCCGATTTCTCCGGTGCGGGGCTGTGCGCCGCGTGTCATGTGGGCCTAAAGGACGAGGCCGGGACAGACGTCTCCATGCCCACGGCCTGGCGCTCGACCATGATGGCCAATGCCGGCAAGGATCCGGTCTGGCAGGCCAAGGTCAGCTCCGAGGTCGCACGTTTCCCAGCGCTCCAGGCCGTGATCGAGAAGAAGTGCGTCACCTGCCACATGCCCATGGCCGAGACGCAGGCCGTGGCCGAGGGGAAGCCGATCACTGCGCTGGGAGAGGGCTTCTTCAGCGCCGACCATCCGCTGCACGCCGCGGCCGTTGACGGCGTCTCGTGCACTCTATGCCACCAGGTGCGGGACAAGAACTTCGGCCAAATGGCGAGCTTCAGCGGCGGCTACTTCGTGGACACCAGCACCAACCCGCCCGACCGGCCCATCTTTGGCCCCTACGAGCAGCCGGTCGCGCAGATCATGCAGGCGAGCACCGGCTTCAATCCGGTCTATGGCGCGCACATGGAGTCGGCCGAGCACTGCGCCACCTGCCACAACCTCTACACGCCCTACGTGGATGCGCAAGGCAACGTTCTGGGTGAGTTCCCGGAGCAGACGCCCTACACCGAGTGGCAACACAGCGACTTCGGCGCGGCCCGGACTTCGTGCCAGAGCTGCCACATGCCGCTGGCTCAGGGCGGGGTGGCCATCTCGACCGTGCCGCCGAACTTGCCGCAGCGTCAGCCTTTCTATCAGCATTTCTTCGTTGGCGGCAACGCGTTCATGTTGCAGATCCTGGCCGACTGGGGCGGCGAGCTGGAGGCGACGGCCGACCCGGCGCATTTCGCCGCCACCCAGGCCCGCGTCGCCGAGCAGATCGGCAAGCGGTCGGCCACGCTGGCGCTGCAGAGCCTGACGCTTAAGGACGGCGTCCTCAGTGCGCAGCTTCAGGTCAGCCCCTTGACCGGCCACAAGTTCCCGGCCAGCTTCCCCTCGCGGCGCGCCTGGCTGCACGTGACGGTGACCGACGCCGCAGGCCAGGTGATCTTCGAGTCGGGCAAGCCTGGCGCCGACGGCACCATCGCCGGCAACGACGCCGATGCCGACCCGCACAAGTTCGAGCCGCACTACGATCTGATCACCGCGGCCGACCAGGTGCAGATCTACGAGCCGATCATGGGGGACAACGAGGGACAGGTCACCTACACGCTGCTGCGGGGCGCCAGATACCTGAAGGACAACCGCCTGTTGCCTGCGGGCGCGGACAAGGCCAAGCTGCCGGCCGACATTGCAGTCTACGGCGAGGCAGCCGGCGACGCCAACTTCGTCGGCGGGGGTGACCTGGTGACGTATCAGGTGGACGTGAAGGGCGCCGGCGGGCCGTTCACGTTCAGCGCCGAGCTGCTCTACGAGCCGCTGTCGTATCAGTTTGTCCAGGACCTGCTGCGCGACAAGACGCCGCTGACCGAGCGGTTCGGCGGCTACTACGGAGCAACGGACAAGACGCCGTTGCTGGTCGCGGCGATCGAGCCGACGAAGAGCAGATAGCAGCAAGGCGAAGCCCGCCCGGACATGATGAATGTTAAGAATTTATTCCGGTAATCGAGCCGCGCTCGCCGCGCTGTCGGCCCGCCCGGACATGAATGTCCGGGCTACCCGGCCGCGCCCGGTCCCACAGGGAGGCT
>JBBIKA010000221.1:0-6653 GCA_037445695.1 Chloroflexota bacterium
CCTTCTCCCCGCCCCCGTTTCGCGAAATTTCGCGAAACGGGGGCGGGGTCGGGGGCGGGGGGGAGATCATTAGGATTTGGGAGCGGCGGCTCCGCCGTCCCCAAACCCTCTAACTCGATACAACATCTCTCCTGCCTTGGGCACCAACAGGATCCCCTCATCTTCTCGACCGCGCCACTCGTCCAGGACGATCGTCGCCGGGTCCAGGTAGCCCAGGTTGATGCGCTCGCACCGCTCGCGGGAGATGCCGGTCGCCAGGGTGACTTTGATGCGCAGCTTCTCCTCGCCGGTGGCCGGATCATACGTCCCCTGGCCGCGCAGATGAGTCGAGTGCGCCAAGACGCCCCACGGCAGATCCTTGAACTTGTCCCATTGCTTCAAGAAATAATCGCGACAATGATAGCCGATCCGTTCCAGGATGTGGCCGTGGGTATAGGAGATCTCGGTGATGTGAGGCGCGTAAATGATCACCTCGCCGCCGTCGGCGATGGCCGGCTCCATCTTATACATCCCCTTGGCGCCGGTCCAGATATCGTCGTACAGCTTCGGCATCACCGAGAGCACGCGACGATACGGCCGCTCCACCCACACGATGTGCACCCGGCTCGATAGGTCAGACGCGGCCTCCCACGCCTCTTCCGGTGCGCCGAAGTAGAGGCCCTGCAGCCGCGGGCGGCCGTGCGCCTCCGCGTCCACAGCGGGCGCCACCACCATCGCGCAGCACAGTCGGGGCCGCGGGATCATGGCCGCGGCGCGGTCAATGACCGCGCGCACGGAGGTATGCTTCGTGCCGATGATCTCCCGGTTCGTGATCACCGCGCCCAGCCAATGGGTAAAGTTGATCACCTCCGGCCCGCTGATGCCCGGAAAGAAGTACTTGTTGCCGCCCGAAAAGCCCACCACTTCGTGCGGAAAGGTCGGGCCGCAGACCACCAACAGATCGTAGTCGAGCACCAGCCGGTTGATGGTGACCGCCACCTCCTGACGGAAGAGGCCGCCGCTCAATTGCTCGATCTCGTCCTCCGCAATCGTCCCGAGTCGGACCAAGGCTTGCGGATCGTTCCAGGCGTGGTTGAAGATGCGGACGCCGGCGAACTGCGTGGCCCGTTCGGCGGCCGAGATATCCAGCAGATGATTGATCGCCTCGTCGCCCAGCGCCATATGCGTGCCGAGCGCGATCATGTAATCGAGCGCCGCGACCTTGCCCCACAACGCCTCGTGGAACAGCCGAAAGAGCTGGCCGTTGGGCGCGGTGCGCGTGCTATCGGGGATGATGACCAGCACGCGCTTGCCCCCCACATCGGCCTGCGCGAAGCCGCCGAAGACCACATCCCGCACTTCCTCATCGCTCAAAAAACGATCGGCGTAACCTTTGCCAATCAACATACATGCCTCCGATTCGTGCGATCCATGTCATCCGTGAGCAACGGCCGTCACGGCTGCAACACCACCTTGATCGCGTCGAGCGTGCCCTTGGCCAGGTCGTGGAAGATCTGCGGCCCGGCCTCCAGCGGCGCGACCTGCTCGATGATCGGCGTCACGTCCACCCGCCGCGCGCGCAAGGCCTCGATGGCGCGGCCGAACTCGACGTTGAACGCGTAGACCCCGCGCACGGTGATCTCGCGCGTGACCACCTGTTGCATGCCGATCTCGATGGTCGGCGCAGCGTTGCCGATCCAGGTGACATGGCCGCCGGGCCGCACCAGCTCCAGCGATTGCCGGGCCGTCGCGGTGATGCCGACCGCCTCGATCACGACCGCCGCGCCGGCCTCGCCGGCGTACTTGCGGACGACCGCGGCCAGATCCTCCTGCGCGGGATTCACGGCCGCGTCCGCGCCGAGCCGCCGCGCCATCTCCAGCCGATGCGGGCTGAGATCGCTGACGATCACCGCGCCGGCGCCCTTCAGCCGACACGCCAACAGCGTCAACAGGCCGATGGTGCCCGCGCCCAGGATCACCACCGTGTCCATCAGGCGGATGGGGCTCATGTTGGCCGCGTGCATGGCCACCGACAGCGGCTCGACCAGCGCGGCCTGCTCCCACGGCACCTCGTCGGGCAGGTCGTAGAGGAGCTGTTGCGGCACCGCCACGGCCTCGGCGTTCGAGCCGTTGGTCGTCATCATGCCCAGCCCACGGCGGTTCAGACAGATGTTGGGCAGGCCGGCCAGACAGTTGACGCACCGGCCGCACGTGATGATCGGCTGCACCACCACCCGATCGCCGACCCGATGGCCGGTCACCCCCGGCCCCAGCGCGCTGATCACGCCGCTGAACTCGTGGCCCATCACCATCGGCGGAATGCGCCGGCCGGTCGCGCCGGTAAAGCCGTGCACATCCGACCCGCAGATGCCGGTCGCCTTGACCGAGACGATCACCTCGCCGGGGCCGGGTTCGGGCGCAGGAATCTCGCGCACCGGCATCTGCCACGGCCCCTCATAGACCAGAGCTTTCATGTTTACACTCCACTATAGGCCGCAAACCCGCCGTCAATCGGAATCACCACGCCGGTGACGAACGCCGAAGCCGGCGAAACGAGCCACAACACCGCGCCGATCAGATCTTCGGGCGAGCCGAACCGGCCCATCGGCGTATGGGCGATGATCGCCTTGCCGCGCGGGGTCAACTCGCCGGTGTCCTTGTCGGTCAACAGGTAGCGGTTCTGCTCGGTCAGGAAGAAGCCGGGCGCCAGCGCGTTGACGCGGATGCGCGGGGAGTACTCCTGCGCCATGTAGACCGCCAGCCACTGCGTGAAGTTGCTCACCGCGGCCTTGGCGGCCGCATAGGCCACCACGCGCGTCAGGGGACGGATCGCGGCCATGGAGGAGATGTTGAGGATCACCCCCTCGCCCCGCTCGGCCATGCCGCGGCCGAAGACCTGACACGGCATCACCGTGCCGAGCAGGTTCAGGTCGAAGACGAAGCGCAACGCCTCTTCCGGCACGTCGAAAAAGCTCATGTCGGGGCCGGTGGTGGCGGCCGGCTTATTGCCCCCGGCCGCGTTGATCAAGATATCCACCGCGCCCAGCTCCTGCCGGATGATCTCCTCGGCCTTGATCAGCGTCTCGCGCTTCAGCACATCGGCGTAGACCACCGCTACCTTGCCCAGGCCGGGCTTGTCAATCATCTGGATGCGCTTGATCAGGCGGTCGGCGAGCGCGGGATCGCGATCGAGGATCGCGACGTTCGCGCCGCAGCCGACCAGCGCGCAGGCCATCTCGCCGCCCAGGATGCCCGCGCCGCCCGTAATGGCAACGGTATGGCCGGACAGGTTATAGGTCATGGTGATTTCGGTTAAATCCATGGGATCAGATCCTGTTCTCGTAAGATTCCTTATGAAGATGTCCGTTGGACAAACGGCATCAGATGCCGGATGAAATGCGCTTTCACATTGGCCGCATAGGCGTCTCCGTTGGCCTGCAAGAGCGCCATGAAACGGTCATAGAAGCGCGGGGTGCCATCGGGGTTCTGCCAGCGCAACACGGAGCCGAAGGTGACGTGGAGGATCTCGCGCGCGTCGAACTGGTCGAGCAGCTTCGGCAGGTCGGCCTCGGCCACATCGGCGGGCCGCGGCGCGCGGTCGAGCTGCGCCGAGACGTGGTAGCTCGCCCGATCGGTCTCGTAACGCTCGCGCGCGAAGGCGTAGATCTCGCGGAAGAAGGCCGGCTCGAGCGCCGCGATCGTGCGGAGCGCCTCCAGGTAGCTCGTGCCCGCGGTCTTCAGGTGCACCAGGCCCCGCGTCAGCCGCGCGGCGATGGGATAGATGCTGAACTTGTCGGAGCCGGAATGAAGGCTCAGCTTGTACGGCCCGAGCGCACGGGCGATGGCTGCATGGCCGGCAAAATCGACCTCGAACGCGGCCAGGTCGCCGATGTAATCCACGCCCTTCTCGAAGCGGCCGATATAGCGCGGGGCCAGGCTCACCCACTTGACGCCCAGCCGGCGCAGCTCGCGCGCGATGAAGAGGTGCTCGGCATGGGTGGTAGGCGTTTCGGTCTCGTCCACCGACACTTCGAGCTCGAAGTGCGCCTCCCCCACCCCAACCCCTCCCCCAAGATTGGGGGAGGGGCCAGGGGTGGGGGTGGGGGAAGCGGTCGCGGCCAGGTGCCGATACAGCGCGGCCACGTGCGCCACGGCCCGGCCGTACTTCACCGCGGCGCGCAGCAGCGTCTCGTCGTCGTAGGCGATGACGCGATCCTCGATCTCGATGCGCTTGCCCACATAGGCCGCGCGCAACGCCGCGGCGCTGGTCTCCAGCGCCAGCCACGGCAGTGCATCGTATTTGCGCCCCAGGGTAGCGATGTCGTCGCTGTCGGCCGCGCCATCCACATGCTCGCCGGGGTCAATCGTGAAGAAGGTGAAGCCGGCCGCCCGGCACGCATCTATGTCGGCGGTCGTCTTCAGGTGATCCGCGTCCGCGCCGACCCCGGCGCGCCAGCCCTCCTGAAAGATGCCCCAGGTGGCGTCGTCCATCACCTGTTGCGGAGTGCGGCCGGTGCGGGTCATTTCGCGGATGGATTGCTGCGCGAAGATTGGCGCGATGTCGCCGCCGACCGCGCGCACGGCCTGGACGTGGCCCGGCGTGGCCAGTCCCAGTCGGTCGCCCATGCCGGCCGAGGTGCGCAGGCCGAGCGGCGTCGGCCGCAGCCACGCCAGGTGTTTGCGCAAGGCCGCGGCGTTGGCCGGATCGGTCGGCCCGAGCAGCAGCGTCCGGCCGGCCTGCTCGCTCGTCTCGCCATCGAAGTCGGCCAGGAGCCCTGCGCCCGGCTCGGCCAACACGGCCAGGCGCGCGCCGGCGGCCGTCTTCGCCAGCGCGAACGCGGCCGCTCCCGCGTCAACGAAGGAATTCGGATAGATTTCCAGCCCTGGAAGTTGTTTGAGACTCACCGTGAACACTCCCTCACAGCTTGTAGGCCTTCTTCGCCAGCCCATACGCCATATCGTGCGCCATTTCCTCGGCGTCATCCAGGCCCACGATGCCGCGCACGACCAGCCCCGCCAGCCAGTTGGCAGAGGCGCGACGCCACACGTCGTGACGGGCCGGGATGGAGGGGAAGGCGCGCGTGTCGTCGTTGAAGCCGACCGTGTTGTACAGGCCGGCCGTCTCCATCACCTGGTCGAAATAGCGCGCCATGCCGTTCAGGCTATCGTGGAACCACCACGGCGGGCCGAGCCGCAGGCTGGGATAATGGCCGGCCAGCGGCGCCAGCTCGCGGCTGTAGGTCGTTTCGTCCAGGGTGAAGAGGATCAACGTGAGGCGCGGGTCGCGGCCGTACTTGTCGAGCAGCGGCTTGAGGTTGCGCGTGTACTCGGTCTGGATCGGGATGTCGGCGCCTTTGTCCGGCCCGAAACGGGCAAAGACATCGGGGTTATGATTGCGGAAGGAGCCGGGATGAAGCTGCATCACCAGCCCGTCTTCGATGCTCATGCGCGCCATCTCCATCAACATGTGGCCGGTGAAGCGCGCCGCGTCCTCGGCCGTGGCCTGGCCCTTCAGCGCCCGCGCGAAGATGGCTTCGGCCTCGGCCGCGCTCAGCTCGCCGGTCAGCGGGATCAGCGCGGCGTGATCGGTGGCCGTGGCGCCCATCTGCTTGAAGAACGCGCGGCGCTCCTCCAGCGCGGCGATCAGCGCGCGGTAGCTGCCGATCTCGATTCCGCTGGCCGCGGCGAGCGCCTGGATGTGCGTGCGCCAGCCCGGCGCGTCGAGGTTGACCACCGCGTCGGGCCGGAAAGTGGGCACGACGCGGCCTCCCCAGCCCGAAGCCCGGATCGCCTGATGATGGACGAGCGGATCGGCGGCCGCGTCGGTCGTGGCCAGCACTTCGATGTTGAAGCGCTCGAACAACGCGCGCGGCCGAAACTCGGGCCGCGTCAGGCAATCGGCGATCTGGTCGTAGATGCGCTGGGCCGATGCGGCCGTCAGCCGCTCCGTGACGCCGAAGACCTCGACCAGTTCCTGCGTCAGCCAGACGCCGGTCGGCGTCCCGCGGAAGAGGTAGAAGTGTTCGGCAAAGGTTTGCCAGATCTTGCGGTGGTCGGTCTCGACCGGACCGCCATCGCAGCGCGGCACGCCCAGCGCCTCGAGCGGCACACCCTGCGAATAGAGCATGCGAAAGACGTAGTGATCGGGGATGATCAGCAGATCGGCCGGGCTACCGAACGAGTAGTTCAGCTCGGCGAACATGCGCGGGTCCACGTGGCCGTGCGGACAGATCAGCGGCAGGCCCGCGATCCGGGCATACAGGTGGCGGGCGATCTCCTTCTGTCGGCTATCAGGGCCGAAGAAACGATCAGGATCGAGAATCGGTGCAGAATGCATTGGTGTCACCCCGCAGTATGAGTAAGGTAAATCAAATTATACACCGCGGGGCTTCAGTTCGCCAAAGCGTTGTCATTTGGAAAGTGTTCACCGTTATCCGCCGTGTTGGGCGGCCAGGCCAACGCCCTCACCCCCTGGCCCCCTCTCCCGCACCTAACCCCCCGACTCCCTTCCCTGCACCTAACCCCCCGGCCCCCTTCCCTGCGAGGGAAGGGGGAGAATCACCATTGGCATCAAGCTAAGGTTGCCGGTAGGCCTGTTGCCGGTATCACCCTCACCCCTCCCTTGTCCCTCCCCTCTCCCGCTCGCCGACGGCGGCGGGAGAGGGGAGGGGTAG
>JBBIKA010000222.1:0-6629 GCA_037445695.1 Chloroflexota bacterium
CCAGCCCCGTTCACGGGGCTTCCACCTCGTAGCCCGACCGTTTACGGTCGGGCGGCCGCCGCGGGACGGGCCCCCGCGCGGGGGGCGCCGGAGGCTGAAGCCGTCCGGCTACGACGTGCAAGGCCCCTCAAGGGGCCTGGACCGGCAGGCCGCCGGCCGGTGTCGGGGCGTGGCAATGCCACGCCCCGACACTTACGTCCGGTAGTGGCCGTTGATGTCCACGTAGGCGTGGCTCAGATCGCACGTCCAGACGGTCGCCTGGCCGTCGCCCAGGCCCAGCCGGACGACCACCGTGATCTCCCGACCGGCAAAGATGGCACCGGCGCGCTCCTCGGAATAGGGGAGCGGCCGGCCGGCGGCGACCAGTTGCAGATCGGTCGCCGCCGCCGGGGGCGGAATGGCCCCCGCTGCGATCCACAGATCGGTCCTAGCCGGGACAACCTCCGCGCCAGAATAGCCCACCGCGCACAAGATGCGCCCCCAGTTGGCATCTCCGCCGTAGAACGCGGTCTTCACCAGCGGCGAGTTGGCGATGGCCTTGGCCGCGCGCCGCGCGTCGGCCGTGGTGGCCGCGCCCTCCACGCGCACGGTGATGAAGCGGGACGCGCCTTCACCATCGCGCACGATCTGTTGCGCCAGATCGGTGCAGAGGTCGGTCAAGGCCGAGGCAAAAGTGCCCAGCGCTTCGGCAGTGTCCGGCACCTGTATCCCCGACGCGCCGTTCGCCAACACCAACACCGTGTCGTTGGTCGAAGTGTCGCCGTCCACGCTGATGCTGTTGAAGCTGACCTCGACCGCGCGACGCAACGCGGCATCCAGAGCGGCCGGCGCGATGGCGGCATCGGTCACGATGGCCGCCAGCATGGTCGCCATGTTGGGGTGGATCATCCCCGCGCCCTTGCACATCCCGAACAACCGCACACCGCCGACTGCGCGAAACGCGACTTTCGGCCGCGTGTCGGTGGTCATGATGGCCCGCGCGGCGGCCTCCCAGCCGTCGGCGGTGAGCCGGTCGGCGGCCAGCCGCACGCCCGCGCGGATCTTGTCCATCGGCAGGCGCACGCCGATGACGCCGGTGGACATCACAGCGCAGGTGCCGGCCGGCAGACCCAACGCGGCTTCGGCCGCGGCGGCCATCGCGCCGGCATCGGCCAAGCCTTCCGCGCCGGTGCAGGCGTTGGCGCAACCGGCGTTGATCACCACCCCGCGCAGGCCGGCATTGTTCTCGGCGATCAATCTTCGATCATAGAGCACTGGCGCGGCCGGGAATCGGTTCTGGGTGAAGACGGCTGCGGCCGCGCAGGGCCGATCGCTCACCACAAGCGCCAGATCGGCCGCGGCCGTCTTCTTGATGCCGGCCGCCACTCCGGCAAAGCTGAAACCAAGAGGGGGGTGGTTGGCCATCTCAGTCTCGCTTGAACGCCGCGTAGTCGGGCTCGGCATGCCTGCCGCGGGCCACCCCTTCGATCTCCAGCAGGGCGGCCACCTTCATCGGCAGGCCGAACAGCTTGATGAATCCCTCGGCGTCCTTTTGATTGTAGACATCCTCCTCGCCGAAGGTCGCATAGTCCTCGCGGTAGAGGCTGAAGGGCGACTTGCGGCCGACGATGGTCACATTGCCCTTGTAGAGCTTGAGCCGGGCGGTGCCGGTGACGCGGCGCTGCGTCACCGCGACGAAGGCATCGAGCGCCTCGCGCAGGGGGGTGAACCACTGGCCGTTGTACACCAGTTCCGCGTACTTGAGCGCGATCATCTGTTTGTATTGCAGCGTCTGCCGGTCGAGACAGATCTGCTCCAGGGCATCATGGCCGCGATAGATGATCGTGCCGCCGGGCGTCTCGTAGACGCCATGCGACTTCATGCCGACCAGCCGGTTTTCGACCAGATCAATGCGGCCCACGCCATGCTTCGCGCCGAGCTTGTTCAACGTGGTCACCAGATCAATCGGCCCCATCGCCACGCCGTTGACCCGCTTCGGCACCCCTTGCTCGTAGTAGATCTCGATGTATTCGGGCTCATCGGGTGCCTTTTCAGGGCTGGTCGTGAGCTGATACATGGCTTCTTCCGGCTCTTGCCACGGGTCTTCGAGGATGCCTCCTTCGTGGCTCAGGTGCCAGATGTTGCGGTCGCGGCTGTAGATGGATTTCAAGGTGGCGGTGACCGGCACGTTGTGTTCCGCGGCGTACTTCAGGGCATCCTCGCGGCTGCGAATGTGCCACTCGCGCCAGGGCGCGATGATCTTCAGCCGGGGATTGAGCGCCATCACGGTCAGCTCAAAGCGCACCTGGTCGTTGCCTTTGCCGGTCGCGCCGTGCGCCACCGCGTCGGCGCCCTCCAGCTCCGCGATCTCCACCAGGCGCTTGGCGATCAGCGGCCGCGCGAAGCTGGTGCCGAGCAGATACTCCCGCTCGTAGATCGCGCCGGCCATCATGGTCGGGTAGATGTATTTGGTGATGAACTCTTCGCGCAGGTCCTCCAGGTAGAGCTTGCTGGCGCCCGAAGCAAGCGCCTTGGCCTCCAGGCCGGAAAGCTCTTCTTCCTGGCCCAGATTGGCGCAGAAGCAGATCACCTCGCAGCCGTAGTTCTCGACGAGCCACGGCACGATGCACGAGGTGTCCAGCCCGCCCGAATAGGCGAGCACGACTTTGTTGACGGACTTCTTCGCGGATGACATGGTTTTACTCCTTGATGTTGATCAAATCGCGCAACATTGCCCCGGCCGTCGGCACAGGACCGCGCTCGTCCACCTTGTACATTTGCAGGCCCATGATGTCGGTGTCGAAGACGATGCCCATCTCGAAGCCGTTCACCTGGGCCAGGAAGCTGTCGGCCGGCAACCATTCGGGCCGCACCGCCAGCCGATAGCGGTCGCCCTGGCGTTCGGCCGTGGCCACCAGCTTGACGACCTGTCCGCGCGCCGCGGCGGCCCGGATCTGCTCTGGCGTGATGTCGGTGATGCCCTGCACCGGTCGGACGTCGGCCAGGGTGACGCGCTGGCGCAGAAGGCTGTTGGCGATGATGACGAGCTTGTTGGCGGTGTCCCACCCTTCCACGTCCAGGCTCGGATCGGCCTCGGCCACCCCTTCGGCCTGCGCCTGACGCAGAGCAGCGGCGTAGCTCTGCCCGCCGGCCATCGCGGTGAGGATCGAGTTGCTGGTCGAGTTGAAAATGCCCCGCACCGACCGGATCGCGCACGCGGCCAGATCGCGGCGGCCGATGTTCACGACCGGCAGCGCGCCGCACACCGTGGCGCTGTAGGCCAGTGTGACGCCGGCCGCGGCCGCCGCTTCGGTCAGTTCGGCGAAGGCGTGCACGAGCGGTCCCTTGTTGGCCAGCACCACGCTCATCCGGCGGCCGATGGCCGTCCGCACGCAATCGAGCCCGGGCTGTCCGCTCTGAAGGTTGACGACCGAAGCCTCCAGCAGCACGTCGGCCGGGGCCTGCGCCACCAGCTTGCGCGCGCTCATGCCCGGAACGCCGGTCAGGAAGTTGCCGGCGTTGCCCCCGCGCTCCTTGTGCACCCGCAGCGCGGCCGGATCAATGCCTGCGTCGCTCATCACCGCGCCGGACGAATCGGCCGCCGCGGTGAGACGCAGCTCAAGCCCGTATCTCTCGCGCAACAAGGCCGCTTTCTCGACCATCAGGGCCAGGAACGAACGGCCCACGTTGCCCAGGCCCACCAAAGCGACTCGAACGACTTTGGACATGGCTCTCTCCTGCATTTGGCAAGGCGCGCCGCGCCGGTCAGTACCCAAAGCGGCGCCATAGCGCCGCAATCCAAGGTCACGTCGCGGCGGCCTGCGCCCTGGCCTGTTGCCGGCCGATCTTGACGCCCTGCCACAACTCCAGGGCCACTTCCGGCGCCAGCGGCCTGGGAACGGTCTGCGGCTCGGTCAGGTTCATCAGCATGGTGACTTCATCGCAGGCATCGAACTTCGGGCAATAGATGCATTCGTGCCAGATCTTCGGCGGGATGGCCCACCGATCCACGGTCACGAAGCCCAGCCGGCTGAAGAAGCCCTCGACCAGCGTCAGCGCGCAGATCTGCTTGTAGCCATCGGCGCGGGCCTTGGCCACCAGCGCCTCGACCAGGCGCTTGCCCAGGCCGGTGCTGCGAAACTCGGGCGCCACGGCCAGCGAGCGCAGCTCCACCAGCTCGGCCGTGAGCGGCACATTGGAGCCGCAGCCCACCACGCGGCCGGCGCACTCGGCGACCAGAAAGTCCTTGAGCACGCGGCGGATCTGCTCGGCCGTGCGCGGCAGCATCAGATTCTGGGCGGCGTAGCCGTTGACGATCTCCAGGATCGCTTTGATGTCGGCTTCGGTCGCCGGCCGGATGGTGATCTCCGGCCGATCGGTTTGTGGTGTGTTCATGGTGTGTTCATAGCTCTTGTAAGGCGGCGCTCAAGCGTTCGATCAGCAGATTGATTTCGTCCTGCGAGATGATCAGCGGCGGGACGAGGCGCAGCGTATGCGTGCCGGCGTTGATGAGCAGCAGGCCGTGGCGATGGCCGGCCGCGATCACATCGCCGGCCGGCACGTCCAGGTCTACGCCGATCATCAGCCCCCGGCCGCGCACCTCTTTGATGTGCGGCGAATTGAGCTCCTCCAGCCGCTCCATCAGGTAAGCGCCTTTGGCCCGCACATCGGCCAGAAACGCGGGGTCGGCGATCCGGCGGACGACCTTCTCGGCGACCGCGGCCACCAGCGGCCCGGCCGCAAAGGTGCTGCCGTGCTCGCCGACGTGCATGACGTCGGCCACGCGCTGGGTCATCAGGATGGCGCCCATCGGCAGGCCGCCCGCCAGCGGCTTGGCCGCGGTCATGATGTCGGGCGTGACGCCATAGCTCTGATGCGCCCACAGGGCGCCCGTGCGCCCCAGGCCACACTGGATCTCATCGAAGATCAGCAGCGCGTGGTGGCGGTCGCATAGCTCGCGCAGTCCGGCCAGGAACTCCGGCGTGGCCGGGTGGATGCCGCCCTCCCCCTGCACCGGCTCGACGATCACCGCGCACACGTCGTCGCCCATCGCCGCGGCCGTGCCGGCCAGGTCGTTGAACGGCGCGATGCGCACGCCCGGCAGAAGCGGTCGGAAGGGCGCTTGATATTTCTCGCGCGGGGTAGCGGCCAGCGCGGCAAAGGTGCGGCCGTGAAACGCGCCCGTGAACGCCACGATGGCCGTCTTGCCTTCGCCGAAATGTTCGCGTGCCCATTTGCGCGCGAACTTGAACGCGCCTTCATTGGCCTCCGCGCCCGAATTGGCGAAGAAGACCCGGTCGGCGAAGCTCGTCTCGCACAACATTTTGGCCAGCCGGGCATGGGGCGCAGTGTGATACAGATTGGACACGTGCCACAGCTTGCCCGCCTGCTCGGTCAGGGTCGCCACCAGCTCCGGGTCGGCATGTCCCAACGCATTGACCGCGATGCCGGCGGCGCAGTCCAGATAGGCCTTGCCC
Organism: Chloroflexota bacterium; assembly: GCA_037445695.1. Classification (GTDB taxonomy): domain Bacteria; phylum Chloroflexota; class Anaerolineae; order CG2-30-64-16; family CG2-30-64-16; genus CAKZKT01. The sequence continues at coordinate 5,457 of JBBIKA010000222.1, forward strand.
GCCGTATCGTATAGCCAGCAGCCCCGACCGTGATCGAGCACGAACGGCGCGCGAGCATAGGTCTGGAGGACGTACTTTTGTTCCAGATCGAAGACGTTTTCAGGTTCGGATGACATGAATGGCTCCTTTGCTTACCGGATATTCATCCGCTCATCACAGCGGTCCCGCTATCGGTCGCCAGCCCTGCCAGGTCGGTGATGACCGCCTGAGGCACCCCGCGCGCCACCGCGTCGGTGGCCGCGCGCACCTTGGGGATCATGCCGCCGGTGATCTGCCCGTCGGCGATCAGCGCCTCGACCTGCGCCGGGCTCAGCGCGGGCATGGTGCGGCCATCCACTCGCACGCCGGGCACGTTGCTCACGAAGATCAGCCTGTCGGCCCCGATGGCCTTGGCCACGCCCGCGGCCACATGGTCGGCGTTGACGTTGTACGCCAGGCCATCCATGCCGAGCGAGACCGGCGAAATGACCGGGGTCAAGCCCAGGTCGAGCAGGCGCAACAGCACCTCGCCGTTCACCGGGCCCACCTGGCCCACCCGGCCCAGGCTTTGACCCTTGACCGTCAGAGGCGTGGTGCGCACCAGGCCCAGGTCTATCCCGCTCAGGCCGAGCGCGGCCACCCCGGCGTTCACCAGCCAGCGCACCAGCCGGGTGTTCACCGTGCCGTTGAGCACCATCTCGACCAGCTTCATGCTCTCCGGGCTGGTGGCGCGCAGCCCTTCGACCGTCTGGAACCCCACGCCGAGCTGCTCGTGTAGGTCGCTGATCTCTTTGCCGCCGCCGTGCACGATCACTACCGCGTGTTGCGACAGCAGGACCTTGACCGCGGTCACAAATTCGGCCAGAAACGCCTCATCTTCGACCTGGTTCCCGCCGATCTTGAGGACGAGAATGGATTGGTTGTATGTGCTCATCTGAAAGCTCCTTGGTGACCCGGGTCACGCATTCAACGTTGCCGGTTACGGCGTTCGACGTTTCCTCGCTTACAATTGCTCATGCGCAGCGGCACACAGCGCGTGATGAAAATAAACCCCGCTCACGTGCCAGGCACTGATGAATGTTAAGAATCTATTCCGGTAATCGAGCCGCGCTCGCCGCGCTGTCGGCCCGCCCGGACTTCTGTGCGTCCCGTGCGCCCGCCCGGCGATAAATCGTCCGGGCTACCCAGCAGCGC